>OMUE01000028.1 GCA_900314165.1 uncultured Acidaminococcus sp.
GGACTATGTGTACCTACAGGAAAAGCTGGCCACCCTGGCCGGCCGCAAGCTTCACGGCAAAAAGAACCACTATAACGCCTTTATTAAAGATCATCCGGACTTTGTCTATGAAAAGATTACGCCGGAAAATAAGGACGAGTGCATCGAATTTGGCAAACAGTGGATCATTAACCGGGAAGAAACGGACCCCACCATTATCCGTGAATACAGCGCCATCCAGGAAGGGCTCAACAACCTGGAAGCCCTGAGAATCCGGGGCGGGCTCATCCGCCTGGACGGACAGGTCAAGGCCTTTACCTTTGGGGAACGGGCCAGCAAGGAAACCATGATCGTCCATGTGGAAAAGGCAGATCCGGATATTCGCGGCCTGTTTACGGCTATCAACAAGGAATTCGTGTCCCGGGAATGCCAGGATGTGATCTATGTAAACCGGGAAGAAGATATGGGCATTGAAGGACTCCGGAAAGCCAAGGAATCCTACCATCCGGAATTTATGCTGCGGAAATACAATACCATCGTCCGGTAACAGGAGGCTGCCATGGATTTTCGCCTGATCAATGAAGAGACACTGCCCCAGGCAGCGGATCTGTGGGATGAATGTTTTGAAAAAAAGGATACGCCCTTCCACCAATGGTATTTTAAGGACTACTGCCTGAAGCAGAACCGGATCCTGGGAGGTTTTCAGGACGGCCGGCTGGCTACCATGCTGCATCTGAATCCCTACGTGCTGCAGCTGCGGGGCAGGGCCTGGAAGGTGCCCTATATCGTAGGCGTAGCCACGGACCCTGTAGACCGGGGCAGCCACGTCATGGGCCAGCTCATGGAGACCACGTTCACCATGCTACGGGCTATGAAGGTGCCCTTCGTGATCCTCATGCCCATCTTTGCGGGCATCTACCAGCCTTACGGGTTCAGCTATACATACCTGCGAAAGCAGTACAAGCTGCCCCTGGCCCAGCTGGATTTTGCAGGCCATACCTTGCAGGGCTTTACGGTAAAGCGGGGGAACCCCGGCGCTTACAAAGACCAGCTGGCGGCTATTTATGCCAAGGCCATGGAACGGTATCACGGATATGCCCTGCGGGATGATCGGGTGTGGAATAACACCCTCGTTACGGCAGAACAGGAAAATTTTCAGGCCGTGATTCTGGAAGAAGACGGTGCACCCAGGGCCTATGCGTTGTATAATAAAGATGGTACGACGATTTTTGTACAGGAAATGCTCTGCGTGGACGCACCGTCCCAGATCCGCCTGTTCCAGTATTTCAAAGGCCTGGCCGGTACCTTTACCACCTTGGACTATCTGGCACCGGAGGACGATGTAACGTATCTCCGCCTGAAAGACCAGGGCCTGGCTCCTCAGGAAAAGCCCTTTATGATGGGCCGTGTGCTGAATGCGGCGGCCTGCCTGAAGGCACTGCCCTATGGGCCGGAGCTGGTGGGCAAGGAACTGGTGCTGGGACTGAAGGACGAGCAGATCGCCCTGAACACCATGCTGGTGAAGCTGCGCTTTACGGATCAGGGGCTGGAGCTGCTGAACACAGTGGACGATGCCACAGTCCTCATGGACGAAGCCGCGTTCACCCAGCTGTTTTTCGGAGCTTATTCTGTGGATGACCTGCTAAAAGCAGGGATGATCTTCGTTGCCGATACGAAATCTAAGGAAGTACTTGAAAAATTGTTCCCGAAAGAGAATAATTTTATTAATGAGTATTTTTGAGGGAGGCTGTCATGAGCGAAAACATCAGAAGAATTTATGTGGAAAAAAAGAAAGCCTATGGGGTAGAAGCGTCCAATATGTGTGCTGACCTGCAGCAGACCTTGGGCCTGACCCAGCTGACCGGGGTGCGGATCCTGAATCGCTATGATCTGGCCGGCCTCAGTGACGCAGAATATCAGAGCGCCAAGACTCTGGTGCTTAGCGAAGCACCTGTGGACAATGTGTACGAAGAAACCGTGGAAATCCCTGCAGGCACCCACAGCTTTGCCGTGGAACTGCTGCCCGGCCAATACGACCAGCGGGAAGATTTCGCCGCACAGTGCATCCAGGCTATTACCCAGGGCCAGCGTCCTGTAATTGCTGCTGCCAAGGTCTATGTGCTGGAAGGGGAGCTGACGGACGCTGATGTAGAGAAAATCAAACATTACGTCATCAACCCGGTGGAAGCTCAGGAAGCAGAAATCGCCAAACCGGAAACCCTGGATATGACCTGGGAAGCACCGAAACCGGTAGCCATCCTGACGGGCTTCAGAGAATTGTCCCATGAAGGCTTGGTGGATTTCCTGAACAAACAGGAACTGGCCATGAGCATCGACGATCTGGCCTTCATCCAGGAATACTTCAAGAAGGAAGACCGGGATCCCTCCATTACGGAAATCAAAGTGCTGGATACCTACTGGTCCGACCACTGCCGCCATACCACCTTCGAAACGAAGCTGAACAACGTGGAAATCACGGACGGCGTGTACACGGAACCTGTGGCCAAAGCCTTCGAATTATATAAGAAAGACCGTGACTTCGTGTACGGTGCCGATACGAAACGGCCCATCACCCTGATGGATATGGCCTGCCTGGCTACGAAGAAGCTGAAGAAGGAAGGCAAGATTCCTGATCTGGACGCTTCCGAAGAAATCAACGCCTGCAGCATCGTGGTGCCCATTACCATCGATGGCAAGAAGGAAGACTGGCTGGTTATGTTCAAGAACGAAACCCATAACCATCCGACGGAAATCGAACCCTTCGGCGGCGCAGCTACCTGCCTGGGCGGCGCTATCCGCGACCCCCTGAGCGGCCGCAGCTACGTGTACCAGGCTATGCGGGTGACCGGTGCCGCAGATCCTCGTACGCCGTATGAAAAGACCCTGAAGGGCAAACTGCCTCAGAGAAAGATCACCCTGGGCGCCGCTGCGGGCTACAGCTCCTACGGCAACCAGATCGGTCTGGCTACGGGCAGCGTAGAAGAATATTACCATCCTCGTTTCGTAGCAAAACGCATGGAAGTGGGCGGCGTCATCGGCGCAGCTCCCCGGGATGCAGTAGTCCGCGAGAGACCTGCTGCCGGCGACCTGATCGTCCTGCTGGGCGGCCGTACGGGCCGTGACGGCATGGGCGGCGCAACGGGCGCTTCCAAGGAACATACCACCAAGTCCCTGAGCGAATGCGGCGCAGAAGTCCAGAAAGGGAATGCTCCTAACGAACGGAAGATCCAACGCCTGTTCCGGGATAAGAACGTAACCCGCCTCATCAAACGGTGCAACGACTTTGGTGCCGGCGGCGTATCCGTAGCTATCGGCGAACTGGCTCCCGGCCTGGTCATCAACCTGGACAAGGTGCCCAAGAAGTATGAAGGCCTGGACGGCACGGAACTGGCGATTTCCGAATCCCAGGAACGGATGGCTGTGTGCATTGCCGCCAAGGATCTGGATACGTTCCTGGCCGCTGCGGATAAAGAAAACCTGGAAGCTACGGTGGTAGCTGAAGTGGCCGAAGATCCCCGTCTGGTCATGTACTGGTGCGGTGAAAAGATTGTAGACCTGTCCCGGGCATTCCTGGATACCAACGGTATTTCCCAAAATGCAGACGTGGTGGTGGATGGTGTAACGGAATCCTCTCCGTTCAACAACGCTCCGGAAGCCATTGCCGATGCGAAAGATATCAAAGACGCCTGGCTGAAGAACCTGGACAGACTGAATGTCTGCAGTGAAGAAGGCCTGGGCGAACGGTTCGACGGCTCCATCGGCCGGGGCAGCGTGCTCATGCCGTATGGCGGCCGCACCCAGCTGACGCCTACGGAAGGCATGGCAGCCCGTCTGCCGGTGCTGGATGGCCATACGGACGCTACCAGCGTCATGACCAGCGGCTTTAACCCTTACGTGGCCTGCTGGAGCCCGTACCATGGCGCTATGTACGCCGTGGTGGAAGCAGTGTGCCGGGCTGCGGCTATCGGCGCCGATGCTTCCAAGCTGCGCCTGTCCATGCAGGAATATTTCCCGAAGCTGCATACTCCTCATACCTGGGGCCTGCCTTTCAGTGCCCTGATGGGTGCTTACCAGGCCTGCTGCGCTCTGGAACTGCCGGCTATCGGCGGCAAGGACTCCATGAGCGGTACGTTTATGGATAAAGAAGTGCCTCCGTCCCTGATCTGCTTTGCCGTAGGTGTCATGGACGGCCGGGATACTATCTCCAACGACTTCAAACAAGCCGGTAACACGGTGGTGTTCGTGCCCGTACCTTGCGACGAACACGAAGTGGTGGACTTTGCAGCCCTGAAGACTCTGCTGGCCAACGTCCATAAAGGCATCCTGGGCAAGCGCATCCTCAGCGCCGGCGTAGTGAAGGAAGGCGGCGTGGCTGCCGGTATCTCCACCATGTGCCTGGGCAACGGCCTTGGCTTCGACTTTGTGAAACCGTTCCTGCACGAAGAATGCCTGTTCACGCTGCAGCCCGGTGGGTTCCTGGTGGAACTGGCACCCGGTGCTGATGCAGACAAGGTCTTCGAAGGCAGCGATTTCCTGGTACTGGGTACCCTGACGAACAAAGGCGAAATCAACGTCAACGATACGGCCATTTCCCTGGCCGACATCAAGGCAGCTTACACGGGCACCCTGGAATCCGTCTTCCCGTCCATCGTGAAGGATTCCGGCAAAGACATCGTGAAGATGCCATACTACAACAACGACCTGCCTCTGTGCGCTCCGTATAATGTAGCGAAACCTCGCGTGTTCATTGCCGTATTCCCGGGCCAGAACTGCGAATACGATACAGCACGGGCCTTTGAGGCTGCCGGCGCCGAAGCAGATATCTTTGTAGTCCGGAACATGAAACCGGAATACGTAAAGGAATCCGTGGACGAAATGGTAAAACGGCTGAAACAAGCCCAGATTCTGGCCATCCCCGGCGGCTTCTCCGCCAGCGACGAACCGGAAGGGTCCGGCAAGTTTATCGCCACCATGTTCCGTCATCCTGCCTTGAAGGAAGCCATCCTGGATCTGCTGAACGAACGGGACGGCCTGGCTTTGGGTATCTGCAACGGCTTCCAGGCCCTGATCAAACTGGGTCTGGTACCTTATGGTGATATCCGTCCTCTGACGCCGGAATCTCCGACCCTGACCTTCAACACCATCGGCCGCCATATTTCCCGTATGGTAGAGACGAAGGTGGTCTCCAACAAGTCTCCGTGGCTGAGCCTGTGCGAACCGGGCGACATCCATACCATTGCCGTATCCCACGGCGAAGGCCGCTTCGTAGCACCGGAAGCTACCATTAAAGAGCTGTTCAAGAACGGCCAGGTAGGCACCCAGTACGTGAACCTGGCAGGGGATCCTACCATGGAAAGCCCCTACAACCCCAATGGTTCCCTGTACGCCATTGAAAGTATTACGAGCCCGGATGGCCGTGTCCTGGGCAAGATGGGTCACAGCGAACGGTACGAGGATGGCCTCATGAAGAACATCCCCGGCAACAAGCTGCAGCCAATCTTCCTGGCAGGGGTTCAATATTTCAAATAAGCTGTAAACGGTCAACAATACAATGCCAAAGGGGAGCTGCAATGTTTGGCAGCTCCCCTTTTTGCTACTGTAGGATAAATCGCAAATAACTTTCCTATTGCACTAACACGTAGGGGCGCCCCAGAGCGTAGCGGCGGTGCGCCCGCAAGTTTCTATACAGGAGGGATTTCATGGAATTACAAGAAGGAACAATCTGCCATGGCTTTACGGTGACGAAAATTACACCGCTGCCGGATATTGACTCGGTGGCTTATGAGATGACCCACGACTTCAGTGGCGCAAAACTGCTGTACCTGAAATGCAAAGACGATAACAAGGTCTTCACCATCGGTTTTAGGACTCCCTCTGAAGACGAAACCGGCAAGGCCCATATTACGGAACACTCCGTGCTGTGCGGCAGCCGCAAATACCGGCTGAAGGAACCCTTCGTAGAACTGGTGAAGGGCTCCCTGAACACCTTCCTGAACGCCATCACCTATTCCGACAGGACTGTGTACCCGGTGGCCAGCCGGAACGACAAGGACTTCAAGAACCTGATGGACGTGTATCTGGACGCCGTATTCTATCCGCTCATTGGGGAGAACCCCTTTACTCTGAAGCAGGAAGGCTGGCATTACGAGCTGAAAGCCGACGAACCCGGCAACCCCTTGGTGTACAATGGCGTGGTGTACAACGAAATGAAGGGCGTGTACTCCTCTCCGGACGCTATCGAAGAACACGAAGTGAACCAGGCCCTGTTCCCGGATTCTCCTTACCGTTTTGAATCCGGCGGGTTTCCGGAAAACATTCCGGACCTGACCCAGGAAGCCTTCGTGGCCTTCCACAAGAGCCACTACAGCCCGGAAAATGCCTATATCTATCTGTATGGGGATATGGACATCGTCAGCTACCTGGAGTATCTGGATAAAGAATACCTCAGCAGCTTCCCCAAGACCGGGAAGATCGATTTCACGATTCCCCTGCAGCCGGCTTTCGACAAGACCAAGGAAGCCGTGGCCTATTACCCTGTGCCTGCAGGCAGCGACACGGAGCACAAGACC
>OMUE01000120.1 GCA_900314165.1 uncultured Acidaminococcus sp.
TGGCATTTTTGGGGGCTTTTTTTAGTGTGGACCCCGCGTATGCGGGGATGATCCTAGGCTTCATCCAGAGTGATCAGTGTGATCCCGGTGGACCCCGCGTATGCGGGGATGATCCTGATATTGTTAGTCGTGCTTTTGTTTTGGGTAAGTGGACCCCGCGTATGCGGGGATGATCCTGCGTCACTCCTTACCGCCGCCGCCGCTATCACGTGGACCCCGCGTATGCGGGGATGATCCCCTGTAACGTAGGCCACGACGTAGCCGATTAAGGTGGACCCCGCGTATGCGGGGATGATCCCTGGAACAGCATAGTTCTTGACAACAAGCTGGCGTGGACCCCGCGTATGCGGGGATGATCCTCAAATGGAATGGCGAAGAATGGGAGTATGAGGGTGGACCCCGCGTATGCGGGGATGATCCTCCAGTATAGGGGCAAAAGAAGCCAGAAAGAAAGTGGACCCCGCGTATGCGGGGATGATCCTCTCTGGCCTTGTACAAGGTAACCAAGCTGGAAGTGGACCCCGCGTATGCGGGGATGATCCTGTTGTCGTTTGCATCCCGGATTTCCGGGTGCTGTGGACCCCGCGTATGCGGGGATGATCCCGACGGAGTGTTTAGACTGACGAAAAACATCCCGTGGACCCCGCGTATGCGGGGATGATCCTCAGCAAGGATACGCTGATTAAATGGGAAAGAAGTGGACCCCGCGTATGCGGGGATGATCCTATCATCTTGCATCTGTGCAATGGCGCTATAGGGTGGACCCCGCGTATGCGGGGATGATCCTTACCATTCCTTTACAGTATAGGTAATGCTTCCGTGGACCCCGCGTATGCGGGGATGATCCCATATCAATCATTCGTGGCGATTCAGCCACGATGTGGACCCCGCGTATGCGGGGATGATCCTGTGGCTAAGTGCTACCAGGATAACATCCATCCGTGGACCCCGCGTATGCGGGGATGATCCTAACCCGCCAAGAGCATATTTACGGGCGTAGGAGTGGACCCCGCGTATGCGGGGATGATCCCCTACGGCAAAGAGTCCCCGCTTGTCAATTCGAGTGGACCCCGCGTATGCGGGGATGATCCTATGCTCTGGGCGGATTATTCCTCCTGGACGATGTGGACCCCGCGTATGCGGGGATGATCCTTCGACCCATTGGGAAAAGGTCTAATGACGCAGAGTGGACCCCGCGTATGCGGGGATGATCCTGGGAGTATGAGGAAATCCCCGTTGAACCTGAAGTGGACCCCGCGTATGCGGGGATGATCCCCCTGTTCGCGGGGCGTCGTCTGACGCCAGAAGGTGGACCCCGCGTATGCGGGGATGATCCCAAGCTGGCCCAGGATTTGTACGTATGCAGCCAGTGGACCCCGCGTATGCGGGGATGATCCTGCAGATGTTTGGCAATATGCAAAACATGATGAGTGGACCCCGCGTATGCGGGGATGATCCTACTCGCCTTCTTGTTCACAGCACACACATGCTGTGGACCCCGCGTATGCGGGGATGATCCTTCTTACTTCTACATCCCTGGGGAAATACAAAAGTGGACCCCGCGTATGCGGGGATGATCCCAGTCCGCCCTCTAAATAGCCCCATGCGCTCTCGTGGACCCCGCGTATGCGGGGATGATCCATGGTGATCATACCTAAAAACCGTGCCTTAAAAGTGGACCCCGCGTATGCGGGGATGATCCTTTTAAAGCTAATTTAAGTGATTTCCGCCAGAAGTGGACCCCGCGTATGCGGGGATGATCCCGCCGACACGGTTGTTGGCCATCGTGACCTGATGTGGACCCCGCGTATGCGGGGATGATCCTTTTGGCAAAGGAGGACTGGATTATGACGAACTAGTGGACCCCGCGTATGCGGGGATGATCCTTGCGTTCACATCATCCATCTCCGTGCCTCCTTGTGGACCCCGCGTATGCGGGGATGATCCTTGATGGCAAAAGGAAAGGCTTCTGCCAACGAAGTGGACCCCGCGTATGCGGGGATGATCCTGCGGGACACTTTTTGCAGTCCATGATACTTGAGTGGACCCCGCGTATGCGGGGATGATCCTGGCTGGGAGAATGGAAACGAGATGGAGCCAGGGTGGACCCCGCGTATGCGGGGATGATCCTATGACCCCCCGTGGCCACTTCAATGGCCCTTAGTGGACCCCGCGTATGCGGGGATGATCCTGCAATCAAGAAGAGGGAAAATAAAGCCCCTCGGTGGACCCCGCGTATGCGGGGATGATCCCGCGTTTCGGGCAAACAGGTACAGCCGCCCGGTGTGGACCCCGCGTATGCGGGGATGATCCTTAGGTTATTACGGTAAATGGATTTTTGGCGGGGTGGACCCCGCGTATGCGGGGATGATCCTCCTCCGGCCACATAATTGCTTCAACTTCCTCTGTGGACCCCGCGTATGCGGGGATGATCCTTCTGGTGTTTACGGCTGGAATTGGACGCTTTAGTGGACCCCGCGTATGCGGGGATGATCCCTGGGCAATGGAGCCGTAGCCGGTGATGCCGAAGTGGACCCCGCGTATGCGGGGATGATCCTTCAATGGCTACGATTGTATCATAGCTTTTCAGGTGGACCCCGCGTATGCGGGGATGATCCCCCGGCCCTCCAGGTAAGAGTCCAGGGCCGGGGGTGGACCCCGCGTATGCGGGGATGATCCTTGCCACGGTCTATATCATGACTGTGTTTTGGCGTGGACCCCGCGTATGCGGGGATGATCCTATGACGTTTTGTGGTATTGCTCCCATCAGGACGTGGACCCCGCGTATGCGGGGATGATCCTTTGCAGGAAGTAACCATACCTCATGCCCCTCAGTGGACCCCGCGTATGCGGGGATGATCCCGATAACCGGAAATAATTCCAGCGTCATTTCCTGTGGACCCCGCGTATGCGGGGATGATCCTGACGCAGATAACCTATGCAAGGGTGTTTTGGAGTGGACCCCGCGTATGCGGGGATGATCCTGGGTCGTAGGGCCCGGTGGTGTAGTGCTCAGTGTGGACCCCGCGTATGCGGGGATGATCCTATGTTGCTCCAGACCTTGACGGGGGCGTCGTTGTGGACCCCGCGTATGCGGGGATGATCCTATGTTGCTCCAGACGCTGACGGGGGCGTCGTTGTGGACCCCGCGTATGCGGGGATGATCCTGGCCCGGAGTCGGCTCCGTCCGTGGGCGTCTAGTGGACCCCGCGTATGCGGGGATGATCCCATTCTGTGATAACTGCGTGCGTATACAAACTTGTGGACCCCGCGTATGCGGGGATGATCCTTGTCCAGGCCAATAATTTCCACACTGGATAAAGTGGACCCCGCGTATGCGGGGATGATCCTCATTACCGGGGTTTTATTCAGCCCCAGGGCGCGTGGACCCCGCGTATGCGGGGATGATCCTTATCAATTTTCGTTTCGCTTGCAAAAACAGTTGTGGACCCCGCGTATGCGGGGATGATCCTGGACGTGTCAGCAGCCGTTTGCGCGTCGTACAGTGGACCCCGCGTATGCGGGGATGATCCTGAACTAAAGCCATGGCACGGCCCTCTCTGGGTGTGGACCCCGCGTATGCGGGGATGATCCCCGTTACAGGCACCGTCAAGACGAGCGGCCTGAGTGGACCCCGCGTATGCGGGGATGATCCTCCGTATCCATCACATACACCTACACCGTTGCCGTGGACCCCGCGTATGCGGGGATGATCCTTTGGGAAATAATTTCCCCAGATTTAACCCGCAGTGGACCCCGCGTATGCGGGGATGATCCTACATTACATCCGTGTTGGTTACTTCGTTCCAGGTGGACCCCGCGTATGCGGGGATGATCCTCCAGCTTAAAGGTGAACTTGTTCCGCCCGTACGTGGACCCCGCGTATGCGGGGATGATCCTGCAGATACAGCCACCAATGCCACCAACGCCACGTGGACCCCGCGTATGCGGGGATGATCCTATTACGGGGGGGACCCCGAGAAGTTTGTATACGTGGACCCCGCGTATGCGGGGATGATCCTAACAATACGAGGCCAACACGGTGCTTGCATCGGTGGACCCCGCGTATGCGGGGATGATCCTATACCCAAAGCATCCCCAAAACATCCCCAAACGTGGACCCCGCGTATGCGGGGATGATCCTCGTAGATGTAGCCCCCTGCATGTCAAGCGCATGTGGACCCCGCGTATGCGGGGATGATCCTGCTCTCCAACAAGCTGGCCTTATTGATGTGGTGTGGACCCCGCGTATGCGGGGATGATCCCCATCGCATCATCCCTGGCACCATCGTCCACCAGTGGACCCCGCGTATGCGGGGATGATCCCGAGAAAGGCAAGGAAGCCCGAGCAAAGGCTGAGTGGACCCCGCGTATGCGGGGATGATCCCATTGAAACCATGAACGGCGAAGACCTGACAAGGTGGACCCCGCGTATGCGGGGATGATCCTGAAAATCCAAAAGATTCCACCGTCACCATAACGTGGACCCCGCGTATGCGGGGATGATCCCATAAGCCGGAACAGGTTTCGGGCAGCAAGTGGGTGGACCCCGCGTATGCGGGGATGATCCTGGGCCCCTCACACAGGCCCAGGATGGTGGCCAGTGGACCCCGCGTATGCGGGGATGATCCCTGGAACGGATTGCCCAGAAAATTCAAGCTGCCGTGGACCCCGCGTATGCGGGGATGATCCTTCTATTATACCATATATCTGCTGAAAAGTAATGTGGACCCCGCGTATGCGGGGATGATCCCAGTCATACCATCGGTGTCCACGTATGCGGGAAGTGGACCCCGCGTATGCGGGGATGATCCTGACTTGCGCGGAGTGATAGCGGCGGCGGCGGTGTGGACCCCGCGTATGCGGGGATGATCCTTGTCACCTGCCGTGGGAGTAACGCCATTTACAGTGGACCCCGCGTATGCGGGGATGATCCTGCCTGGCATGATGACCGATCTGCCAAACTGGAGTGGACCCCGCGTATGCGGGGATGATCCTACTCACCACCTAGCAAGGGCAACCATCCAGCTGTGGACCCCGCGTATGCGGGGATGATCCTACCTCCTGTTAAATCTTATTCAGTAAAAACGAGTGGACCCCGCGTATGCGGGGATGATCCTGGACTGGCGAAGCATGGGAGTATGAGGAAATCGTGGACCCCGCGTATGCGGGGATGATCCTGGAACAACAATTCGTTTTTACGCAAACACAAAGTGGACCCCGCGTATGCGGGGATGATCCAATTCCAGACAAAAAGAGTGCTCCCGTACTAGAGTGGACCCCGCGTATGCGGGGATGATTGTAAATGGCGTTACTCCCACGGCAGGTGACAAGAGTGGACCCCGCGTATGCGGGGATGATCCTGGCTCTGTACACTTCCTGCCAGCCGCTTTCTGGTGGACCCCGCGTATGCGGGGATGATCCCAGCTCCGGCAGCTTTACCGTCGACGACTCCGGGTGGACCCCGCGTATGCGGGGATGATCCTTGGTCGGGGGCACCGTTGACTAGGGCGGAGATGTGGACCCCGCGTATGCGGGGATGATCCTAAATCATGACGAGCATTAATGGTGGACTGATGGTGGACCCCGCGTATGCGGGGATGATCCTGAAGCCGGTACAGGCCGTGCAGAAGGCCGCAAGTGGACCCCGCGTATGCGGGGATGATCCCTCTTGCTCTGGTCAGTACGAATACAAACATCGGTGGACCCCGCGTATGCGGGGATGATCCTATGTAGTAGTATCGGCAGAACGGCTGAAAGAAGTGGACCCCGCGTATGCGGGGATGATCCTTATAGCGGTGCTTACCACGGCAACAGCTACGAGTGGACCCCGCGTATGCGGGGATGATCCTGCTGCTGGCACCGGCGGAAACGACAACCGTCCGTGGACCCCGCGTATGCGGGGATGATCCTACTGTGCATCAAAAGGTGTGACCTATAAAAACGTGGACCCCGCGTATGCGGGGATGATCCCAAATCCTTCGAGACGTTCGCCGCCGAGGAGAAGTGGACCCCGCGTATGCGGGGATGATCCTATCAGTGCTAATCAGAAAGCAAGCCGTATTCTGTGGACCCCGCGTATGCGGGGATGATCCCAGGCCGGGCGGGCCTTTATCGAGGAGGCATGAGTGGACCCCGCGTATGCGGGGATGATCCTTTCATTGGCTCGACACCACCGTCAAGGCAGATGTGGACCCCGCGTATGCGGGGATGATCCTTATAATGTCATTGCGTCTTGGGAGTGCCGGAGGTGGACCCCGCGTATGCGGGGATGATCCCAGCTTTCTGACTCTGAGCGCAGCCGTTATGAAGTGGACCCCGCGTATGCGGGGATGATCCTCTGATGGTAAAGGCAATATCCGCACAGCATGGGTGGACCCCGCGTATGCGGGGATGATCCTTCCACGAACATCGTGACGGCCTCGTTTCCTGCGTGGACCCCGCGTATGCGGGGATGATCCTTATTTTTTGGGCTACGATAATTCGTTCCGTAAGTGGACCCCGCGTATGCGGGGATGATCCTGAAGAAAGGAGAAGCAATATGCCGATTGATGACCTGAAGTCCGCACATTTTATATCTATGCTGCGGCAGGACAAGCTTAATTGATTC
>OMUE01000164.1 GCA_900314165.1 uncultured Acidaminococcus sp.
GTGCTGGAGCCACAATCCAGTGTGTTAACCGCTTCACCACATCCACCATGTTGTCATTACTGACGACTTAGTTATATTAGCATATTTTGAGGAAAGTTGTCAAGGGAAAATATAAAATTAATCAATCCCCGCTAGCGACCGATGGGCCAAGCCTACGCACAGCTCATTCAGATTCAGGACTCCTACGCTGACGTAGACAGCAACGCAGAGGTGTTCCCCACAGCGGGCCACGCCGATTTTGCCTCCTACGTTAAAGCCCAGGGCTTTGGGCAGGATCTGTTCCAACGCTTCATGGGCAGCACCAGCTACAGCCCCTGCTCCCACATGGGTATCCGTTACGATGTTCTGCCGTTCTGCAGCCACCACAGCTCGTTCTACAATCTTCCGGATAGAGGGCAGGAATTCCCCGCCAAAATCCACACCGGCTGACCGGATGCCTCGTTCCAGCAGCTGCTGTTTCAGCTGCTCTTCTTCCGTACGATTCTCTGTAAGCGCCATCCGCAGGGCAGCCCGCCCTACGTCCACACTAGCGATGCCTTTATCCATAGTGGTGCCTTCTTTCTGATTAAGCTACTATTATAATTTGCAAATAACTTTCTATTAGCACTAACTCGTAGGGGCGCCCCAGAGCGTAGCGGCGGTGCGCCCGCTAATCACGGAGAATAGCCTGGATGCGGGTTTGCCGCCGAGGCCTACGGCCCCTCTGGAAAACCCCTACGAGGTTATATTTGAAAGTTAATTATGGTTTTCTATTCCATTACATATTATATCAAGAATCCCGGTAGGGAGAAACTGTTGCGAGAGAAGTAAGATATTGGTAAAATGGAGAAAAGTGTGCTAGCGGCTAGTTTGATAGTGGGCTAGCAGCGCAACTGCGCGGCTTGGCCTTCCAGTAGATTTCTAGCACACTAGCCCACTAAAAACTAGCCCACTAAACCACAAGGAGGTCTTCCCATGTCCGTCGTTATGGCAGAAGAATTACAGGCCGGCATCATCCTGGGTGATCCGGATAACGAACAGTATATGTACATGCCTGGCAGTGAAATCGGCAGTTCTGATCCTATGTGTATCTTTGAAGAAAAAGGCAATAAAACGGATCTGCATATGGAAGAAGCTGTAGCCCTGGCCAAGCGCCTGACCCTGAAGCCCTGCAGGCACCCGAAGCTGGGAAAAAGGGCGTACTAGGGATTAGTGGGCTAGTTTGATAGTGGGCTAGCAATGGGCTCCGCCCAGCGGGCTGTCGCCCCCGTAGGGGGAGAGGGCCATCGTTAGATGGCGTGGGGGCAGTGCAGCGCACCCCTCTTCGCTCTTCACTTTTCGCTCTTCGCTAAATTAAAAACCTCGGACTGAGTCAGCTCAGTCCGAGGTTTTTAATTTTCCTTCATCAGCAATCTTCTTATAATCGCGATATTATTAAATATCCTTAGCCCAAAGGCAATCATGGCCACGTAGTACAGGTCCATGCCCAGGCGCATGCCGAAATAACACAGAAACACGGCAAACAGGGCATTGGCAAAAAATCCGCTTAAGAAGATACTGCTGCGGAAATGACCTTCCAACACAGACCGGTATCCCCCAAATGCTGCATCCAGGCAGGCCATAAAGGCCACGGCCACCAGTTTGCTATAGGCGGGCGGTACTACAGGCAGATAGATGCCCAATAGTACACCTGCCGCTATACCTAGCAGTGCATAGATCATTTCCCGCCACCTTCTTCCACTTTGGCAAACTCGAAATGACGGGAGCCTTTGAAAGCCGGAACAACCACTTTGTCCTGAGGTTTTACCTCCACCTGGATGCCCCAGAATTTCAGCGTCTCCACCACTCCGCCCCGGAGCCGCAGAGCGCTCTCCAGAGTCTTAGGATTGCCGATGGCCCTGATCTCATAAGGAGGGGTAAAGCGGGTATTATTCACGGACACGGTAGGTCCGGCACAGCGGACTTCTGAAATATCCAGCAGCCGTTCCTGATTGATAGCCAGGGCTTCCGCACCGGCAGCCTTCAGTTCGTTTAACAGGCGCAGCAGGTCATCATCGTGGATAATGTACAGGTTGGGATTTTCCCCCGGTTTGGCCTGGACCTTGCTGTCATCCACCTTTACCAGCACACCAGGTCCCTGGAGGGCAGTGAGGCCTGCTTTTACTTTCAGGTCTTCCAGCACTTTGCTGTCCGTGCCGGGAGCCTGAGCCTGCAGGTTTTCCACCTGGTCCTTCAGCTTCTTATTTTCCTGTTCTGTTGCTTTTAGTTTTTCCGCCAGATCTTCAGCCCGCTGCTGGTTAATCGTATGTCTGGCATATTCGGCACTGCGGAACTGGGTTGAGACCATGAGGCCCATGATCAGGCACACAAGAAACGTAAAAAATTTTCCTTTTTTCCCCATAACCGCCATACTTCAAAATGTCTCCTCTTACTAAAGCTTTATATAAGGTTTTTCATAGGTCAGATCTATATATTTTGCTTTGATTTTTTTAGCTTCCAATTCCTGGCAGATGGACTTAAACTGCTTCATTTTCTCTTCCGCATTTTCGTAAGTACCTATAATGATCGGTACACCGTCCTGCAGATAGAGTTTCAAGCGCATCTGATCATCAATATAGATTTCACTGACACGGCTGCTAAGGCTGGCATCCAGTTTCCCCAAAAATTTCAAAAGGCCCAGGATTTCTTCGTCCTCTACAACGTCCCCCAAGTCCACATTCTGGGTGCTCCAGCCGCTAAAAAACGGAGCAGAACCATCTTTTATGCCATTGCTCACATCGATCACGTGGCCCGTACCGTCCAGCTTGGCAAAGCGTCCGTCTTCGCAGGCTACGTACAGGGCAGGTTTCCGGTCCGTTACCTGGATGTGCAGGATATTGGGTAAGCCAAAGGAAATATCCACCTTTTCTACCCGATAGTCTGCTTCCAGAGCCTGTTTCAGATGGGAGCGGTTGACATTGAAAATATTCAAAGGCTCCGGAATATCTCCCAGATTCTCCACGTCTTCCATAGTAATGACCTGGCTGCCGTCCAGCTTAATCTGGCCAAAGACGAACCAAGGCCTGTGCAGCAGTACGTAGGACCCAATCAAAAGAACCAGGACGACCAGCACGAGCAGCAGTCGCTTGCCATTGAATCGCCATTTCTTTTTCGTCCGCCGGACCTTATGTTTCGTGGCTGCCTTCTTTTTGTCAGGGCCTGCAGTCTGGCTGCCTGCCCGGGCTGCTTCCTCCTCAGCCCTTCTGGCTGCCTCCTGCCGAAGTCTGGCTTCCCGCATCTCTTCCCGGAACGTCTTTGTTACACGGCCGGACTCTTCGTGAGCTGCTGTTGGAGCTGCCTTAGGCGGCTCCGTCTTATTTTGTCCCGAACGGGGCCGGGACCAGTTCGGCCTATCCATATTAATGAGCCGTCAGCAAAATCTTTTCACACAGATCCGGGAAAGAGATACCCATGGCAGCAGCTGCTTTCGGAATCAGGCTCGTAGCCGTCATGCC
>OMUE01000080.1 GCA_900314165.1 uncultured Acidaminococcus sp.
TGTAGAGGGGTTTGTTGAAGTCTTCGTTCATGATTTCCTGGGCACTGCGCCGGGTTACGTGTTCGCCTTCCGGTGCAGCCTGTTTTCTCAGTTCGTAATCTCTCTCGACCATGATTTGGCATTCTTCCTCCGTCACCTCCACTGCCGTGGTCAGCGGCGCTTTGGATTCATCCAATCCGTAGTATTTGACTGTGATTTTCACTTTTGGCGTCCTTTCCGTCCGTGCCAGAAGACGAAAGGATGCCAAAAAAGACCTGCGGGGAAAGTCCCCACAGGTCCCAGAGTGCCAAAATGGCGCACGGGAACAAACGGTGGGGGCATTTCCAGTCCTGCCCACCGCATCACTGCGGTGATCCAGAACTGTCTATGCATCCCATCGTCCTCATGCGCATCTCGGACAACAGAGATTTTTTTGTCATGGGTGCCTGAGCACTCATATGGAAGCAGGACTGCCTGCTGCCGTATCAATGTTCAGACTATCCGTCCAGCTTTTGGAATACCCGCTTGCTGGTCGGTCATAATGAAATCGAACTTACTGATTGCAGATTATATTTCTGCATTTGCGGTATTCAGATTCACAGCCACACAGAAAATTCCACACATGCATGGTATAATGTTAGAAAACCAGTAGTCACACTTCCTTCCACCTCCCGTCTTCAATTTCTGATTTCATCCTATCCTTGATAAGGTTACTGTCAATCCGTAGTCCGGGTGGTTAAGGTTACTAACGATACTTAAGCTTACTTTTTTTCAGGAGGTACTGTTATGCCCTCACAAAACAACTTCCACGTTCCCCATTTATGCGGTGGTATCCTGTTCAATCTTTTACTGGAAACAAGAAAAACACGCGGAAAAATCCGTGACAGGGCACATGGCGGAACAGACGGTCTTTCTGATTTGGATGTATATATAGGACTTGTAAATGTTGTAGCTGGCAATGACTGGAAAGATGTTGACGGGACAACAAAAAATAAATGTGTATCTAACTATAAAAGGTGCGTGGACAGCACAGGTTCATATGTTCCTTTTACTGATGAGGTTTTTAGGAAAGCCTTCGATTCGGAATACAATAAAAAAAGCCCTGCCCTCCTTGAAAGGATGGCAAGGTTCATAGAACAGTATTTGAGTCTTGAAAAGTGCAAGTGGCTTGGCAAAGCATTGATTGAAATCATGCAAAAAGACCCTTCAATCAATGATGATGCCGAAATTGCTGTAGACTTTGGACAAAATATTTCTGTAAAAAAACTGCATGAGGCAAAGAACATTCACTTTTTGCCTTTTTTCCTAAGCGTACTGCATTACGTAATCGATAATTGCCCTGACTGCGAATCCGGGCGGTCCACCTTTGAAACCTGGTATTGCCAAGTTGGTCCGAAAGCGCCATGGAAACCCAAACATGATGTACTCAGTAAACTCGGTGGCACCATCGGCGATATGGAAGTGTCAGTGAATCTGGAAGTTCAGAAAGCCATTACGATAAAAGATGCAGAACATAGAAATTCCGAGAGTACATCTTCTGCAGATGAATGCTCATCGGAAAAGCCAGATAAAAATAATGATATTCTTTCACCCGAATCCCCGCTTTCCAACCGTGATACCACTCTTTTACCCCGGCTGGCGAAGGGATTCAACAAAATATTGAAGTTTGCCAAAGACACGGACCTCAGTATAGAACGTATGCCTTGCGAAATTCTGAATACCTTTGATACCCTGTATAATGAATGGAAGGATCAAGACACGGACTTTAAAGATCCGGAACTGAATAAATTGAAATATGACATTCTAAATACATTGTATGGGTATATCACCTTCTGGGAAACTCATCTTTGGTTCAACGATGATTCTGATTGCTTTGTCCACCTAAAAAATACGTACAAAGATTCCTGGAAAAAAGAAGGAGAACTTCGTCAGCAGGCCATGAAGGACAGAGAAGCTTTCACCCGTCTGCATGAAAGGCTTTGTCGGTATATCATAGACTTTGATATCGATCTAAACAAAACTGAACCAGTTGAAGCCAAGGTCGTAGAAGAAACGCCGCCTCTGGAAAATAATCAAGGCGGCAGCCGGACTACAATTATCGAGCACCAGACCAATATCGGCCACAGTGTGTCAAAGACATATAACATAAAGGACAGCACTGTCACATTTAATGATTAAGGAGAAACAATGTATGAAGAATTTAACAGCTCCTGGCCCACATCAAGTGCGGCCGATAGTCCAAACGAATATAGGGAATCAGGTCATAAAGACATACAACATTCAGGACAGCAACGTTAACATCTATAATACGTGTCCACCTAACCAAGGGAATCCATATAGTGCAGCCCAAATGATTGCACTCAATAATTTCAGCAAAGAATATTATCAGCTCCTCGTTACCTGTGAAACAGATGTCTTTGAAAATAATAACGCCACATTTCCCTTAGACCGTGCGTTAAGTCAAAGGTATGTTCCGGAAGAAATATTAACCCGTTGTTCGTCTTTGTCAGAAGAAGGGATTGCCGAACTGAAGACCTTTCCGGCCATTGTCTGTATGGAAAACACAGGGTTCAATGGAATTACAGATCCTAATCAAACCGCGATATTCGCATATATAACACGAGTAAAAATGGAAGGCTACCAAGTTAGAGTGGCGTTCCAGCCCATTGCACCATTCCATCAAAAAATACTTTGTGAACAGAAATATGCTATTTATTTCGACTTGAACATGAGTTGTGCCATTACGGATTTGAATCGCACTGCCTGGTCTATCCATAAAGTGAATCTTTTTGAAGCTTTCAATGAGTCTGGACTGGGATATCTCCCGCACCCTTCTATTTAAAGGTGACTGTCTATGAACAGAAAATATCCAAGCGAAATAACAGAAATTAGAGTGGATGATGCAACCTTTAAAAATACAGGCACTGTCATCACCCCCACCTATATCAACTACTTTTTCGGAAACAACGGCACGGGAAAATCCACTATTGCCAAAGCAATCCAATCTGGAACTGGCATCAAGTATGCTCCAGGAAGATCTGCCACAGACTACCAGGTATTGGTTTTCAACCAAGAATATATCAATCGAAATATGCAGAACTTCCATAACCTTCCAGGTGTTTTTACGATGGCCGAGGAGAATGCAGAAATCCAGGACAAGATTGATGAGGCTGCAGAGCAGCTGGCTGATGCACAGGAAAAAGTATCAGATGCCACGGATGAAAAAGAAAAATTAATTAAAATAAAAAAAGAAATCTGTACAAAGTTCTACGATGAAATCTGGCGGCGGACTGGAAAACTGCG
>OMUE01000060.1 GCA_900314165.1 uncultured Acidaminococcus sp.
ACCGATAGGTATGGAGGTGGACTTGTGACAAAATACACAATTATTAAAGACGGATACCCCTTTATTGGGGCGGCTATCCTCGCAACCTTTTTACTCGGTTATTTCTTCGGGGCTGTCTATGCAGTTCTGCCGGCAGTACTTGCCATATATTTTGCCTACTTTTTCCGGAATCCCGAACGGACTATCATTGAAGACCCGAATATCCTGTATTCCCCGGCAGATGGAACGGTTATGGGCGTGGAAGACTTTTACGACCAGGAATTCCTGAATGAACCGGCCATCAAAGTGACGATTTTCCTCTCCGTGTTTGATGTACATACGAACCGTGCACCTATGGATGGGGTAGTCATCTACCAACGGTATACCTGCGGCGGCTATGAACCAGCCTACAAGAATTCCGCTCCTGTGGTGAACGAACGCATGGCCATTGGGCTGGACAATGGGAAAAACAGGGTATTGGTCATTCAGATTGCAGGAATCCTGGCACGGCGCATCGTGTCCTGGACGTCTCTTGGCAATACGTTGAAACAGGGTCAGACCTATGGAATGATCAAATTTGGCTCCTGTACGGAACTGGTGATGCCCCGTTCCGTAGAAGTTATGGTGCGTAAAGGCGATAAAGTAAGAAGCGGCATCAGCATTATCGGGAGGCAGAAAGCAGAATGAACTATAAACGGATGGTTCCCAACAGTATCAGCGGGCTCAGCATGGTCCTGGGCATCCTGTCCATGTATCTGGCTATGGATCATAATTTTACCCGGGCAGCTGTGTTTATTGTTCTGGCTATTGTCGCTGACTCCTGTGACGGCCGTGCGGCCAGAGCCTTAGGCGTCAGTGGTCCTTTCGGCGTAGAAATGGACTCTCTCTGCGACATGTGTTCCTTCGGGGTTGCCCCCTCATTCTTGATTTATACCTATGCGCTCCATGAATTAGGCTTAGCAGGGCAGATTATCTCCACAATGTTCGCTTTTGGTGCGGCCATGAGACTGGCCCGGTTCAATGTGAATGTGTCTGCCATCCATGGCTATTTCCAGGGTATGCCGGCACCTGCCGGAGCCTGTGTCGTCGTCACCTTTGTGCTGGCGGGTTATCAGATCAGCCCCGTTATTGTGGCCATTGGCACTCTGGCAGTAGCTATGCTCATGTATAGCGAAGTCCGTTATCCGGATTTCAAGGGTCATGGGAATCCTTTATTCCGGGTGCCTGTAGCGATTTCTTTTGTATTAGGCGCCTGGGTGCTCTATACAAACGTATCCGGCTGGCCTTTCGTCATTATGTTTACGTACACTCTGTGCGGTGTCTTAAACGCCATCTATGTAAAATTAACAGGTAAGGTGGCAAAAATCCAATGAGGGGAGGCATGACCAGTTTTGAATACGTATTTTGATATAATAATGGTTCCCCTACAAGGCATTATCGTTTTCTTTACGATTTATTATTTTGTCATCTCCTTGTTTGGCATCCTGCCCCGAAAAAAAGAGAAAAAGATCCTGACTCCCAAAACCTCATTTGCGGTTCTGGTAGCTGCCCATAATGAAGAAAAGGTTGTAGGACAGCTGGTGCAAAATCTACGGATGCTCCGCTATCCCGACAATATGTACGATATCTTTGTGATTGCGGACAACTGCTCAGATAAAACGGCTCAGGTAGCCCGGGAAGCCGGCGCTCAGGTGTATGAGCGGACAAACGAGGATCCTATGCAGCAGGGTAAGGGGTTTGCCTTGGCCTGGATGTTCGAGCGGTTGTTTGCCTTGGAACGGCAATACGATGCCGTCTGCATTTTTGATGCAGATAACCTGGTGCACCTGGATTTCCTGAAGGAAATGAACAACCGGTACTGTAAAGGAGAACGGCTTATCCAAGGGTATCTGGATTCTAAAAATCCTAATGACACCTGGGTCAGCGGTGTGTTCTCCCTGAATTTCTGGATTGTAAACCATGTTTGGCATCTGGCAAAATATAACATTGGCCTGTCCTCCGTATTTGGCGGAACGGGGATGGCTATTTCTACGGATATCCTGAAAAAATACGGCTGGCGGGCTACGTGCCTGACGGAAGATATGGAATTCACGATGCAATGCTTGTTAGAAGGGATTCCTACTACCTGGTGCCATGACGCTATTGTTTATGATGAAAAGGTAGAGACGTTCAAAGCCTCCTGGAATCAGCGGAAACGCTGGGCTCAGGGCCATTTCGATGTGGCAGAACGCTTTATACCCAAGCTGCTGAAAGAAGGCCTCAAACGCCGGGATGTAGTCATCCTGGACGGCGTCATCGATCTGGTGCAGCCTTATTTCATGCTCATTTCTTTTGTATTCCTCATTGCCAGCACCATTTACCAATTTATCCCCTTTTACACGAACGTACTGTATGCGCTGCTGCCTTACGCAGCCTGGCAGGTTATTGGGGTGGGCCAATATGTGATTCCGGCCATTATCCTGATCAAAATCCATGCTGCCCCAAAGTCCTGGTTCTATTGGATCTTTTATCCTATCTTTGTTTACAGCTGGGTTCCCATAACATTCCTGGGCTATTTGCACCGTCATGAACACGCCTGGAGCCACACGCTGCATACCCGGAATATCAGCTACAATGATGTGCTGGTTCCTGAAAGTGCGGAAGTTGGTCCAAAGCAGATTGTGTTTCCTAAGAATAAAAAAAGCTAAGTTTTCTAGAGCCTTGAAGCAGAGCTTCAAGGCTCTTTCCTTTAAAAAATCCGTTCAGTATGGTAAAATATAATGTATATATGATTAAAAAGGAGTACTTTTGTGGCAATTCGTGGAATTTTATTCGACTTTGATGGTACATTAGGCAATACGACACCTTTGATCCTGGCTACCTTCCATAAAACTTTAGAGCATTATCTCGGCAGGGATTATGGGATTTCTGACCAGGAAATCATCAACACCTTCGGCCTGCCACTGCGGGAAGGGCTGGCTAGATTTATCGGAGCAGACAATATAGAGGAAAAAGTTTCTTATTATCGGCACTACAATAACGCCTGGCATGATTCCATGATTCAATCATTTCCAGAGGTAGGGGATGGCTGTGCCCAAATTCAGGCTGCCGGAATCCCTCAGATCATCGTCACCAGCAAGCTCCACGATTCCTGTCTCCGCGGCCTGCGCTGCATAGGATTGGACAAATACATGAATCAGATTGTAGGCTGCGAACAATGCTCCGACCATAAACCAAATCCGGAACCTATGGAAAAAGGGGCCGAGGCCTTAGGATTTGCTCCTGCTGAATGCCTCTGCGTAGGTGACAGTCCCTTTGATATGATGAGTGGCAACAGGGCAGGCTGTACTACGGTTAAAGTCAACTGGACCTCCTTTTTACAGGAATCCTTTATAGGAGAAGCTAAGCCTGATTATTCGATAGACAAGCTTGTGGATTTACTGGATATTATCCAAAATTTGAATCAGAAGAGGTGACAGCAGTGCGTAAGATAGGGATTATCGGTGGTACGGGAGTGGAAGACGCCTCCTGTTTTGGTGAATTGGAAACTCTGCATGTAGAAACGCCTTTTGGTACTGCACTATGCTTAAAAGGTCAGCTGGGAGACAACGAAATCTACTTTATGGCCCGTCATGGACTGCAGCACAGTGTACCGCCCCATAAAATCAATTATCGTGCCAACATCTTTGCGCTAAAAAAACTGGGAGTGACAGAAGTCCTGGCGTTTACGGCTGTAGGCAGTCTGAACCGAGGCCTGCCGCCCGGAACATTTGTGGTCTGCAGCAATATCCTGGACTTCACGAAAAACCGGATCAACACGTTCTTTAACGGAGAAAACGGGAAAGTCGCCCATGTGGACTTTGCCTATCCCTATTGCCCCGGTATGCGGGATCGGCTCATCCGTGTACTGCTCAAGCTGCGGCTGCGCCATTCCAAACAGGGAACGTATGTGGTAACGGATGGTCCCCGGTATGAAACCGCTGCCGAAGTCAAAATGTACGCCTGCCTGGGTGGTGATGTAGCCGGCATGACAAATATGCCGGAAGCTGTACTGGCCCGGGAAGCAGAATTGTGCTATGCCAACTGTTCTGTCGTTACGAATATGGGCTCCGGTCTCAGCTTGAAAAGTTTGTCCCATGAAGAAGTCACCGCTATGATGGAACAACTGAAAAAACAGATTGTCTCTGTAATCAAGGCTTATGTAGAAGATAATAAACCCGTCCATTCCTGCCATTGCCATGAAGCCCTTCAAGAATATGGCGGTTTCAAGCTAAGCGATTTTGACGGCATCAAAGTAGAAAAGGGGTGCTGACCGTGTTCTACGACATTGTACTTTCCAGAGTAGAACTGGCAGAAAAAAACGACGGCAAGCTGTATGATATTGGCATCCTGGGTAATCAGATTGCTTATGTAGGCCGTGAACCTGTAGCCGGTATGCATGTCATTGATGGCCGCAAACACCTGGCAGCTCCGGGCCTGGTAAATGCCCATACTCATGTGGCCATGACGCTGTTCCGCAGCTATGCAGACGATATGGTGCTCATGGACTGGCTGCAAAACAAGATCTGGCCCATGGAGAATAACCTGGATGGCAATGCTGTCTATTGGGGCAGCCTGCTGGGCATCGCCGAGATGCTGAAAACGGGTACTACTTGTTTTGCGGATATGTATTTCTTTATGGAGGATACAGCCAGAGCAGCTCAGGACAGTGGAATCCGTGCCGTGCTAAGCCGTGGTTTGACAGGTTCCAGCGTAGAAGATGGAGCATCTCGCCTGGACGAGAATACGGAGCTTTACAAGCAATGGAACAATGCCTGTGGCGGCCGCATCAAAGTCATGTTCGGGCCCCATGCACCCTACACCTGCGCTCCGGAATACATCAAATCCGTGATAGCACGGGCTGGTGAACTGGGTGCCGAAATCCATATGCATCTCAGCGAAACAAAAGGGGAAGTAAAGGAGTGCCAAAAGAAATACGGCAAATCTCCTATTGCTCTGATGGAAGACCTGGGGATGTTTGAACTGGGTACTCTGGCTGCTCACTGTGTCCATGTAGACGAACAGGATATGGACATTATGGCCAAGCATCATGTGAGAGTAGCCCATAATCCTCAAAGCAATCTGAAGCTGGCCAGCGGCATCGCTCCTGTCACCCGGATGCTGGAAAAAGGCATTACTGTAGGGCTGGGTACTGATGGTGCTTCCAGCAATAACAATCTGGATATGCTGGAAGAAGTCCGACTGGCAGCCCTGCTAGCCAAGACGGAAAGCGGCAACCCCAAGGCCGTACCGGCAAAGCAGGCTCTTGCCATGGGTACTGAAATGGGAGCCAAAGCTCTGGGGCTGGATGGAGTAGGGACCCTGGCTGTAGGCCAGAAAGCGGACATTGTGCTGTATGATATGGACGGAGCTCAATGGCAGCCTCAGTTTGATCGCACAAGCCTGCTGGTCTATGCAGCCTCTTCCGCCGATGTAGACACTGTCATTGTAGATGGCCGTATCTTGGTCGATAAAGGCGAACTGACAACCATTGACCTGGAAAAAGTTGTCTACGAAGTCAATAAAGCAATCACCTATGTGATTCCTAAATAAAATGTCCGTCCTTTTCAAGGGCGGGGGACCATCCATAGGATGGTGGTGGGTTTTGTATATTTTATAAAGAGGGAAACTATGAAAAAACTTAATCTGTTAGGAGTGGCCGCGACACTGATAGCTCTCAGTGTATGTCGTACACCTGAGCTGGAAGCCGCTGCTGCTAAAAACCAATATCGGCCTGCCAGCGGTGGGTATACCATCACCTTACCTCCTGGCAGCCAGGAGTTGTATCATACATCTACGGGGATCCGTTTTACGGTGGGCGAAGATTTTATGGTCAGTGCCGATTTATACACACTGCCCAGTTTTGTCAGTGTCCCCATGAAGCAGTATTCCAGTGAGCAGAAGAAAGAATTCAAGGAATTTGTTGGTAAAGTCCAGGATTTCCCAGATTCTACCATCAACGAAGAAGGCAGTACCAATGTGGCTGATAAAGTGGCCAGCCGGTTCCGCCGCCGTCGGCAGCTGCAGACAGAAACAGAGACTTCTGTAGAAAAGGCTCCCGAAAAAGATACCTTTACGTATGAAGCAGTCATGGCAGACAGCCAGAAATCCAACCGGCCTTATGTAATTGGCCGTGCCTACCAGCCTCAGAAGAATGTATTGTTGGTGGTTAACGTAAATGCCCCTGAAGAAATGCAGGAAGCAGCCAAACAAGCGTTCAAAGCCGTAACCAGTGATTTGACGTTGTCCAAGGTCAAATACACGGATGAAAATATACTGACCGTTCCCAGTATGGGATATGAGATGGAGATTCCCAGCGGCTGGCGCATGTACACGATGCGAGCAGATACAGTTTTGTTCGGGCGCAGCCTTAGCAGCGTCCATACAGATGGCCTGATGGTCAGAGAATTCAGTGATGATTCTTTTAAGGATCTGGGGACTTCCAATAAAGCCGGATTGGCTAAAGCAGAAAGTGATTTCATTGCCAAGTTGACCCGGTATACGCCCAACATCACAATCCTGCGCCACGAACCGATCACAGTCGGTTCCTTGAATGGCAGCCTGGCAGAATCCACAGATAATGAGGATCTGAAAAAAGTCTTTATCATCAACACGTATCTGATGAACGAACATGGCAATGGTTATATGATCCGCTACCATACGGATGATACCATCAATTATGATTTGAAATTAAAGGCCTTTAAATCCTCTGTAGAGTCCTTTAAATTGCTGCCCCATAACGAACTATCCGAAGAACCGGAAACGCCTGTCCAGGAGCCAATGAGGAGACGGATTTTCAGAAGAAGCCCTGTTGCAGCTGCTGAGGATTAGGAATTAGTTATACAGGGTTTAGGGATTAGATCTCAGTCCCTGGGTATTGAGATTAGAAAAAAGAAAAAAGAAAAAAGAAAAAAGA
>OMUE01000215.1 GCA_900314165.1 uncultured Acidaminococcus sp.
GTGGAAGTCAAAGTCACAGATGGCGCTACAAAATCTCTGAACCGTCTTATCGAAGATCATGCCCATTACCCGGATATTAGGTACGGCATAAAGTTAGGGCAAAAGAATATCGGCTGGAACGGAAAATTCTATACGTTCCCCTTTTCCTTAGCGTTCTTATTAAAGAAATGGATCCGGGACCGGATTGGAGCAAGCAAAGGCTATTAGCGACAAGAAAAAGACGGAGATTTCCTAACCGAAATCTCCGTCTTTTTTGTTAAAACAATTTGGTATAAGGAATTATAATGAACTCATACATTCTACTCCGTAGGGCCTCATCGTGAGATGCGTCCGTTTACCAGGCGGCCTCATCTTACGATGAGGCCCTACGGGTTAGTGCAACCAGTAAGTTATTTGCAAATTCCTATACCAGTTTAAATTTGCTACTTCTCATATACCTCCGGATTCGCCACCATCTTCGGGCGCTTGCCGTTCAGGACGGCCAGGCAGCCTTCTACGGCGTAGCAGGCCATGCGGTTCCAGCCTTCCGGCGTCAGGGCCGCAGTATGAGGCGTACAGAGGATGTTTGGTGCAGAAAAGACCGGGTTATCCAGCCGGGGTGGTTCTTCGCTGTACACGTCCACGCCGGCGCCGGCAATGACGCCCTGGTTTACGGCATCCGCTAAGGCCTGTTCGTCCACCACAGCGCCCCGGGCCGTATTGATGAGGAACGCCGTCTTCTTCATAAGACCCAGTTCCCGAGCCCCAATGCAGTGATACGTATCCTTATTTAAGGGCATGTGCAGGGACACGAAATCGGAATCCCGCAGCAAATCATCCAGATTCTCATAGTATTCGCAGCCAGCCGCTTCCACTTTGGCCCGGTTATGGGAATGGCTGAAGCCCAGGCATTTCATGCCGAAAGCGCCGCACAGCTGGGCTACGATAGCACCGATACCACCTACGCCCACAATGCCCACCTTCTTATCCATCATCTCCATCTGGAGTCCCTGAGCCCTGATGCCCCAGTTGCCTTTGCGGCCCTCCGTCTCCATGGTCTTCAGGTGCTTGCCCAGAGCCAGCATCAACATGACGGAGTGCTCTGCCACGGACCGGGCGTTGGCACCGGGAGTCAGGACCACCGGGATGCCTCTCTCTGTAGCATAATCCACGGCAATGTTGTCAAAGCCCATGCCCGGACGGCCGATGACCTTCAGCTTAGGGCATTTGGCCAGCACTTCTGCCGGGCATTTTTCCATGCGCACGATCAGCACGTCTGCCGAAGCCAGCTCTTCCTCCGGATAGGACGTCCAGTCCAGGTTATTGCCGATGTAATACTCTATATGGTTCTCTTCCAACATCTTCATGCCGTCCGGTGACAACGGCAAGCTCATGACGAATTTCATTGTATTCTCCTTTTGCGTAGTACGTGGTACGTTATACGTAGTAAGTGATACGCAGAACCCACCACCGTTGCAAGCAACGGTCCCCCGCCCTTGAAAAGGGCGGACAGTTAATTCTTCCTTGTCCGCCGCAGGCACCTGTCGCCCCCGTAGGGGGAGAGGGCCAGATGCTTGCATCTGGCGAGGGGGCAGTGCAGCGTACTCCTCTTCGCTCTTTACTCTTCGCTCTTCGCTTCTTTCCCTTCAATCTTATTCGCAATCACCGCAACCACAAAGGCGCAGAAGGCGGAGGCGAACATACTGAGGGCAAAGCCCAGCCAGTCCGTGGACAGGGTAGGTGCTACGATGCTGGGCACATAGGCCGTGCCCCGGACGTTGAAGTAACCCACGAATAAGCCGCCAATCCCGGCAGAAATAATGGCACCGGCCATGACGATCTTGCTGGAGAACATGAAAGGATAAGCCGCTTCTACGAAGGTCCCGAAAGCCATGTTGATGAAGAACCCGGGAATCGCCAGAGCCCGGTCATCCTTCCGTTTCGGTGCCAGAATATTAGCCAGGGTAATGCCGGCGGATACCATAACCAGACCTACCATATCGATAGCGCCCAGGAAAGAGTTGCCGGTCTTTTCCATTTCCAACAGGATGATAGGCAGGATGGCCGCATGGTACATACCGCCCATAATGGCCGGCCAGATCAGGAGGCCTGCCACGGCGCCGCACAGCATGGGGTGGATGGCCAGAGCGGCGTCAATCAGGGAGCGGATGCCGTTGCCGATAAATTCTGCCACAGGGGCCAGGAACAGGTACACGAGCAGCCCGGCCACCAGTCCCGCAATACCGCCGGCTACGATGTTAGCCGTCGTTGCCGGGAAGTTCCATTTCAGGCATTTCATGAGCAGGAATTCTACCAGGATACCTGCCAGAATACCACCGATGATACCGCCGATAAGCCCGCCCTTCACAGACAGGATCCCGGTGACGACGCCGGCCACAATGGCTACATCGCCCATACCGGAAACCTGTTTTGCCGCCACCGTAGCTACGATGACGGGCAGGGCATCGATCATGGTGTTAAAGATCTTTTCAAAATAGTCCAGTCCTGGCACCTTGCTGATGATCAGGGTCAGAGCCATGGCGATGAAGCCGGGCAGAGAGGCCATCAGGATGCCCCGGACGCTGATGCGGGACAGGATGGGTTTCTTTTCCACATCGCCCTGGACGCTGCTGCCGATAGCCGGATGGTAGGACAGCCCCCATTCCTTAGCCAGAGCGAATACGTTAGCAATGGCACGGGTCCGGTTCGTAGTCCCGGTAGTGCCGGACACAGAAATGACATTCAGGCCCATGGTCTGCACTGTAGCCATGGACGTACCGCCGGTGCCCACGCCTACCAGCTTTTTCGCAGAGGCTTCGGCGATGGCCAGTTTGTTGGCCCCTTTGGGGTCTGCGCTGACCAGGATGACCCCGTCTACTTTGCCGTCTTTGACCAGCTGGGCAATAGCCGCATCGGTCTTTTCCGCTTCCTTATTCACTTCTTCCAGGGTGCCCTTAAAGGCTACCTTGGCTTCTTCCCCATTCCAGGTCCATAGTCCTGCAGGCGTCGTAGGTTTCACAGTATCCATGGAGGCTTCCGCCCCGATGAACTGGATCGCAGCCAGTTCGATGCCGGCCGCCTTGATCTGCCGGACCAGTTCTCCCAAAAGCCCTGCCGGATCTTTGCCGCCTAAATTATACAGATTTCCCCCGCTGCTTCCTAAAATGATGACTGACTTCGCTGCCATAGTAACAACCCCCTATTATATATGCAATGCTATACTGCTTTATTTCAGTAGAGTGCTACATTATTATAGTCCTATTTAATCATTTGCACAAGGGGGAGATTTAGCAGCTAGGAGCAGAAGATAGATGATAGATGATAGAAGTTAGAACACTGGTGCCCAATGGTAGAATCTTATTTCCGGGGTTTAGATATTTAGGATTGTCAGTGCTCCAGAGTAATATACGCAAAAAAAGAACCTGCCTAACGGGAGAAAACCTCTAACCCCCGAAAACAGGTTCTAGCATCTGACATCTATCATCCAGCGCAGCGCGTCTCTTCGCTCTTCTCTCTTATTTCTCCCACACATCCTCATATTCGCTCTTTCTGGCGAATACGGCGGCAGCATAGGAACACTGAGGGATAATCTTGGCTTTTGCTTCCCTTGCCATGTCGGCCACGGCGGCTACCAGGGCGCCGGCAATGCCTTTGCCGCCATAAGCAGGGTCTACAATAGTGTGATCCAGTGTCCACACATTGTCGCCGCTGACCACATAAGTGCACTTGCCAATCTGTTTTGCCCCATCATAGGCAGCTGCCATCTGACGAGCCGGTTCTTTTTGAATCGTAATCTTCGTATCCATAGTGTCCTCCTTTATTTTGCGGGGGCCGCATAGTTTAGCGGATTTACGGTATTGCCATTCTGGCGGATTTCAAAATGGACGTGAGGACCGGTACTGTAGCCGCTGCTGCCCACGTAGCCGATCACATCGCCCCGGCGCACATGCTGGCCGGGCGCTACTGCCACTGCACTCATGTGTCCATAGCAGCTAGTCAGGCCGCTGCCATGGTCTATGCTGACAAACCGACCGTAGCCGCCGTTCCAGTCCGCTTCCTGGACCACACCGGTACTGGAAGCCTTTACAGGCGTACCGTAGTCGCAGGCAATATCGATACCGGGATGGTAGTCCGCGCCGGCACCGAAAGGATCCGCCCGCAGGCCGTAGAACGAACTGATTTCCCCGCCGCTGACAGGCCAGCCGAAGGTCCCGTCCCCAGTGGCGGACAGAGCCAGCAGCATGTTGGACAGATTTTCTTTCTTATAAGCCAGCCGTTTCCGGTTGATTTCGTTCTGGACTTCCAGAACCTGCAGCTGGTCCGCAGTCGTAGAACCGCCCTGGCCGCTTTGGTCCAATTCCTTGGACTTCTGGTCCACGATTTCTTCTCCCACCTTCACGCCGTCCTTAGCCAGCTTCTGGCGCACGGTGTTTTCCAGCTGGACCACCTGGCCCAGTTCTTTCTGGAGTTTTTCGTTATCGTCCATGAGCTTGGCCAGCCGTTCGGTGTAGACGCCGTAGTCTGCCCGATAGTTGGCCAGCTCCGTCTGTTCATCCCAGGATTTGACCAGAAGACCGGCACAGACGGACAGTCCCATCAGGCAGACCAGGAAGCAGGCCGCAAAGCCGGCAATAAATCTGCCACCCAGCTTGTATTCCTGGACCTGGCCTTCTTCGTCCTTCCAGGTAAACGTCAGGCCTGCCTGCAGCAGTTTCCCGGCCGGCAGGAGATCTGACAGATGATGCAATTTTTCGTTCAGCGTATTCTTTTCCATAATGCTCCTTATAAAGAAAGAACCGTCTGCGGAAGACGGTTCTGCGTGTGCTGAAATATTTTTTCAGCGAAGGTCCTTCATATTCCGTTCCATATTTTACAACGGAGCCAGGGTTTTCTTCAAGGAAGTTTCCAAAAATATCACATTCCTCAAAGTTATTTCAACAGTCCCAGCTTATGGCCCAAAGCTACCATGCGGCGGCCCAGGAACGGGATCTGCATCAGTTCTTCTTCCGGCATGGTCTTCAGGCCCAGCAGCAGCAGGCCGTACACGGGAACGGCAATAACCATGCCGCCCAGGATATTCCAGGCCCCCAGGTTCGGCGCCACCTTCAGGAAGCCCACTACAGCAGCCCCCATGACGGCAGCCGCAATAGCGGTCTTAATGAGCTGCTTCAGTTCCAAGGTAAAGCCCGTGTATTTTTTAATAAAGAACAGGTTCAAAATAGCCGCAATGCCGATGTCCGCCACCGTAGCCCAGGAAGAGCCTACGATGCCCAGCGTATGGATGGCTGTCAGGTTCCAGTTCAGGATCACCTTGGACACGGCCGCGATAATCATGTTGACCACAGGAATCTTCGTCTTACCCAGACCCTGCAGGATCCCCGTACTGACCTGATGCAGGCCCAGCAGGAAGATAGCCCAGCTCATAGTTTCGATGGCGGGGCCGGCCTTGGGAGCGTTATAGATCAGAGCTGCCACTCGCCCTCCCAGGACGTGGAGCCCCACGCTGCAGGGAATGGTGATAACCGCTGCCACGGAGAACGCCGTGCTGACTTTCGCCCGGATGCCGTCCGCATCCTTCAGAACCCGGGATTCACTGATGGCAGGCACCAAACTGATGGACAGGGCTGCCGTTAGAATGGTAGACATATTGACCAACGGTACGGCCATACCCGTCAGGTAGCCAAACAGAGTCGTCGCTTCCGACTGGCTCCAGCCGCCAACCATAAGGCGACGGGGCACAATCATCATATCCAGGTTGGACACGATGGGCAGCATGAGGCTGGACATGGACACGGGCAGGGCCAGCATAATAAGCCGCTTAATGATCTGCTTAGCCGGTTCCTGCTGCTCCACCGGAATGGGTTGCTCCCCTTTGGGGAAGAATTTCCGTTTCAGGCGCCAGTAGAATACCTGCAGGATCATAAGGCCACAGAAGGCACCGGCACCGGCGCCCATGCTGGCACCAGCCGCTGCATAGGTCAGGCCGTAGGGCATGAACAAATAGGAAAAGGCAATCATGGTGACTACCCGCACCAGCTGCTCCGTGATTTCCGAGCAGGCCGTAGGAGTCATGATCTGCCAGCCCTGGAAATAGCCCCGGAAACTGGACAGGAACGTAACGAAGAACACGGCAGGAGCCAGTGCGATGATGGAATAATAGGCCCGGGGATCCGGAATGACCTTAGAATCCACCAGCCAATGGGCCATGCCTACGACGCCCAAGGAGAAGAACAAGCCCGTACAGAACAACAGCCGCAAGGACACCCGGAACACCCGCTGGGCGCCGGCGTAGTCATTTTGAGCGACTTTTTCTGCCGTGATGATGGAAATGGCCACAGGAATGCCTGCCGAGGACACCGTAATGGCCATCAGGTAGATGGGGAATCCCATCTGATACAGGCCGATACCTTCGCCCCCCATGACCCGGGACAGGATGACCCAGTTCAGGGCCCCGATGACCTTCACCACGATGGAAGAAATCGTCAGGATCAACGTGCCTTTTAAGAATTTTTTTGTCTTGCTGCCGGAAGCCTCTTGTACCTGCTCCATGAAACCCATCCTTTATATATAGCAATAATTGATTAGAAAATAGCATCTGTTTATTTTATCATATTTTTCTATACTGTGGAAATGAAAAAGAAGCTGCGAACAAATCGCAGCTTCTTTTGAGGGGATTAGGATTTAGGGATTAGTTGTTAGGGATTAGTTGTTAGGGATTAGTTGTTAGGGATTAGTTGTTAGGGATTAGAAGTGCTCCGCACGGCCCCACCACCGTTGCATTCGCAACGGTTCCCCTCCCCTGCGGGGATGACAGGGC
>OMUE01000042.1 GCA_900314165.1 uncultured Acidaminococcus sp.
AGTGTAGGTCAATTGGTCGTGTTTCGCGATGTTGTCATGGATTAGCGATTATCCAAGAGTTTGCCAAGTGTTTGCTAGGCCAGTGGGCCCACACCGACCATAGCCGGGAGGACACACGCCTGGCCGTTGCGAAAGCAGCGGGCAACCATTGAATCCTCTTGGACTCCACTTGGCACGTGCGGGCCGTCCCTTCGGTAGGCACGCACCTACATGACGCTTGGCCAATCCCTGACTCCTCTTGGTCAACCGAGGTTAGGTCAGGAGAATTTAAAGATCTGTTACTACTACGCTTTTTCTTCATTACTGTGATCGTAGGTAAAATACTCCGGTTTTGTAGTACAGTAACGGAGAAACGGTGTACTACAGTACGGTAGAAGTAGTAAGGGGGAAACACGTTTTCCGTGCATACGTGCATACGAAAAAAGCGTAATACGTAATACGCTGTGCTCTGCACGCCCCCACCGCCATCTTCGATGGCCCTCCGCCCCCAAAGGGGGCCGGATTCGGCCTCTGGCTGCCTCTTTGCTCTTCTCTCTTTGCTCTCAGCTTAATTTCTAACTGTCCAGCCGACAAGAAGTCTTCTAACCCCCGACAACAGGTTCTATCATCTGTTATCTCTCCCAAGCCTGCCGTATCATCAAATTGCCTACAAAAACCAGACAATTGGTTGATTACCTGCACAAAAGGGCCGATTCCTACAGGCCCCCTTTTCTTTTTGCACCTGTTCTTGTATGATGGACATACCCCATCCAGATGGTATAATAAAATACACAGCAAAGGAAGACGAACTCATGACAAGCATTCAACACCCTATCCGACTCAACCGCATCAATGACATCTTTTTCAAGTATCTTCTAGGCAGCGAAGAACGCAAGAGGTACACGTTGAACTTCCTAAACACCACACTAGATTTGTCTGGTGAGGCAATGTTCACAGACCTGACCTTTGCCGACAAAGAAAGGCTTCCTCAATTACCTGAAGGCAAATCAGCCATTCTGGATATTTTAGCCATTACCGACACGGACACTAAGGTCAACATTGAAGTTCAAGTCTGTAAAGACCGCTACATGGCCGAACGTGCCTTGTACTACTGGTCCAGGGTTTACGGTGGCCAGTTGCAGAAAAAGGAAAGCTATGATAAGCTGAATAAAGTTATAAGTATCATCCTGATGGACTTTGATTTCTTTACCCAATTAGAAAGCGAATTCCACCAGCAATATTTTGTGATAAACAGCAGGCATCCGGAACTGTAACTGACGGATCATCTGGAAATGCATTTTATTGAACTGGAAAAGATCCATTACTCTGATATTAAGAAACTCAAGCGTTCAGACCGGTGGATTGCCTATCTATCAAAGAAAACGTCTGACAAAGACCGAAAGGAGCTGACAGAAATGGATTCTATTTTAAAAGATGTGGCGGAAAGCGAAGACAAATTTGTCAGCGATCTGCAGCTGTGGCGGGAATACGAAGCAAAAGAAAAAGCCATTAGAGATGAACAATCTCATTTGTTGACGGCCAGACTGGATGGGATTGAAGAAGAAAAACGTGCATCTGCCCGAAGATTACTAAAGCTGGGTTTAGACTGCAAAACTGTAGCCGCTGGAACAGAGCTTTCCCTTGAAGAAGTTCAGGCACTGAGCAAAGAAAAGTAATGGAGGAAAAGCTGGAGAGGCTGAGAATGGCAGTAAACGCAAGGGTATAAAGATAGAGCCGTGCAGATTTGCACGGCTCTATCTTTATACCCTTGCGTAGGCTAGTGATCCGCTGGACGGGTGGGAATTTGCATTTCTCTTGGCAAACCTTGGCACGCACCTACATGACGCTCGGCAAATCCCTGACTCCTCTTGGTCAACCGAGGATAGGTCAGGAGAATTTAAAGATCTGTTACTACTACGCTTTTTCTTCATTACTGTGATCGTAGGTAAAATACTCCGGTTTTGTAGTACAGTAACGGAGAAACGGTGTACTACAGTACGGTAGAAGTAGTAAGACTAAAACACGTTGTCCGTGCATACGTGCATACGAAAAAAGCGTAATACGTATTACGTGATACGTTACGAGCCTCACTATCGGCTAGGACGAGTTGATGCTACTTTGCAGGAGCTCCGCTCACCCCCTCGCCATTGCTATCACAATGGCCTATCTCCCCCTCACGGGGGCGACAAGCCGTCCAGCGGACCACACACTAACGTCGCTCTTTACTCTTTACTCTTTGCTATCCTTTGTTTAATCCCCCCAAAGCTCACTTCACACAAGCCGTTAGAAATAGACACCGGAATCTTGTCGTCAAAAGAATAGATGGCGATGTCGTCGTCCTTATAAAACAAATACACGATGACCTGTTGTTTTTCCGGATGGATGAGCCAATACTCCTTGACGCCGGCATTTTTATACTTCCACAGCTTCAAAAACATATCTTTCTTATGGGAAGAAGGCGACAGCACCTCGGCCAGGAAGGCTGGTGCCCCAAAAATGCGCTTCTCCAGGTCATTTTCCGGCTCACAGGATACGATGACATCCGGCTGGACCATGGTCTTGTCGTCCTTGTCCAGCTGCACATCCAGAGGGGCAATATATGGAAAACAGGTTTCAATACCGTGTTCTTCTACGCAATTCATAAGTTGATGATAAAGAATTCCCGCAATCATTTGGTGCAATACCGTAGGCGAGGCCATTTCATAAATGACTCCGTCGATAAGTTCGTACCGCTTATCCTCGGGCAGAGCGTAATAATCCTCTACGGTATATTCCCCCTGTTTTTTCGTACCATAGGGATCTTCTTCCTGAGGCACGGCATTGTCGTAAAAGGCTGTCGCTTCAGCAATCTTATACGCTTTAGCTTCTGCAGACATGTCCTTCATGACGTTCCTCAGCTTCTCTACAGTCTCCCGTCTCGGACTCTTCGTCTGCCCACTGAGGAGCTTCTGCAGTGTCCCTACCGGTACCTGCGCCAGCTGTGCCAATTCTTCTATGGAAAATCCCATTTCCTTTTTCCATTTCTTTAATTCATCCAGGAGCATAGAGCCATCCCCTTTCGACTGCGTTAGGTAATAATCCGTTTTTTATCCATTTTTCATCCGTAATTATACCATATTGTGCTTTAGTAGGGAAGAGGGAAGCGGAAGAGATGAGTTCTGCTCGGACGTAAAAAAGAGCTGCTACAGAATGATTCTGTAACAGCTCTTTTTTGCAAGTAGTGCTTTGCATGCCACCACGATTATTCTTGAGCCGAGGTGTCTTGGGTTCGATTATTCTTGAGCTGAGGCATCTTGAGTCCGATGTGCTCTGCACGGACACCCCCGACAACAGGTTCTATCATCTATCATCTTTACATTGCCTGCCGCAGGGCGGCCTCTTCGCTCTTCACTCTTCGCTCTTCGCTATCTTTTATCACGCCTTCAAAATCTTATGGAACAGTTCCTGATGGCTTTCGATCCGCTGCTGGCCGCCGACGACGCACAGGTAGCCATCATCCAGTACAGCCTGCACCAGAGGGGCCAGGGCTTTGATATCGGCTACCTGGCAGTCGATGACCTGGTCACGACCCTGCTGGGCCACGTCTTCCGGCAGGCCCTTCAGATAGGTGGTAATAGCCTTTTCCAGGTGCATAGCAGGAGTCAGAGGTGTATCCAGCAGGCTCACGGTGCCGATGACGTATTTCGTCATTTCCCGGTCAGAGGCCTCAAAGGTCTTCAGGTAGTCCGGCAGATCCCGGTAGGCCTTGAGGGTATCCACCAGGTTCGGATCCCGGTAGGAGGACAGGTACATGAGGCCGTTCTGGTCGAAGCGGGCACCGGCGCCGTAGGCACCGCCCTGGACACGGATCTTGGTCCACAGGTAGCCATAGCGCAGGATGGTTTCCAGCACCTTCATAGCCCCTGTATAGTCGTAGCCATGAGCCCGGTAGTTGCCACCGGCCAGCACGTACTGCACCTTGCCGGAGGTGGTAATACCTTCGTTGATGTCCACGTCCCCGAATTCCGGCATGGGTTTGCCGGCAAAGTCGGAGTGCGGCAGGGCCATGACGAATTTTCCCATGCGGTCCCAGGCTGCAGTCTTCAGGTCCTCGTCACAGGACAGGGAGGCCGTCAGCTCATCCTGGTGGAAGAAGGCGGGCAGCAGGGTCTGGAGCTTGGCCACCACGGTATCCACTTTTTCATCAAAGTGGGTCCACAGGTCCTTCAGGAATTCATAATAGGTAAACTGGTCGTATTCCTGGCTGCGGCTGGCTCTGGAGAAATAGCTGGTGAGCCGGGCCGTGGCCACGTTCATGCCCCGGGAGAAGAACACGTTGTCCCAATCCGTCTTCACTTCGCTGACGATTTCCTTCAGCCGTTTCTTGTCGTCCACGTGGCTGCGCAGAGCAATGCTGGTCAGGATGTCAAACAGCTTGTCCTCATTCTTGGACAGCACCTTGGCAGATACCTTGAACACGTTCCGGTACGTATTCGTATCGTCGTAGTTCGTATACGGCCGCACTTCGAAATTCAGGCCGCCCAGGTAGTTGTCCGCCATAGTGGTCAGTTCTTCGTAGGTGTAGTCGTCCGTATCCACCTTGCCCAGCACATCCGTCAGCAGGTACGCATAGCACAGCAGGTCTCCGGGCACGCCGGTCATATCGAAGCACCAGTCGAAATAGGCGATGTCGTGGGTGCTCTGAGGCAGGTACAGCAGGGTATGCTTGCCCTTCTGCTCCACCTGGAACTTTTCGTATTCGTTCTTCCGGACAATGTCCTCCCGGTTCAGCAGAGGAATGGAGGCCAGGGCTTCGGGAGAATCCGGCGCTGCCTGTCTGGCATGGAGCTCATCAGCCATGGCGCCACATTCTTTCAGGGTCTTTTCGTCCATGGAAGCCTTCAGGGCCGCCAGCTTTTCCTGGGCTGCGGCTGCTTCTTCCTCTTCCAGGCCCGGTTTCGGCAACAGGGTCAGGAGAGCCTTGTGAGTGTTGTCCAGCAGCACATTTTCAATGAGGTCTTCGTAATACCCTTTATCCATGGCGTTGCGCAGGAAATCCAGGTTCTTGGTGAATTCCAGGCACGTAGTGGGAGCGCCGCCGTACAGCCAGGTTTCCATGACATTCAGGCCGTAGATGAGGCCTTTCGGATAAATATTGTAGTCCGCTTCCCGCATCTTGAACTCTTCGGAATTCAGTTCTGCTTCCAGCAGTTTTCTGGGCACGCCGTTCCGGGACAGATCCTGGAGGGTACGGTACAGGACGCTGACGAACTTATCCTGGTCTTTGGCATCGGAACCGCTGACCTGGACGGACAGCACGGGCTGCAGTAGGGTGCTGTTGATGGAGCCGGACACATCGGTGCCAATGCCGGCTTTCAGCAAAGCCAGCCGCAGAGGCGCATTGTTGCCTTCCAACAGTACATGGGTCAGGATCTTCAGGGCCATCATGCGTTTCTGGTCCAGAGCCGTGCCCAGCACGATGTTCATGGACAGGTAGGTCTTGTGCTCCGTGTCGCTGCCTGCAGGCACAGGGTAATAGGCCACGGCTTCTTTGGTCTTGTCGAAGGCCGGCTGCAGGGGTATGGTGAAATCGATTTTCCCCGTTTTGGGGAAGCTGCTGAGGTATTCCTTGTCCAGATACTCCAGGTAGCTGACGATATCCATATCCCCGTACAGGTAGATGTAGGAGTTTTCCGGGCTGTAGTGATTTTTGTGGAAGGTCACAAACGCTTCCTGGGTCAGGTCCGGAATGTTTTCCGGGAAACCGCCGGATTCAAAACGATAAGGAGAATCCGGGAACAAGGCTTTGTTCACTTCGTGTTCTTCTATGGCGTCCGGAGAGGAGTACACGCCCTTCATTTCGTTGTACACTACGCCGTTGTACACCAGAGGATTGCCCTCTTCGTCGGCTTTCAGCTCGTAATGCCAGCCTTCCTGCTTCAGGGTGAAGGGATTCTCCCCAATGAGAGGATAGAACACGGCGTCCAGGTACACGTCCATCAGGTTCTTGAAGTCCTTGTCGTTGCGGCTGGCTACCGGGTACACCGTCCTGTCGGAATACGTAATGGCGTTCAGGAACGTGTTCAGGGAGCCCTTCACCAGTTCCACGAAGGGTTCCTTCAGGCGGTACTTCCGGCTGCCGCACAGCACGGAGTGTTCCGTAATATGGGCCTTGCCGGTTTCGTCTT
>OMUE01000107.1 GCA_900314165.1 uncultured Acidaminococcus sp.
TCTGACCACTGCTGAATGTCTGCCTTCCGTTTGTCCACGTCGAAACATCACTCGTCATATCCGCCGCATAGGCGATGCTGCTAGTGATTTCCACACCGGCAATACGCATGTCCACGGAGGGGGGGCAGACTGCGAGTGTGGCCGTCAGGCTGAGCGTGCCAGCGATGAGCATAGCCAGGTGGCGTTTTTTCTTTTGGGACATCCACGTCTTCATAATAAGACCTCCCTATTTTCAGTACGTGCCCGCTTTACCCGAAAGCGGGCAGTCTTTTCTTTTTTTCGGTCATTATACCATAACGCATCTGTGTATTGTACTAAAGTGACCTGAAATGCAGTTATTATAGCACGAATTACAAAAAAATTGCATCACATGGATTCGCAGGGAAATGCATCGAAAAGCGAAGAGGGTTCACAGCACGGTCTTAGGAACGAACCCACCACCAGCTGCGCTGGTCCCCCGCCCTTGAAAAGGGCGGACAGAGAGGAGGCTGACAGCTCTAATGAGAATTGTCCCCTTTGAAGCGAGGGCGGACTTATGAAAAAAGAACCTGTTGTCGGGTTTGGAACTCTATCCCCCCGACAACAGGTTTTCTTTTTTCTATCTTACCCAAGCCGGCCAGCGGCCACCTCTTCGCTTTTCGCTGCTTCTTACGGCAGCGCCCTCATCTGCCCCAGGGGCCAGAAAATGACGCTGGCCTTGCCTTTGATGAGGCTCAGGTCCACAAAGCCCACGTCCCGGAAACGGCTGTCTTCGGAATTGTTCCGGTTATCCCCCATGACGAAGACATGGCCTTTTGGTACGGTGGCTTTCCGGTAATTCGTATGGAACGGCTCCCGGATATAGCTCTCGTTGATTTTCTCCCCGTTCACATAGGTCTGGCCGTTCCGGATTTCAATGGTATCACCGCCGATGGCAATGACCCGCTTGATGAAATCCCGGCGGGTATCACTGGGATACTTGAACACAATGATTTCGCCCCGTTTTGGCTCCCGGGTATAGTACACCAGCTTGTTCACCAGCAGCCGTTCCCTGTCCTGCAGGGTTTCCCGCATGGAGGGACCGGATACCATATAGGGTTCCACCAGGAACGTGCGGATGCCAAAGGCCAGCACAACGGCCACAATGATGGAAATCAGCCAGTCACTGACTGTATCCTGCCAGCATCCGGATTTTTTTTCTTCTGTCATGGCAAAAACTCCTTACAGCTAAACTCGGCGGCATTTTGCAAACCCACCACCATCCTTCGGATGGTCCCCCGCCCTTGAAAAGGGCGGACAAAAGATGGCACCGCCACTACGGCTAAGAAATTCCTTCTGTTAGAAAAAAAGAAGGCTGCCGCACCAATGGGGCAACAGCCTTCTTTACATTCCAATTAGCGGCGTTCTCTGATACGAGCAGCCTTACCGGTGAGTTTACGCAGGTAATACAGCTTAGCTCTACGTACAATACCTCTGTGAGAAACGACGATTTTTTCGATTCTCGGGGAATGTACAGGGAACGTTCTTTCTACGCCGACGCCGGAAGCAATACGACGAACGGTGAACATTTCACGTACGCCAGAGCCATTACGGGAAATGCAGACGCCTTCAAATAACTGAACGCGTTCACGGTTGCCTTCAACGATTTTGGCATATACTTTCAGGGTATCGCCAGGACGGAAGTCAGGAATGTCGGAACGCAGCTGTTCCTTTTCAATTGCTTCGATAATATTCATTTATGTTCCTCCTCTGAATCCAAGACGTTCATGTCTAGCCACGTGCTAACAGCGGACCGTCCGTTATGCATACGCTGTATTATACCATACAGCCTGGTTTACTGCAAGGAATTTAACACTTTTCCTTGTTTTTGTTTTGCTCTCTTCGTTCTTCCTGAATGGCCAGAAACAGTTTCCCGTCGCCCTTCTGCCACTTCATGCTGCGCAGCAGTTCAGGCCGGTGCTGCAGCGTGGCACGCAGGGCCTCTTTGCGGCGCCACCGGGCGATTTTGCCATGGTCGCCGGACAACAGGACCTCCGGCACCGGCTGCCCTTCATACTCCACAGGACGGGTGTACTGGGGATATTCCAACAGGCTGTCCCGGAAGGAGTCTTCCTCCGCACTGACCAGCTTGCCCAGGACGCCGGGAATGAAACGGGCCACGGCGTCCATAATGGCCAGGGCCGGCAGCTCGCCGCCTGTCAGTACAAAATCCCCTACGGACAGCCGCAGGTCCGCCTGGGCCAGGATCCGCTCGTCGAAGCCTTCGTAATGGCCGCACAGGAAGATGATGTCCTTCCCGCTGTCAGCCAGGGCGCAGATCCTGTCCTGGTGCACCGCTTCTCCCACAGGCGTCATCGCTGCCACAAGGGCATCCGGAGCCAGTTCCCGGGCTCTCTGCAACGCTGCCAGATAAGTCTGGGGCTTCAGGACCATGCCTGCCCCGCCGCCACAGGTGGAATCATCCACGCTGCGGTGCCGGTCTGTGGCGTAGTCCCGGGGATTCACGCAGTGGACGGCCAGAAGGCCTTCCTTAGCTGCCCGGCCCAGGATACTGTAGCCGGCAGCCTGGCAGATCATTTCGGGAAATAAGGTTATAAATACAAAGTTTCTCACTTAGATCCACTCCGGCAAGACAACCACAATCTGTTTTTGTGCCCAGTCAATCTTTTTGATATTCTCGGCAATGGCAGCCACCAGGATGTCTTCTCCCTCAGGCGGAGCAATGACGTACACATCCGTGGAACCCGGCGTGATGACGTCTTTCAGAGTGCCTACGGGAGTTCCCTCCGGCGTCACGACCGCAAAGCCGATGATATCTCTCACATAGAACTGGCCTTCCGGCAGGGGAGGCAGTTCCTCCCGGGTCAGCACGATGCTGCGGCCCCGCAGCAATTCTGCTTCATCCATGGTCTGGATTTCCCGGGTCTTCATGAGGAACACATTCTTATGCTGGCGTATGGCTTCCACATGCAGCACCTGCCCGTTGTCCAGAGTCACGGTCTTCAGGTCCTTGTACCGTTCCGGCTGGTCCGACAGGGGCATAATGCGAAATTCGCCCCGCACACCATGCGGGGCGACAATTTTACCAATCACAATATTCCGTTCCATAGCCTTAAGCCCTGAAGCTGATGACCTTGCCGTCTTCAACGACGATTTCGGCACCCATGAGAGCTTCCAGATCGGACCCGATGGTAATCTCTACAGAACGTTCCAGTGTACCGTGACCGATTTCACTGCCAATTTCCAGGTTTTCTGCCCGTTCCAGTTTGTCTTTCAACTCCTGGAGAGCATGGCTTCGTTGAGCTTTTTCATACTCAATCCGATCCTGCAGTTCCGGCATATGCTGCAAAGCCTGAGGGCCTGCTGCTGCCTGTTCATTCAAAGCACGTTTGGCATTGAATTGGAATTGTTCAAATTCCAGTTCTGCATTCTGAACCTGGCGTTTCATGTCTGCGATGATCTTGGCTTTCAGGTCTTCAGTGACCTTTGCCTTGATGACTACAGGCACCTTGACGATCATTTTATCCATGGCAACCACCTTTTAGTCAATGTCAACGATGACTTTTACATTTTCACGGGTAGCAGCTGCTTTCATTACCAAGCGGATAGCCTTGGCAATGCGGCCTTGCTTGCCGATCACTTTACCCATATCTTCAGGTGCCACGTGGAGTTTGAGGATGACGGAAGAACCGGTTCTCTCTTCCTCCACCTGCACCGCGGAGGGATTATTGACGATAGCCTTAGCAATGACTTCAACTATCTCTTTCATAGTCAACCTCCTTAATTATTCGGCGTCCTTTTCACCAGTAACTTTGGTCATCAGACCTTGTTTGCTGAACATAGAACGAACCGTATCAGTCGGTTTTGCACCCTTCTTCATCCAGGCAATAGCCTTTTCTGCATCAATCTTGATTACAGCAGGTTCTACAGTGGAATCATAGGTCCCTACGGTTTCGATAAAACGGCCATCACGAGGAGCCCGTTCATCAGCTACAACGATACGATAGAAAGGGTTCTTTTTAGCACCCATACGTTTCAGACGAATCTTAACTGCCACAACATTCACCTCCTTAATTGATATCCCTTCGCCGGTTAGCCGGGGAAGGCACCTTTGGAAAATTCCATTGGTTATTGCATGAAAGGCAGTTTGAATCTGCCCTTCCGTGCATACTTGTTCATGCCCTGCATGGTCTTCATCATCTTCCTGCTTTCTTCAAACTGCTTCAGCAGGCGATTCACATCCTGAACCCTTTGGCCACAGCCGGCAGCAATCCGTTTCCGGCGCTGTCCGTTGATGATTCGGGGATTCTGGCGTTCCTGAGGGGTCATGGAGTAGATGATGGCTTCCAGGCGGCGGACTTCCTTGCCGTCCAGATCCACACCTTCCAGCTGTTTGCTGAACTTGCTCATGCCGGGAATCATGCCCAGGATGGATTCCAGAGAACCCAGTTTCTTGATCTGCTTCATCTGATCAAGGAACATATCCAGGGTAAACTCGTTTTTCTTGATGGACTCGGCCATCTTTTTGGCTTTGTCCACATCAATGGCTTGCTGTGCCTTTTCGATGAGGGAGAGCACATCCCCCATGCCCAGGATTCGGGAAGCCATTCTATCTGGATAAAAGGGATCCAAAGCATCCAGCTTTTCACCCATACCCACAAATTTCACCGGGCAGTCCGCCACGGCCTTGACGCTGAGCACGGCACCGCCTCTGGCATCGCCGTCCAGCTTCGTGACTACCAGGCCCGTAATGCCCAGAGCTTTGTTGAAGGCATCGGCTACGGTGACGGCATCCTGACCGGTCATGGCATCTACCACCAGCAGGATTTCCTGAGGTTTCACCGCTGCCTTCATGTCCTTCAGTTCGTTCATGAGGGTTTCGTCGATGTGCAGGCGGCCGGCCGTATCGATGAGCACCGTATCGCACAGCAATTGGTTGGCCCGCTTCAGGGATTCTTTCGCAATCTCCACCGGGGAAACCTGATCACCCATGGTGAAGACGGGCAGGTCCAGCTGTTTGCCCAGCACTTCCAGCTGGGTGATAGCGGCAGGACGGTAAACGTCGCCAGCCACCATCAGGGGCTTCTTCCCATTCTTCCGCAGGTAATTGGCCAGCTTGCCTACCGTGGTGGTCTTGCCGGCGCCCTGGAGGCCTACCAGCATGATGACGGTAGGAGGATTAGGAGAGAACGTCAGCTTGCTCTGGGTACCGCCCAGCAGATTGATGAGTTCCTCGTGGACGATCTTGACGATATATTGGCCTGGAGTCAGGTTCGGGTCCACTTGCTGACCCTGTGCCCGCTCCTTAATCTTCGCGGTAAATTCCTTGACGACCTTGAAGTTCACATCTGCTTCCAAAAGGGCCAGCCGGACTTCCCGCAGGGTATTTTTCAAATCCTGTTCGCTGACGGTCTTTTGGCCACGGAGTTTCTGGATGGCCGCCGTTAATTTGTCTGTCAGTAATTCAAAAGCCATGGTTACCTGCTTTCATGAATCAAACTTTCTAAGATCTTCTCCACTTCGCCCAGCCGGGTATCCGTGGCTTCGGTGTTCCTGCAGGCCTTCAGCAGCTGCAGGGCCCCGCGGATTTTGAATTTCTGCTGCTGTTCCTGATGCAGCAGGTGCAGCTTGTCTTCGTATTTTTCCAGGGTCTGTTCTACCCGGCGCAGCAGGTCATATACGGCCTGGCGGCTGATCTGGCTGCTTTCCGCAATCTCTCCCAGGGAAAGATCATCGTAGAAATACTGCTCCATCATCTTCTGCTGTTTGTCCGTCAGCAGCCCTCCGTACATATCGTACAGCCGGCCGAAGCGGATCTTCTTCTCAAATTCATCATCCTGCATGGTATCACCGTCCGCTATTCTAC
>OMUE01000094.1 GCA_900314165.1 uncultured Acidaminococcus sp.
TTCTTGGCAGCCTGCACAATAGGCGTATTGCGGTTGCTGCTGAGCTTGGACTCCACCTTCTTCATCTGTTCTTCCTGCTTCTTGACTTCTTCACTCTGGGTGACTGCCGGCTTCTTTGCCGTATTTTTGTCGGCTGCCTTGCTGGCAGAGCCACAGCCACTGGTAAGGAAGCCCATGCTCAGGGACATGGCCAGCAGGGCGCTTACTGTTTTCTTTGCAATGCTTTTTCTCATAGTAAACTCCTTCTTTCAGCGGACGTTGCTGACCAGCTCATTCTGGCTGGCTACAAAAAGCTGAATGCCTTTTGTGCGAAGTTTTTGTGCCAACTGGTCATGGACCGTTTCGTAAGCAACTTCCGGCGTATTATTTTTTTCACTGAGGTGAGCCAGGAACACTTCTTCCGGAGGATTAGCCAATTCCGTCAGCAGTGTGCCGGCCATCGTATTAGACAAATGACCCAGGCTTCCGGCTATGCGCTGTTTCAGCGGCCAGGGATAAGGGCCATGTTCCAGCATGGATTCATCGTGGTTTGCTTCCAGTACCAGGATCCGGGAACCTTCGGCCGCCCGTTCCACCGTCCTGGTAATCTCCCCACAGTCTGTCAGGTACGTGCATTTCTCATCGCCGTAGAATACCTGATAGCCAACAGGATCTGCCGCATCGTGAGGAATGGCAAAGGGTTCTATCCGCAGGGCTCCCATACTGCAGCCCCGGGGAATGACCCGGACCTGGGGCCTTGCCAGCTTCTTCCGAAAGGGAATCTTCGCCCAGGTCTTTTCATTGGCAAAGATAGGGATAGTACTGTGGCTGCGGGTAAACACCTCCAGACCGGCAATATGGTCCCGGTGTTCATGGGTCAGGAACACGCCACTCAGCTGTTCCGGTTCCAGGCCACAGGCCTCCAGACCCTTCACAATCCTTCGGCAGGAGATGCCTGCATCGATCAGGATAGCCGTATCCCCTGCCCGGATCAGGGTAGCGTTCCCCTTGCTGCCACTGGCTAATACATCTACTTCAAAACTCGATTTCATGATTTCACCTGTCAAGATAAAAATGCCGGGTGTATTTTATCTATACCCCGATATTATAAACAATATTATAACAAAATCTGGTCATAAATGTAAAAAAACACCGAACTTCTGCAAGTCCGGTGTTTTCTTTCCCTTATTGTTTCGGCGTACAGTCTGGGCAGATTCCATAGAAATAGAATTGATGTCCCTGTACCTTGAAACCAGTCTCTTTGGCAACCAGATCCTCAATGGCTTTTGCATCCAGGTGAGGCACATCACATACCTTGCCGCATTTCATGCATTTGATATGAGGATGTTCCATCACATTGGCATCGTACCGGAAACTGTCCTCCCCGGTATTCAGTACCTGGATCACGTTCAACTTGCTGAAGATTTCTACAGATTTGTACACTGTAGCAAAGCTCATGGTAGGATATTTTTCCTTGACTTTGTTATAAATCATTTCCGCAGTCGGATGTTCGTTGGTATGAGCCAACATATCATACACAGCCAGCCTTTGAGGCGTCACTTTACAGCCATTATCCCGTAACAACTTTGCCAATTCCGTCGCTGTCAACATAATCGACACCTCCATTTCTTTAGATTTTGTCGACATAACATTCTAATAATTATTCTTTAAATTAGAATACGTTATTTTTTGTTTTTTGTCAACAAGCATTTTACATTAGCAAACAAGTCATTATCTGTGTTTAAGAATGTTCGGATAATAATTATTAAAATAATTTTACAGTTTTATAAGCAATTTTTAATTTAAAATATTTCTTCCTATCACAAACAGAAAATTATTTTCCAGAAGAAAATCATAAAACAAAAAGAGCTGTGATTTTTCACAGCCCCTTGCTTTTAATTTTGGATGGTCACCGGCATGCCGATGTAGGCCACATTTTTGAGTGCACGCAGGTTATCGTTGTTCAGCCGGACGCAGCCTTCGGAAGCATCAGTGCCCAGGGAACGGGGATCATGGGTACCGTGGATGCCTATGCCATCCCAGGCACCACCACTTAAGTCTTCAGTATCCAGGCTTAAGAACCAGGGACCGTAAGCCCCTTCGATTTCACCCCGGCCATCCCCAAAGTCATGGGTCCAACCGGACGCATCGTCGATTTCATCCACTTCAAAGGTACCTACGGGAGTCATGTTGTCCCCGCTGCGCTGTTTCTGGCCCAGGCCCCCCTTGCCTATGGCACAATCCCAGGCACGGACAATCTGGGTGCCGTTACGGATGTACAGTTTATGACTTCTTTTATCTACCAGTACATTGTACTTCGTGCCTGCCACAAGGGGCTGTGCCGTCGCATCCGGTATGGTATCCGCAGGCTTCGGGATTACAGGCTGGGTTTCCGGCTGGGTATTCTGGCCATTCTTTTTGTCACCCTTTGCCTGCTTGGCATCCTTTTTATCTTTTGTGCTCTTCTTGTCCTTCTGTTTCTTTTCCTTAGCTGCTTTCGGCTTCTTTTTGGCATCTGCCAGCCGCACAGGCACCTGAGTGGCTTCCGGGCCCGGGCTGTTATACCCCAGGGCAAAGCACCCTGTCAGCACTAATACCAGCAGAACCAGACAGGATACGCCGGCCAGCAGGAACCGTTTCTTATTTTTCGGAGATTTTTTATTCCCATTTTTATCTTCAGTCATATATCTGACCTTCTTTCTATAGATTATTTAATGATACCATCACAGTACTGCCAGTGCAAGACCCTGCTGACTCTAAAAAAGCCTCCAAAAAACGCAAAAAAGCTTCTTGACATATGTAACGAAAAAGATTACAATACAACCAATGTTAATAAATGAAAGGCAATGACCAAAACAAGTACTCTTAGGCTAGCGGCACAGAGAGCGCGAATCACCGGCTGAAAGTTCGCACCGAAGCTGAATAAGACGAATGCCTTTGGGAGCCGAAAGATTGAAACCTAGTAGGTCTTTCCGGGCAGCCTCCGTTACAGGTATGAGTGGCAGCTGATGACAGGCTGCAATCAGAGTGGAACCGCGAGCACAATCGCCTCTGTATAGGGGGCGATTTTTTTGTGCCCAAAAAGGCTGCCAGAGATTTGTCTTTGCAAAAGAAAGGGTGGGACAGGACATGTTTAGTTCATTGCGCAATGATGTGCGGGTCATCAAACAAAGGGACCCGGCTGTAAAGAATACGCTGGAAGTTCTCCTTTGTTACTCCGGACTTCATGCAATTTGGGCTTACCGGATTGCCCATTTCTTTTATGAAAAGAAATGGTTCGTAACGGCCCGCCTGATTTCTACGGCGGCCAGACTGCTGACCGGCATTGAGATCCATCCCGGGGCCCAGATTGGGGAAGGTTTATTTATCGACCATGGTTCCGGTATCGTCATTGGAGAAACGACCATTATCGGCAACAATGTATCCCTGTACCAGGGCGTGACTCTGGGCGGCACAGGGAAAGAAAAAGGGAAACGGCACCCCACCATCGGGGATTACGTAGTCGTAGCCTGCGGTGCCAAGGTATTGGGCTCCTTTACGGTAGGAGAAGGTGCCAAAATCGGTGCAGGCTCTGTAGTTTTAAAGGAAGTGCCTCCTTATGCCACCGTCGTAGGCATTCCCGGCCATGTGGTTGCTCAGGGCGGCCGCCGGGTTGCCCGTGCCCACAGTGAGCGGGACGTAGATCTGAACCACAACCGGCTGCCGGATCCTATTGAAGACCAGATTGAGGCTCTGGAAAAACAGGTAGCCCTGTTAAAGCTGCAGGTTCAGGAACTGAAACAGCAGGAAGAAGCTCCCCGCCTGAGGAAAGTCGTCAATTTATAGAAAGGCTTCGGCCTTTTTTTCTGGATATAAATTCATAGTATTTCTCTAAAATTAGGAGGTTTTTATGAGCTACGAGTCTTTCTCACAACCCGGTTTTCGATGTTGTTTCCTGACAGGCATTACCTATAAACATTAACATCAGTCCATATCCGTTTGCCAGAACATGATGATGGCAGTCCCATACATAAAAAGGAGAATGTATTATGTCTAAAATCTATAAAAGCGTATTGGAATTAATCGGTCATACCCCTCTGCTGGAACCGGTCCGTTTCACGGCAGGCAAGGACCTGAAGGCTCGTCTGCTGGTGAAGCTGGAAAGTTTCAACCCTGCGGGGTCTATTAAAGACAGAACCGCTCTGGCTATGATTGAAGATGCCGAAAAACGAGGTGTGCTAAAAGAAGGCGGCACCATCATTGAGCCCACCAGCGGCAATACGGGCATCGGCCTGGCTGCTGTGGCTGCCGTAAAAGGCTACCGGGCTATCATGGTCATGCCGGAAACCATGTCCGTAGAACGGCGGAACATGATTGGGGCCTATGGTGCAGAAGTTGTCCTGACAGAAGGGAAAAAGGGCATGGCCGGTTCCATTGAAAAGGCCAATGAATTAAAAGCCTCCATTCCCGGCAGTTTCATTCCCGGCCAATTCGACAATCCGGCTAACCCGGCCATCCACAGAGCCACCACAGGCCCGGAAATCTATGAAGATACGGACGGACATGTTGATATTTTCGTCGCTACGTTTGGTACCGGTGGTACTTTAAGTGGTGCTGCCCAATATCTGAAATCCCAAAAGCCCTCGGTAAAAGTGGTTGCTGTAGAACCGGCAGACTCTCCTCTTCTGAGCCAAGGGAAAGCCGGTCCCCACAAGCTTCAGGGAATTGGGGCGAACTTTATTCCTGCCACCCTGGATCAAAAAATTTATGATGAAATCCTGACCGCCACCACGGACCAGGCTTACGATACAGCCCGGGACTTCATTACGAAAGAAGGCTTCCTGGTAGGGATTTCCGGCGGTGCTGCCCTGTATGCAGCCCTGGTAGAAGCCCAAAAACCGGAAAACACCGGGAAAACGGTGGTCACCATCCTGCCGGATAACGGCGACCGTTACCTGACTACGCCGGGATTCATAAAAGCAGAATAGTATCACACACCACAAATAATTTTTATAAGGCTCAAACCCGTAGGGGCGCATCGTGAGATGCGCCCACCAAGGATTCTTTGAATAAGTATCCTTGATGGGCTTATCTTACGATAAGCCCCTACGGAATATGCGTTAAAGATTTTTGTCCGTTTTATACCAAAACAGAAAGTTTTTTGTGGTTTGTCCTGCCTGAGTCAAAGAAAAGGAGCTGTGAAAAAATGAATTTTTCACAGCTCCTTTTTATTGTCAGCATGGCTGACTTCCTTGCCCGCCGCAGGCGCCTCTTCACTCTTCACTCTTCGCTCTTCACTATTTTTTCACAGCGCCTTTTTTACCATTTACAATTTTCCGGC
>OMUE01000197.1 GCA_900314165.1 uncultured Acidaminococcus sp.
CCCTTATTCATTGTCATATATTCTGGTAATTCTCGTCCATCAATTATCTCTAAGAGAAATCCCGATTTATATTCTTGTCTGGTCGCTCTGTTGCCGTGCCATCACTTCGAGCATATGCCTGCCGATCTTCTCAGGATCGTAGTCATTCGCCTGGCAGATAAACCGCAACCCATCCGGCGTCAGTATGCGGCCGTTATTCTTGTCGCGGAGATACTTTTGGAATTCCTCGTACTCCGAATTTTTTATCTGTTTCATACTTTCTTCACTTTCTGCCATTTTCTTTTAGAGCAAAATCTCTATTAGTTTCTTACGAAGCATCTGCTTCCTCTTTTCCAAAAAATCGAGAAAGTTTGGATACGTGTAATCCATTTCCGGCAAGTAATGAATCGTGCGATACTGAATCTTATCTGAGTCTGTAACTTGCTCTTTGTTAAACCACACATCGAAATCTGTATTGAGTTTCTCCTCGTTCAGCTGTGCGGCAAGCAGCTGCAAATTGCTGATATCATTTACGGAGTCAATGTATGTATCCAGTTTGTCTTCCTGCACGCCCATTTTCCGGAGGTATGACTTTCTGAATTTACTTTTCGGATACATATGATCCTCATGAAATTTATTGCTGAAATCCAATGATGGATAGAGCAACATGAGCGTTGACAGCGTTTCACTCTTTCCATACTTCAATTTGAGCAGATATTCATCAATATCATCTTCCGCAAACTGAATGGACTTGTTTGTTCCCTTAAATTTATCAATAATCTGAGCAATTGGAAATTCATTGTTCCCATTCTCGCGAATAATATCGCGGATAGGTCTTATTACATTATCCGGCTGTCCGCTGAAGGCTTTCTTTAGCAATGCCATTATCAGCCATTTCTTTATCTTTGCCCGGTTTTCCTTGGTTGCTCCTGACTCTACGAAGTTATCGGGCATACCGATTGTAAGAAGGTAATAAGCAATTGGAATTAGCGCGTTGTTGGAACTAAGCGTTTCTCCCGTGTAACCGAACGAAGACACTAAATATACCGATTGCTTTATCGCACGCTTAATGTTTTCCCAATTCGCCTCGATTTTCATCATGTTAGGTTTATTGAAGTTGTCAACCTTGAATGCAATATTGGGGAAATCCGTTAACACCAGTGCGGTTTTTAATACGAAGTCTTTATTGATACGGAAGCCACCGCCGATGGAATTAACATCATCCACAAACTCAGTTATCTCTTCCCTTGCATCGTGGTTTTCCCATTGAGCAGATGCTATGGAAAGTAACAAGTCGGAGTAAGTCAATACTGTACCGCCGCTATTGACACGAATAAAAATATTCAGAACCTTATCCAACTCTGCCGCTTTTTCTTTGTAATAGCTGAGTGTCTTATCTGTATGAACAACGTTATACAACTTTTGCAACGTATTATTCGCGTGCATCGTCTGCTCTTTTGTATACGTCCCGGCAAAAGCAATATTATCAAGCACATATTGAGAAGTTTCCCCTGGCTGAGTCATAGTGAGAATGTCTCCCACCTTGTACCAGAAGCCTTCTGCCATTTCACCGAATTCTTTATCTGTTAAAAATCGAAAATCATATTTGTTATTTTCGTCCTGTGCATCCTCAATCAGGTTCAAATACAGATATCTGATAGGATATGCGTTCTCGCTTTTCTTTTGCTTATACTTTAAGCGATATGCATAGGAACCCTTAAGTCCAATATAAATAGAGGTTAGACGTTGCTGTCCGTCAAGAACCGCAGTCACACCATCGGAACCTTTAAGGTCAACCTTCTTATTGTGTGTATTATTCTTCTCGTGATAATTCCTTAAAAACTCATAGAAGTCATAGTCCAGCAATCTTGATTTTTCAATCTCCCAAAACAGAAATGCTCCGATGGGATAATCCTGCATAAGACTATCGAACAGCGTTTCTATCTGTTCAGTATCCCACACATACTCTCTCTGGATGGAAGGCAGTACATATTTGTTATTTGAGATATCCTGCATTACTTCCGCAATCGTCAACGGTGTTTCATAAGCCATAATAAAAAATCCTGCCTTTCATCAGTTTTCTTCTCTTTTTACATATGTCAGCTGAATATCGTAGCCGAGAACTTCGAGCATCTGCACAAAGGTCTTGTTCACGATGGAATCGCCTTTCTTGATGAGCCGATTCACATACTGACCCGTTGTACCGACTTCCTCTCCGAGTTTCGCCTGTGTCATATCAGCTTCGATGCACTTTACTTTGACATCGACTTCAAAATTGTTCTTGACCATATTTCAATCCCTCTGTTGTTTCTAACGATAAATTTGTTGGTTTATTGCACTCAAAGTGTTATTTATTATACCACATATTTATGAACATTTCTACCCCATAACGAAAAAAGACACCCGACCGTAGCCGAGTGCCGTTCCTGCCTGTGTATCTGTTATGCCTGTATCTCCGTGCCGTCCCGGAAGGTGACCGTGATCTCCTTGCCCCTGCCCACTGTGACGAATTCGACCATGCTGCCCCAAAGGCTGCCGTCAAACTCGCTGATGGTGCCGTCTTGGGCTTTCAGCACCTTGATGAAGTTTGCCAACCGTTCGCTCTGCGCTTCTTTGGCGGAGATGGCGGCTACCACCTTATCGTACCGAGCCTTCGCCGTATCGTACCGCTGGACAAGTCCATCGTAGCGTTTCTGGTACTCATCCTGATCCTGTGCGACACGGGCATTCTCTGCCACGATGTTCTGCGTCATTTCCACCAGCACCACCATCTCTTCCTCCAGCCTGCCCTTTTCTTCCTGCAGGGAATCGGTGACACAGAGTGTTTTGCGGATGATCTCTGCATTGGCAATGATCTCTTTTTTCTCCGTCACGAGTTGGTTGTATGCCGGCACAAACGCCTCCTTAACCTCGTCCTCCGTAACATGGGGAGTCTGGCACTTCTCACCGTTGTACTTGCGGTTGCAGCGGTAGATGACCTTGCGGTAGCGGTCTGTGGAATGCCAGACCTTCGAGCCGAACCATCCGCCGCAGTCGGCACATTTGATCTTGTTTGAGAAAATGCTCACGCCGCTGTATCGTGAACCGCCCTTCGTGCGCTTGGCAAGCTCCGCCTGCACCAAGTCGAACACCGCCGGGCTGATGATTGCCTCGTGGTTGCCCTCCACATAGTATTGCGGAACTTCGCCCTCGTTCTTCTTCATCTTTTTCTGAAGGAAGTCCACCGTGAACTCCTTCTGCAAAAGGGCATCGCCCTTGTATTTCTCGTTC
>OMUE01000082.1 GCA_900314165.1 uncultured Acidaminococcus sp.
AAGAGTGGCATAAGAAAGAAGCTGTGAAAAAATGAGCAGATCATTTTTTCACAGCTTCTTTTATTCTTTCGGCACCATATCTTCTGCCTTCAAGGTGCCTTTCTTAGCCCGCCCGGCATATTCGGCGGTGGCGGTGAACAGCACGTCGCTGCTGCTGTTCAGGGCCGTTTCGCAGGCATCCTCCAGCACGCTGATGATGAAACCTACGCCTACTACCTGCATGGCAATGTCGTTGCCGATGCCGAAGGAAGCACAGGCCACGGGAATCAGCAGCAGGCTGCCACCGGCTACCCCGGAAGCCCCGCAGGCGCCTACCGTGGACACGATGCACAGCAGCAGGGCCGTCAGCACATCCACGTGGATGTTTAGGGTATTGGCAGCTGCCAGGGCCAGCACGGAAATCGTAATGGAAGCACCGGCCATATTGATGGTAGCCCCCAGGGGAATGGAGATGGCGTACGTATCAGGATTCAATCCCAGGCGCTTGCACAGGGACAGGTTTACAGGGATATTGGCAGCGGAGCTTCTCGTAAAGAAAGCGTAGATGCCACTTTCCCGAAGCGTGGCCCAGACCAGGGGATAGGGGTTCTTGTGCACATATGCGTACACAATCATAGGGTTCATGACCAGGGCTACCAGGAAATAGGAGCCCAGCAGTACGCCTAACAGTTGTACGTAGCTCAGCAGGGCGGACAGTCCGCTGGCGCTGATGGACTGGGTTACGAGACCCATGATTCCCAAAGGCGCAAAGCGGATGACCCAGGATACTACCTGCGTAATGCCTTTAGCCAGGCTTTCGAACACGTCTTTCGTGGTGGTATCGGCGGTTTTGTGAAGAGCCAGGCCGATGATAATGGCCCAGGCCAGGATGCCGATATAGTTGGCGTTTAGCAGAGCATTTACCGGGTTGTCTACCAGATTCATAACCAGGGTATGCAGCACTTCTGCAATGCCGGAGGGCGGTTTCACTTTGGAAGCGCCTACCTGCAGGTGCAGGGTGACGGGGAACAGGAAGGACAGGGTGACGCCTACCAGGGAAGCGGCAAAGGTGCCCAGGACGTACAGGGTGATGACGGGCTTCATGCGGGAATTGCCATCGCTTTTTCTCTGCAGCATGGCGTTAGTAACCAGGATGAAGACCAGGATGGGGGCAATGCCCTTCAAAGCTTTGACGAACAGGTCCCCGAAAATGCTGACGAAGGGAACGGCGGTCGGAACTGCTGTTGCAATGATGACGCCGATGATCAGCCCGATGGCAATCTGGCCGATGAGAGGAATTTTGCCGAGTGTTTTGCGTAATCCGTTCATAGAAATCTTTTCTCCTTTCCGTATGGAAAACAATGTATGCGAACTTGTATAGTATATAACAGGTACGGGGGAGAAGACAAGTGTTTACAATATTTAGTGGGCTAGTGGGCTAGTGGGCTAGTGGGCTAGTGGGCTAGTGGGCTGGTGGGCTAGTGGGCTAGTGATAGATGACAGATGATAGAACCTGTTGTCAGGGGTTAGGGATTAGGGGACGGAAGACAGACGGACGACCTACGACGGACGACAGAGGAACCACTGCTGCTGTAGAAATCAGTCTGGGCAGCTCCCAGTCCGCCCTTTTCAAGGGCGGGGAACCATCCGAAGGATGGTGGTGGGTTCGTTCCTAGAGCCGGTGGTGGGGGCGCGCAGGTGCGTCACTAGCGTCTAACGTCTCATGTCTAACGTCTCTTCCCAAGATACCTTGAACATTTCTCCATTTCATAGTACACTAAAGAAATAAGCTGATACCGGCGTGTTTTTGGGACATGCTGAGTGGATATAATGGAAGGAGACTGACTATGAAACAAATTATTCTTACCGGTGACCGGCCCACGGGCCATTTACATGTAGGGCACTACGTAGGCTCTCTGGCAGAGCGGGTGCTGCTGCAGAATTCCGGTAAATACGACGAAATCTACTTCATGATTGCCGATGCCCAAGCCCTGACGGACAACGCGGAAAACCCGGAAAAAGTACGTCAGAACGTGCTGCAGGTAGCTCTGGATTACCTGGCTGTAGGCATAGATCCTGCCAAGGCTACGATCTTCATCCAGTCTCTTATCCCGGAACTGTTTGAACTGACTACCTATTATATGGATCTGGTTACCGTGGCCAGAGTGCAGCGGAACCCCACTGTCAAAAACGAAATCAAGCAAAAGAACTTTGAAGCCAGCGTACCTCTGGGCTTCTTCTGCTATCCTGTCAGCCAGGCTGCGGATATTACGGCCTTCGACGCTACGGCAGTGCCCGCAGGCGAGGACCAGGAACCCATGCTGGAACAATGCCGGGAAATCGTGCACAAGTTCAACAGCGTGTACGGAGAAACCCTCGTGATGCCGGAAATCGTACTGCCCTCCAATAAAGCCTGCCTGCGCCTGCCGGGCCTGGATGGCAAGGCCAAGATGAGCAAGTCCCTGGGTAACTGCATCTACCTGTCCGATGACTCGGACACCATCAAGACGAAAGTCATGAACATGTATACGGATGCTACCCATATCAAAGTGTCCGATCCGGGCCACATTGAAGGGAACCCTGTGTTCACGTATCTGGATGCTTTCTGCCGTCCTGAATTCTTCTCGGAATACCTGCCGGACTATGCGAACCTGGACGAACTGAAGGCCCATTACCAACGGGGCGGCCTGGGGGATATGAAGATCAAACGGTTCCTGAACAACGTGCTGCAGGAAGTGCTGGGACCCATCCGGGAACGCCGGCAATATTGGGAAGCCAGGAAGCCGGAAGTCGTAGATATCCTGAAGGATGGCACGGCCAAAGCCGAAGCCAAGGCTGCAGAAACCTTGGGCAAAGTTCGGGCTGCTATGAAGATCAACTACTTCGAAAACGACAATCTGCTGCGCTAACTACATAAAAGGAGGGTGATTGGGTGAAAAAAACAACCACCGTAGATATGACCCAGGGCAGCATCTGGAAAGAGCTGTTCTGGTTTGCCCTCCCGTTACTGTTTGGCAATCTGTTCCAGCAGCTGTATAACGCTGCGGACAGCGTTGTTGTAGGAAACTTTGTGGGGGCCAATGCCCTGGGCGGCGTTTCATCCATGCTGCCCTGCATCAATACATTAGTAGGCTTCTTTATCGGCATGAGTACAGGGGCCAGCGTCATCATCGCCCAGTATTTCGGAGCTCATGACATCCCTAATATGCGGAAGGCTGTGCACACATCCCTGGTAGGCAGCTTCCTGCTAAGCCTGTTTTTTGTGGCTTTGGGCTGGAGCATTACGCCTTTCCTGGTACGCTCCATGAATACGGCTCCGGAAATCGTGCCCTACTCTATAACGTATCTTAGAATCTATTTTGCCGGCATTACGGGCCTCTTGATTTACAACATGGGTTCCGCTATTTTGCGGGCCGTAGGGGACTCCAAACGCCCCCTGTATTTCCTGGTGTTCACGTCCGTACTGAACGTGCTTCTGGACCTGTATTTCGTAGTTGGCCTCCACTGGGGCGTGGCCGGTGCGGCCTACGCTACGATCCTGAGCCAGTTCATTTCTGCATTCCTGGTTATGCTGGTGCTGTTTAAGAGCAAGGAAGTGTACCGGCTGGCCTGGAAGGATATGCGTCTGGATGTCCATATGCTTCGGCGCATTGTAGGCGTAGGTTTTCCTGCAGGCATGCAGATTGCCCTGACGGCCTTTTCCAATATCTTTGTGCAGGCGTACATCAATTCCTTCGGCGCTGCCAGCACGGCAGGCTGGGGAGCTTACCTGCGCATGGATATGCTGATTCTCATGCCCATCCAGAGCGTAGCTTTGGCTACGACCACGTTTGTAGGCCAGAATGCCGGTGCCCGGAACGTGGAACGGATCCACCAGGGACTGAAGATTGCCCTGCGTATGGCACTCATTTCTGCTCTTATGCTGAACATCCCCATTACGGCTCTGGCACCCTATGCCATAGAGCTGTTTAATCAGGAACCGGATGTAGTGGCCTATGGGACTCTGTTCATCCACTGCAACTGTATGTTCACCATCTTCGCCTGCCAGAACCAGGTGTATGCCGGTATGCTGCGGGGCATAGGGGACGCACGGGGACCCATGTACATCATGCTGTTTTCCTTCGTGCTGTTCCGCCAGATTTATCTTTTCATCATTACCCATTTCATAGATTCCATTATCCCCGTGTCTTTAGGGTATCCAGTAGGCTGGATCGTGTGCAACCTGCTGCTGACCGTCTACTACCGGAAGAGCGGCTGGGAGAAGAGAATAGTGGGCTGAGCGAAGATGATAGATGACAGAAGTCAGAACAGTGGGTCGATGGTTAGAAGTTTCTTGTCGATAGGCAGCAATCAGTCCGCCCTTTTCAAGGGCGGGGGACCATCCGTAAGGATGGTGGTGGGTTCTTTCCCAAAGAACGGTGGTGGGTTTACTACCATCGGAAAACAGGTTCTGTCATCTGACTTCTGACTTCTAAATAAAAAACACGGTGAAAATGGTATCGCATTTTCACCGTGTTTTTTATTTTTTCTCTACCATCATCGTCGCCAATCGGCTCCTGAACACATCGGCCGGGGACGGTGTGGTCCAGGGTTTCCACCAGCCGGCGGCCGTGAGGGTCTGGTAGGGGCCTACGGGAATGAGGCCTGTCGGACGCCAGCGGTTGTCGATAATGGGTCTGGGAGAAGCCCAGCTGAACAATGTCAATTTTGGTTTGCCTACAGCGATGGGCGCCTGATACATGATGGACCCAATGGTCCGGGGCAGCATGCTGCGGCCCGGGGTCACTTCCTGTACATGGACCCGGGGAATGGGCATGGGCTGGACCTGTACGGGCTGCACGGGCATAACCGGCACAGCAGCCGGCCTGGGAATCGGGCTGATGGGTTTGGCAGGCTGGGAGATCCTGACTCTGGGCAGGGAAGGGGACGCTCCGATCCTTCCCGGCTTTGGTACATGAATGGCAGGAGATGCAGCAGCCATAGGAAGGAAAGCTCCCCATGCGCATCCTGCAGCCAGGAAAAGAATCCCTAACGGGCGGAGAATTTTTTGCATGGGAATCACCTCTTTCCTATATTATAAGCGTTTTTCCAGAAAAACAAAATTGG
>OMUE01000134.1 GCA_900314165.1 uncultured Acidaminococcus sp.
ATCCGTCTTTAATAATTGTGTATTTTGTCACAAGTCCACCTCCATACCTATCGGTTTATTATATTACATTACTAGGGGGTTTGTCTAATGCTTCGTTGCTGTTTTCGCGTTCCTCTTATAAGGGAATCCACGGAATATATGTAAGCCAATCTTATTTCTTTCTTTTTGCTTCCAGCACCTTTAGCACAAACTTGGGCAAAGCCATCATGCGGCCCAGACGGCTGGGCTGTTTATACAGGCGAAACAGCCATTCCAGGCTGGCGTCCTGCATCCATTTGGGAGCCCGTTCCACATGGCCGGCCAGCACGTCAAAACTGCCGCCCAGGCCCATGCGCAGCACAGGCTTTAATTCCTCTTTATGGTCTCGTAGCCAATATTCCTGCTTGGGAGCCCCCAAAGCAGTGAACAGAATGTCTGCTCCACTATCATTAATCTGTTTGATGATTGCAGGTTCATCTTCTTTGGAGAAATATCCATTCCGGGTACCCACAATCTGCACGCCCGGATACCGTTTTTCTGCTTCCGCTTTTGCTGCTTCTGCAATGCCGGGAGCGGCGCCAAACAGGAACACCTTCCCCCCGTGGGAAGCCGTGTATTTCAGGATTTCCAGAAACAGGTCATAGCCGGCAACCCGTTCCGGCACCTGGTAGCCCAGCTTCCGACCGGCCCATACTGTACCGGCTCCATCCGGAAGCACCAACTCTACGTTTTGCAGCAGGTCCATATATTCCGGACTCTCCAGGCACATCATGACGATTTCCGCATTGGCAGTGACTACCTGAGTCACCTGGCCCTGGTCCACCTGATCCATTACATAGGCAACTGCCTCTCCCATAGAAAAAGGAGTGACAGGAACTCCCAATATATCCATTACAGGCTTTTTTTCTTCAGCCATGGTCCACTCCCCTGTTCCATTATTTAGATTGCCCGGGCCTCGCTGGGTACGGACGTAAAGTTGATGCCGGGATTCCGTTCCAGAATCCAGTTCAGGTTCCATTCGTTGGATACCAGAATGACGGGACGGCTCAGTTTATCATAGACCAGCATGCCGTTGTCCAGGCCCTTGATATTGCGGATATCGTCCGGATTGTCCGCATAGACCCAGCGGGCTACGCTGTAAGGCAGCTGATCCATCTGCAGTTTCGCATTGTATTCGTTCAGCAGTCTATATTCCAGCACTTCCAGCTGCAGGACGCCGACGACGCCGACTACAAAGGCTTCCATACCGATATTCTTCTGCCGGAACACCTGGATGGCCCCTTCCTGGGCCAGTTGGATAATGCCCTTTTCAAACTGCTTCCGCTTCATAGAATCTTTCGGCTGGACTTTAGCAAAGATTTCCGGTGGGAAGATAGGGAAATCTTCAAACTGGATTTTGTTTTTCTCATTGCACAAGGTATCCCCGATGGTGAAGACTCCGGGATCAAATACGCCGATAATATCACCAGGATAGGCTTCTTCCACACTGGTCCGTTCTTGGGCCATGAATTGCTGGGGTTGAGCCAGCTTGATGGGTTTGCCGCTTTGCAGGTGATATACCGTCATGCCCTTTTCAAACACGCCGGAGCAGATGCGCATAAAGGAAATCCGGTCCCTGTGAGCAGGGTTCATATTGGCCTGAATTTTGAAGATAAAGGCACTGAAATCCGGATCGGTAGGGTTGACCAGGCCGCCGTCCTTCAGTTTCCGGGGCTGAGGCATAGGGCTCAGTTCCAGGAACTTTTCCAGGAAGCTGCGGACACCAAAGTTCGTCATAGCGGAGCCGAAGAACATAGGTGTCAATTCCCCGGCATCTACCCGGTCCAGGTCGAACTCGTCGCCGGCCAGATCCAACAGCTCAATATCATCTATGAGGTTCTGGTAATTAGCTTCCCCAATGGCTTCCCGGATGGCAGGATCATCCAGGCTGCCCGTAGTAGATTTCAGGATCTTGGAACCATGGCTGCTGTCATTGTCAAACAGTTCCACCTGTTTTTTCAGGCGGTCATACACACCGATATAGTGACCGTCCACACCAATAGGCCAGTTAATAGGATAGGCATTGATGTGCAGGACTTTTTCTATTTCGTCCATCAGATCCATAGGAGCCCGGCCGTAGCGGTCCAGTTTGTTCACGAAGGTAAAGATGGGCAGCTTCCGGCGGTGGCAGACCCAGAACAGTTTCTTGGTCTGAGGTTCCACGCCTTTTGCTGCATCGATCAGCATGACGGCACTGTCTGCAGCAATCAGAGTCCGGTACGTATCTTCCGAGAAATCCTGGTGACCGGGAGTATCCAGGATATTTACCCGGTAGCCATCGTAGTCAAATTGCAGTACGGATGAGGTAACGGAAATCCCTCTCTGTTTTTCAATTTCCATCCAGTCGGATACGGCATGCCGGTTGGCCTTTCTGGATTTTACGGAGCCTGCCAGATGGATGGCGCCCCCATATAACAATAATTTCTCAGTCAGTGTCGTTTTACCGGCATCCGGGTGAGAAATAATGGCAAAGGTTCTTCTTTTCGCAATCTTATCCTGCAACTCAGACATGCAACTCGTGCCTCCTACACTGCCCGGCACCCTGGCCGGAAATCGGGTAATGATTGATGGTTTTGTTTTCTAACATTATATATTGTGGCATGAAAAAACGCCACAAAGATTACCTTTGTGGCGTTCCGTTTAATTAAATGGTCGGAGCGGCGAGATTCGAACTCACGACCTCTTCCACCCCAAGGAAGCGCGCTACCAAACTGCGCTACGCCCCGAACACGAGTATTAGTATACCTCTGGAAGTGTAACAAGTCAAGCACTTTTTTAAAATTTAGGGAAGATGAAAGTGGGAAGAGGCTTTACAGGGCTCCACAGGCGATATTTTCAGCTACGCTGAAAAATCTGGTAGAGCCCCTACGACAAACACAGCTCTAACCCTTGACAACAGGTTCTATCATCTACACTCAAGTTACTCAACTATTCCCAGCAACTGTTTCAGTTTGCTATAATTCCGAGGAAAGGCATTTTCGCCGCTGAACACGATGACTCGTTCACTGCCATCGCAGGTCAGGGTCAGCTTCCAGCTCATGCCGTCGGACACAGCATAGCCAATAGGCGTATAGTGTTTTTTCCACTGCTCCAAATGCAGATCCAGCAGTCCGTTTATGAATTCGTCTTTTGTCAGGGCAAAATCTGCCTGGGGCGCCGGTTTCGGTGTTTCCAGTGTCTCCACAGACTGTTTGATTTTATCCCCTTCCACCGTAAAAGACCAGGTGGATACGTTTGTCAGGAAGCTGTGTTCTTCCAAAGTCAGCTTCGTCAGATTTCCCAGAGCCAGCCGCAGCTGTACGCCTCTGGAATTTGCCCAGGAATGGGCTGTCTTCTTAAATAAACCTTGAGTCATCGCCATAGCCCCATTGCTTCCTTTCTGTAAGTAAAAGAAAAAAATTGCAGGATTCCCCTATTTATATTGTACCTATTCTTACCCGTTTTAAGCAAGTAGATAGTTATTTTTCTTTTTGATAGCTGCGATTCTTAACTGCCCCATCCCTTTCCATTTTATTGCTCACATATCCCTATATGTCGTATAATAGTGTTAAATTTTCCTATAAAGTTTCCCTTATTACAATTTTTTTCGGGAGGCATCTATGTATCCTGTCAATATTTTATTAGATCATAAACCGGTGTTGGTATTGGGCGGTGGAACAGTGGCCCTGCAGAAAGTAAAAAGCCTCCTGGCGGCTCAGGCTGCCGTAACCCTCATTGCTCCGACTCTGTGTCCGGAGCTCATGCACCTTTCCGCATTGAAACAGCTGGAATGGCTGCCAAAAGAATATACGCCCGGGGATGAAAAAGGATATTTCCTGCTCATTTGTGCTACAGATGACCAGGACGTCAACGAACGGGCAGCCCACAGAGCTCAGAAAAGAAGGATGCTGGTGAACGTAGTGGACAAGCCTCAGCTCAGCAACTGGACGTCTCCCTCTGTAATCCGCCAGGGAGATCTGGTAGTTACGATATCTACAAATGGCAAATCCCCTGCCCTATCCCGCTACCTGCGGCAGCAATGGGAAAAGCAGCTGACGCCGGAATATGCCAAATGGCTGGATGCTCTGGCAGAAGTCCGTACCTGTGCCCAGTATGCTCTGACCAGCCCTGAATTGCGGCAGGCCTATTGGCGTACGGCCCTGTCCCAGAAGCTCATGGATCTGGCGCTCAGCGGCCATATAGATACGGCCCAAAAGATTCTGCTGGAAAAGCTGGATCTGTTCATAAAAGACAAGGGAGAGCGCCATGAGTCAGAATAAACCTTTTGTAATCGGCACAAGGCATAGCAAACTGGCGCTTTGGCAGGCAGAAACTATAAAAGGAGCATTAGAGCAGCTATACCCCGGTTTGGAGGTTACACTTCAATTCGTAACGACTACGGGGGATAAAATACAGGATAAACCTCTGAGCCAGATTGGTGGCAAAGGCCTGTTTACAAAAGAATTAGAACAGGCCATGGAACAAGGAGCTGTCCATGCAGCTATCCATAGCCTGAAGGACCTCCCCTACGAATTGCCTGCGGGCTTTGTGATTGGGGCTATTCCCCCTCGGGGCAGTGTGGAAGACGTGCTGGTCTCGAACCACTACCCTTCTCTGGCCGAATTGCCTGAAGGGGCTGTGGTAGGCACGTCCAGTCTCAGACGCTCAGCTCAGCTTTTAGCCCTGCGGCCGGATCTGCAGATTGTTTCCTTACGGGGCAATGTGGATACCAGGCTGAGAAAACTGGATGAAGGCCAATATGATGCCATCATCCTGGCAGCGGCAGGCCTGACCCGTTTGGGACGTGGTGACAGGATCACAGAGATCCTGCCTGCCGATACTTTTATCCCGGCTGCCGGTCAGGGTGCTCTGGCTGTTGAAGTCTGTGAAAATAATTCCGAGGCCCTGGCCCTTGTTTCCCGCCTGAATGATCCAGGTGCGAGGTCAGAAGTCACTGCAGAACGGAATTTTTCCGCGGCCATCGGTGGCAGCTGCCAGATTCCTGCCGGCTGCTATGCCAGCCTGGACGGTGAAACTCTTCACCTGACAGCTGTGGTAGCCTCTCCTGATGGAAAACGGCTGGTGAGAAAATCACTTACAGGTGCAGCCAAGGATGCTGCAGAGCTAGGTCAGATCCTTGCCCGGCAGGTGCTGACAGGAGGAGGCAATACGATCTTAGAAGCGCTGCATGGTAAGAAGGAGGATAGCCTATGACTGGTAAGGTCTTTCTTGTAGGAGCAGGACCTGGGGACTGGCGACTGCTGACTCTGCGAGGCAAAGAGCTGTTGGAAATAGCCGATGTGGTGGTTACAGACCATCTGTCCAGTCCCCGCCTCCTTTCCTTCTGCAAAGATACCGCAGAGTGTATCTACGTGGGTAAAAGGGCTGATCATCATACCCTGCCCCAGGAAGAGATCAACAAGTTATTAATAGAAAAAGCTAAAGCCGGCCACAAAGTTGTCCGCCTGAAAGGCGGGGATCCATTCGTCTTTGGCCGTGGCGGTGAAGAAGGGGCAGCTCTTCAGGCCGCAGGCATCCCTTTCGAAATCGTGCCCGGCATCAGTTCGGCACTGGCCGTTCCTGCCTATGCAGGAATTCCGGTGACGGACAGAAGCTGCGCTTCGTCTTTTGCAGTGATTACAGGCCATGAACGGCCGGACAAAGACCACTCGTCCCTCCGTTGGGACAAACTGGCTGGTGCTGTGGATACGCTGGTCTTTCTTATGGGGGTCAGGAATCTGCCGTCCATCACGGCAAATCTTATTAAGTATGGCCGCTGTCCGGACACCCCCTGCGCCCTGATCCGTTGGGGTACATTGGGTATCCAAAAGACACTGGTTACTACGCTGGGGAAAGCAGCAGAGGATGCCGCTAAGGCCAACCTGCGGCCTCCAGCGGTATTTATTGTAGGGGATGTAGTTCATCGTCGTAAAGAGCTGCAATGGTTTGAAACAAAGCCCCTTTTCGGACTGCGCATTGCTGTTACCCGGAGCCACCAACAGGCATCCAGGCTCAGTGCCATGCTGGAAGACCTGGGAGCCTGCGCTATAGAGGTTCCTACCATCCGTCTGGTAGATCCTCCGGACAACTATCGGGCTTTGGATGAGGCTGTCACTCACCTGTCCAGGTATTCCTGGCTCGTATTTTCCAGCCATAACGGAGTGCAGAGGTTTTTCGCACGGCTGCAACAGTATAATCTGGATAGCCGCGCCCTGGGCGGACTAAAGATCGCCGCCATCGGCAGTGCTACGGCCCGTCATCTGGAACAGTATGGCATCCGGGCCGATTTGGTGCCCCCTTCCTTTCGTTCAGAAGCATTGGCAGAAGCCTTGGTACCCAGGCTGACAGAAAGTGACCGAGTGTTGTGGATCCGTTCCCAAAAGGCCCGCCCCATATTGGAGGAGGCCCTCCAGGCCAGAAGGATTCCCTATGACGGCGTCATTGCTTACGCCCCTGTGCCGGCTTTGGAAAATAAAGAACGGCTTTGCAGCCTTTTGAAAGCGGGGGAACTTGACTATATCACTTTAACCAGTGCGTCCACTGTGACATCGCTGCTGACTTTGTTAGAATCGGACAAAGACCTTTTGGACCGTGTGTCCCTGGCTTGTATCGGTCCCGTGACCGCAGAAGCCTGCACCCGAAACGGCCTTAACCCTGCCGTTGTGGCAGATACGTACACCCTGCAAGGGTTGGTGCAGAAACTTGTAGAAGGGAGAATTTCAAAATGAAATATAATGAACTACGGCCCCGTCGCCTGCGCATTTCCGAGAATATGCGGGCCTTAGTACGGGAAAATGAGTTGTCCGTCAAAGATTTCGTATACCCTATCTTCGTGGTGCCCGGTACAGGGGTAAAGGAAGAGATTCCCAGCCTGCCAGGCTGCTACCACCTGTCCGTAGATAATGCAGTAGAGACGGCAAAACAAGTTGCCGCTTTGGGGATTCCGGCCATTGAGATTTTTGGACTGCCGGAATATAAAGATGAAATCGGATCTTCTGCCTGGGATATGACCAGCCCGGTCCAGCGGGCCATGGTGGCTATCAAGAAGGCTGTTCCTGATTTGTTGATTGTAGGAGACGTATGCCTGTGCCAATATACCTCCCATGGCCATTGCGGCAAGCTGTGCGGCCATTACGTGGATAACGATGCTACCCTGGAGCTGTTGCAGAAGGTAGCCGTCAGTCAGGCGATGGCCGGTGCGGATATCATCGCTCCCTCTGATATGATGGATGGTCGTATCGGAGCCATCCGCAGTGCCCTGGATGCTAATGGGTTCCAGAATACGACGATTATGTCCTATGCGGTAAAATATGCCTCTGCTTACTATGGTCCCTTCCGGGATGCAGCAAACTCGGCCCCTCAATTCGGGGATCGGAAGCAATACCAGATGGATCCGGCTAATTCCAGGGAAGCCTTGAAGGAAATCGAGCTGGATCTGGACGAAGGCGCCGATATCATTATGATCAAACCGGCCTTGGCCTACCTGGATATTGTCCGCATGGCGCGGGATCGCATCAACCGTCCTATTGCTGTGTACAACGTCAGCGGGGAATATGCCATGATCAAGGCAGCTGCCCAACGGGGCTGGATTGATGAAAAGCGCATCGTCCTGGAATCCCTCACCAGCATGAAACGGGCCGGTGCCGATATCATCATCAGCTATTTCGCACCTGAAGTGGCGGAGTGGCTGAAAAAATAAGCGAAAAGCGAAGAGCAAAGAGTGAAGAGGAGCAAAAAATGGGATTATATTGCTGGGGACTGAATCATAAATCCGTGCCTGTGGCCATACGGGAGCAGTATGCCCTGTCCCAGGAAGCTCTGACGAAGGCCCTGGAGGATTGGAATGAGGACAGTCCCTTCACAGAGCTGGTCCTGCTGTGTACCTGCAACCGCTGTGAGCTGTATGCTGCTACCAAGGAACCCTTATCCCCAGACGCCCTGCGGGACTATTACCTGTCCCTGCTGTCTGCCAGACCTCCTGTACAGCCGGATTATTTCTATACGTATGCAGGCAGGGACTGTATTACCCATCTGCTTCGGGTGTCTTCCAGCCTGGATTCGCTGATTGTAGGGGAAGGACAGATCCTAAGTCAGGTCAAGCAGGCCTATCAGCTGGCTCACGAGCACGGAACCACCGGGGTCATATTGAATATGCTGTTCCAGCAGGCCATTGCTACAGGGAAAAAAGTCCGGACGGATACCCATATTGCCTACCATGCGGTCAGTGTCAGCTATGCGGCAGTGCAGCTGGCAGAAAAGTTATTAGGTAAGCTGGATGGGCATACGTTAATGGTCTTTGGGGCCGGCAAAATGGCTGAATTGACTGCTAAACATTTTCGCAGCAAAGGAGCCGGCCAACTTTTTATTGTGAACCGACATCTGGAACGAGCAGAAAAACTGGCAAAAAATCTCCATGGGACTGCCGTTCACTGGACAAAAGCCAATGAGGTCTCCCCTCAGGTAGATGTAGTCATTACTTCTACCGGGGCCCCCCACTACGTGCTTACCAAAGAACGGGCAGAACTCATGGCCTGGCTGCGGGACAACCGCCCCCTTTTGGTGATCGATATTGCCGTCCCCAGGGACGTAGCTCCGGATGTGCAGGATGTACCCGGCATCACGGTGTATAACATAGATCAGCTGTCCAACCAGGTGGAGGAAAACCGGAAGCTGCGGCAGCAGGAAGCTGATGTAGCCGAACAATTGGTGGAACAGGATGTAGCTGCGCTGCTGGAACGCTTCCGCTATCTGCCTGTACGCCCTGCCCTGCTCCGCTTATCGGAAAAAGCAGAAGCCATCCGAAAACGGGAACTGCACAGAGCTATGGCCAAGCTGCCCGATTTGACGGATTCACAGCGGAAAGAGATTGAGAATCTGTCCCATATGCTGGTGCGCAAACTTCTGCGGGACCCTATGATGCTGACCGTCGGCAGCGCCAGCACGGATAAAGAAAAAGAGACGGTGAAGAGTTTGTCGGAGTTCTTTCAGTTGTAAAAATGGATTTGCGTTGCATTAACCCACCACCATCCTTCGGATGGTCCTCCGCCCTTGAAAAGGGCGGACAATTTATTCCACGCTGCTAGCGTGGTTCCTCTTTCGTCCGTCGGCTGTCGTAGATCGTCAGTCCAAATTATAAGGAGGTCATCCATGTTGAATCATAGTCGTTCAGAAGCTGCTTTTGAAGAAGCAAAATCCCTGATGCCGGGAGGGGTAAACAGCCCGGTACGGTCCGGCAACAGGGTTCATTGTACGCCCCCATTCATCCATCACGCCCAGGGCTGCACGATTACGGATATAGACGGCAATACGTACATTGATTATATTGGGTCCTGGGGGCCTATGATTGCCGGCCATGCCCATCCCAGAGTTGTTAAAGCTTTGGCCGCAGCCGCAGCCAGAGGGACCAGTTACGGTGCCCCTACCCTGCTGGAATCAGAAATCGTCAAGAAGGTCCAGACCCTGTATCCTTCTATAGAGATGCTGCGCATGGTGAATTCCGGCACAGAAGCTACCATGAGTGCCCTGCGGGTAGCCCGGGGTGCTACGGGTCGCAATAAGATTGTCAAATTCCAGGGCTGCTACCATGGTCATGCAGACAGTCTGTTGGTAGCTGCCGGCAGCGGAGCCGCTACCTTTGGCCGGCCGGACAGCCCGGGAGTGACGCCGGGTACTGCTGCCGATACCCTGACCGTACCCTATAATGACATTTCTGCCTTTCAATCGCTAATGGATCAGGCCGGTGACGAAATCGCTGCCGTCATTGTGGAACCGGTAGCCGGCAATATGGGGACTGTACTGCCCATTCCAGGGTTTCTGGAGGCGCTTCGGGAAGAAACAGCTAACCATGGCACCGTGCTTATCTTTGACGAGGTCATGTGCGGTTTTCGGACAAGCCTTCACGGAGCTCAGGGATATTACGGGATCACGCCGGATATGACCTGCCTGGGCAAGATTATCGGCGGTGGTCTGCCGGCCGCAGCTTACGGAGGCAAAAAATCTCTAATGAACCAGGTTTCTCCTGCAGGCCCTATTTATCAGGCCGGTACCCTCAGCGGCAATCCCCTTGCTGTAACGGCTGGGCTGGAGACCTTGAACATCATTACGGAAGATCCGGACTATACGGTGCGGGTGACGGAACATACGACGTATCTGACGGAGGGCTTGCGGGAAGCAGCTGCTAAGGCTGGTGTGTCCGTCTGCATCCACCAGAGCGGTTCCATGTTCAGCGTATTCTTTACGGATAAAGATGTCCTGAATTTTGCGGATGCCCAGGCCTGTGATCAGGAGGCTTTTGCCACGTACTATAAAGCCATGTTAGAACAGGGCATCTACCTGCCTCCTTCCCAATTTGAAACCTGCTTTGTATCCGGTGCCCATGACAGGACTGCTCTGGATAAAACAATAGCAGCTGCCCAAACGGCTTTCGCCGCAGCAGCTGCTATGGAGTAGACGCGATTGGCCGGAGGCCGCCTCTTTACTCTTCGCTCTTCGCTGTTTTTCTCTGTTCAAACAGCCAATCCCTGATGCCTTCAATATCGTAGGCTACGGACCAGGTGTACATGTGATTGCCGCCTTTGAAGATTGTCAGATGGATTGGTGCTGCTGGCGCCATTTGGGCCGTCAGTTTGGCAAATTTTTTGGGAGAGCTGTGGCTGTTCCAGGTTCCACGGACTACTTTGCTGCCCAGGCTTTCCCATTTATCTGCAGCCGCCGTCATGCCAGGATAGGCCTTTGTATCCCCTTTGCAGACCACAATCCACAGGTTCTTGTCCTTCATAGCGGCCATCTCGTCCACATCCCACTGGCAAGCTACAAGATACTGGCCTGCGAATAGATCCGGTTCTTTATCGCTTAGAGCGATATTGGCCATACCTCCCTGGGACTGTCCGGTACCGTAGATACGGTCTTTGTCCACGGCATAAGAATCTCTCACATGGTGGATCAGATTGCGGACCAGGGTCAGACCCGGCGTCCATTTATGGTCATCCTTCGTCATCATCCCCAGCTGATAAATGAGCTGCTTCCGGTATTGCGGCACCAGTACGATGGCAGGATGCTTCTGCTGCTCTTTTTCTGTAGCCCAGATGGTACCGCCGTTGCCCTGATATAGAGCCCCTGTATCATCGTCCGTATTGGCACTGGCATCTCCGATAAAGACTACCATAGGGTATTTTTTAGCAGGGTCATACCCTTTGGGAAGGTACAAATTATAAGGAATCGTAGCGGGTACGTCGGCATCTTCATAGTAAAGCGTTTGGAAGGAATCCAGGATGGATTTCGTCTTCCTACTGGTTGTAATAGGAACGGTCATGACAGGATATTTCAGGCCATTGACCGCTTTTATTTTGTGGGTCTGTTGTACGATAGCCTTCAGGACAGGTTTTTCCCGGTCAGAAAACATGGGAGCTTCCCTTTTATCCTGGGCTCCATCGTCTTTTTTATTTTTCTTGGATTTTTTCTTTTCTTTCGCCTGCTGTTTGAAAGGCACAGAGTTCGTATGCTTCAGGTGCAGGATTACGTATTTTCCGGGCTGATCCGCTTCCAGAGAAGGCGTCGTATTAGTGGTCACCTTTGTAATGGTCCTGTCCTTCACTTCAAAGAATCCCTTGCGGAGCTTCCGGCTGTCGATTTCTGCCGGATATTTCAAAGCCACAGCACTGACCTGCTCCCCATCGCCGTACACATCAGGAATGATAAAGGCTTCCACCAGCCTGCGGGGCCGTACTACGGGCAGCGTGTACCCAGGCTTGGGCAGGGCCTCAGCAGTTGCTGCACTGGCCTTAGGGACAGCTGCCCCTAAACTCATAAAAGCAATCATTGCACAAACAAAAGCACACTTTAATCTGTTCTTACCTATCATTTCAGTACCCCTTAAATATTAAACTATACAACAAGCAGCAAAATATCATCCATATGTACACAGAACCGTTGGGGCGTGCCAACCAACGGGCGGTGCGCCCGCAAATTACAAACCCTGACCGTTGCAAGCAACGGTCTCCCGCCCTTGAAAAGGGCGGACTTTGAACGATCTCCTCTTCGCTCTTCACTCTTTGCTCTTCGCTATAATCTTTCCCAACAGCCCCTTGCAGCCCAGCTCTACATCCTCGTAGGTGGCGTCGAAATTCCGGGTGTACCAGGGATCCGGCACCTCCCGGTTAGAGCCGATGAACTCCAACAGGCTGTAGATCTTGTGATCCAGATCACCACCGGTAATGCGCTTGATGGCGGCATCATTGCGGGCATCGAAGCCGATGATGTAGTCGTAGGCCTCATAATCCTTCTGGGTCATCTGGACGGCAGCCCGCTTTGTAAAAGGAATCCCTTTTTCACGGAGCTTATCTTTCGTGGCGTAATACGTGTCGCAGCCAATCTGTTCGTCACTGGTAGCAGCGGAGGCCACGTAGATCCGGTCCGATAAGCCCGCTTTCCGGACTAGTTCTTTCATATAAAACTCCGCCATGGTGGACCGGCAGATATTGCCATAGCAGACAAATAGGATGCGGATCATGGGAAACCTCCGATTTGTTTAGGGGTTAGGGATTTGGGGTTAAAAGGCTGCTGCCTGCACCCCCACCACCGTTGCAAGCAACGGTCCCCCGCCCCCGCTCTGCGAGGGCGGACATTGTTGGCAGGCCTGCGGCCCCTCTTCGCGCTTCACTCTTTGCTCTTCGCTTTTATCGTTTCCAGCAGTCCCTTGCAGCCCAGTTCCACATCTTCATAGGTAGCGTCGAAATTCCTGGTGTACCAGGGATCCGGGACTTCCCGGTCGGAGCCTATGAATTGCATCAGACTGTAGATTTTGTGGTCCGGATCCCCACCTGTAATGCGTTTGATGGCTGCGTCGTTGCGAGCGTCAAAGCCAATGATGTAGTCGTAGGTCGAATAATCCTTCCTGGTCATCTGCACAGCGGCCCGCTTGGTAAAGGGAATCCCCTTTTCCCGGAGTTTATCCTTTGTAGCATAATACGTATCACAGCCGATCTGCTCCTGGCTGGTGGCAGCAGAGGCCACATAGATCCGGTCCGACAGCCCGGCTCGCCGGACCAATTCTTTCATATAGAATTCTGCCATGGCAGATAAATAGTATTTTGATCATGGACACGAAACTCCCTTCTATGCCGAAATATGCCGAATTACTGCGGGTTTGCCCGTTTCACCTGTTCACGGAGAAAAGGACATAATTTTGCAAAAAACGGCACAATTTTCCCCGTTGTAGTAGTAAAA
>OMUE01000076.1 GCA_900314165.1 uncultured Acidaminococcus sp.
GACAACATGGTGGATGTGGTGAAGCGGTTAACACACTGGATTGTGGCTCCAGCACGCGTGGGTTCGATCCCCACCATCCACCCCATTTTTTTGGGGCGTAGCCAAGTCGGTAAGGCACGGGACTTTGACTCCCGCATGCGTTGGTTCGAGTCCAGCTGCCCCAGCCAAATAATGATTCACTAGCTCAGTTGGTAGAGCACCTGACTTTTAATCAGGGTGTCCCGGGTTCAAGTCCCGGGTGGATCACCATTTTTTTTTATATAAAAATGCGGATGTGGCGGAATTGGCAGACGCGCCAGACTTAGGATCTGGTGTCTTCGACGTGCAGGTTCAAGTCCTGTCATCCGCACCAAAATAAATTTAAAAAGCTGTGAAAATGGATTTCATTTTCACAGCTTTTTCTTTTGTCACGACGGACGCTATACGACGACCGACGTACGTTCAATGAACCACGCTTCGCGTGGAATTTATTTAAACCGGCGTAAGACGGTTTGTTCCTCTATCGTACGTCGTCCGTCGTAAGTCTTCCGTCTGATTTCCTTGAATTTTACTTCGCAAAAAACTATACTAAAGCCAAAACTATTGGAATCAGGTGAGCGCATGAAGATTGTAAAGGGAACGACGGCGGATATTGAGGACGTAGTGAAAAGCTACGATGAATTGTTCGACTACTTTGATACTCATAAGGATACAACACTGTGGAAGAGGGGCACGTATCCTACCCGAAAAGTACCGGAAGAGGCCGTAGCCAATGGTTGGCTGTATGTCATGCGGGATGAACAAGGGAACTTTATTGGCAGCGAAGCCCTGAACCATGTACAATTAGACTCCTATGCAGGCCAGCCCTGGCGGTATGCGGCTGAAGGAGAGGAAGTGCTGGTGATTCACACCCTGTGTATCCGGCCCAGCGTGAAGAGCCATGGAGCCGGCAAAGCTATGGTGCAGTTTGCCTTAGATCTGGCCCGTCAGCAGGGCTGCAAGGTGGTTCGCCTGGATACAAACCTGGACAACATACCAGCGTCCCATCTGTACGAAAACATGGGGTTCCAGCTGGTATCCACAGGCAATGTGATCCTGAAAGGCAGGAAGCCAGGGGTGTTGAGATATTACGAGCAGAAGCTGTAAAAAAGAGGTTGTTGCAGTTAGCAATTTTTAGCTGGCTGCAACAGCCTCTTTTTTAGTGGGCTAGTATGACAAACCATAAATAACTTTCATAATTCAACACCCCGTAGGGGCGCATCGTAAGATGCTCCCACCAAGCAATCCTTTACTGAACCAGCTTTAGCGGGCTTATCTTACGACGCCTTGCTGTCCCAAGAAAGCGAAGCTTGATTGGCTGACAGCAAGAGTGTGCAGCTTGCTGCGAAGCCCTACGTAGTCGTATCCGAATTTAATGTATGTTTAAGGTTATAATTGAAAGTTAGTTACGGTTTTCTATACTAGCTGCTAGCGGCTAGCACACTATCAAACTAGCCCACTAGCCCTCTAATATTTTTCTTGACATTCCGGAGAACTCATGCTATATTAAGTTTAATGATTTAGTTTAACGTTTTAGCAGACCTAAACAAAATCATTAAATGAAAGGAACAAAGAATATGTTCTGGAATAAAAAGAAGGAAAACGACCCTGTAGCCGGGATCAAGGCTGATGAATTCGTAGGCGCCGGTAAACCGGTGCAATTCAACTCTGTGGATTTCCGGGATGGCATGCAATCCCTGTTTGCTACCCGCTTTACGACGGAAGAAATGGTGCCCATCCTGACCATGATGGATGACATTGGTTATGCTTCCATGGAAATGTGGGGTGGGGCTACGTTCGACGTATGCATCCGCTATCTGAAAGAAGATCCCTGGGAACGGCTGCGTACCTTTAAGAAATACGTGAAGAAAACACCGCTGTGCATGGTGCTGCGGGCTCAGAATCTGGTCGGCTATATGGCTTATCCTGACGATGTAGTAGAACGCTTTGTGGCCAAGGCCGCAGAAAACGGCATCGACATCTTCTGCACCTTTGATGCCCTGGGTGATCTGCGGAACTGCGAAACCGCCTTCAAGGCTATCAAAAAAGCCGGCAAAAAAATCGAAGGCTCCCTGCAGTACAATGTGAGCCCCTTCCATACCATTGAAAACTTCGTGCAGAATGCCAAGGATCAGGTGGCTATGGGCATCGACCTGTTGCATATCGAGGATATGGCAGGCCTTATGACCCCTCAGGCTGCTTATGATCTGGTCACTGCCCTGAAAAAAGAAATCCACATTCCTATCTCCCTGCACTGCCATTGCACCGGTGGTATGGCCCAGATGGCCTACTGGGAAGCCATCCGTGCCGGTGTGGATCAGCTGGACGTGGATGTGTCCGCTCTTAGCGGCAGCACGGCTCATCCGCCCATCGAATCCCTGGTAGCAGCCCTTCGTGGTACGTCCCGGGATCCGAAAATCGACCTGGGCCAGTTCCGTCCTATCAATGACTATCTGAAACAAGTTCGTTTGAACCATGCGGATACGGAAACGAAGCTGGTGGGCGTGGATACGGGCTGCCTGGAACATCAGGTGCCCGGCGGTATGCTCAGCAACCTGGAAAACCAGCTGCGGGCTATGAATCTGTACAACCGGCTGCCGGATGTGCTGGCAGAAGTGGCCAGAGTCCGTGCAGATATGGGGTATCCTCCTCTGGCAACACCTTCTTCCCAGATGTGCGGCGCCCAGGCTACCACGAATGTGCTGACGGGCAAACGGTATGCCATGGTGTCCAAAGAAATGAAGGATTACTGCATGGGCATGTACGGCAAGGCTCCCGGACCTATTTCTCCAGAGCTCATGAAGGCCGCTCTCCACGGCAAGCAGCCTATGACGAACCGTCCTGCGGACAACCTGCAGCCCGGCTATGAAAAGGCCAGAGCAGCTGCCGGGGCCCTGGCCCGCAGCGAAGAGGATGTACTGACCTACGCCCTGTTCCCCACAGTGGCACCGGAATTTTTGACGTATAAATACGGAATGTGAAAAAGCACCCCCATCACCATCCTTAGTACGAACCCACCACCGGCTACGCCGGTCCCCCGCCCTTAAAAAGGGCGGACAGAGAGGATGCTGACAGCTCTAATGTGACTTACCCCCGCACGGTGCGAGGGCGGACAGAGAGGAAAAGGAGAAGAGATTATGAAACAGGAGAATCCTGAAAAATTGGCACGGGCAAGAAAAACTTTGGCAGAACTGAAAGAAGCCAGAGGAGGGAAGGTCATGGCGTCCCATCGGGCTATGGCTAACGATCCGAATTTGGTAAATATGTTCCTGCAGCAATATGTGAATGCCAATAAGAAAGATATTGAAATTCCTGAGAAATATCGCCAACTCATCGTCATGGCCATCGGCATGGCTACGGGTACGGCTACGACCATGAAGGTCCATGCCAAACTGGCCCTTGAAAATGGTGCCAGCCTGGACGAAATTACGGAAGTCATCCGGATCATTTTCTTCACCTGCGGTGTCAGCAAACTGTTGCCCGCTATGGAGAACCTGTCCGACATCCTGGAACCGGTGGAAGACTAACCGGTTCCATCCCCCTTTATATTCACCTCATTTGTTCATACAAAAACCACCTTTCTAACAGAAAAGCGCTTGGAAAACGGAGAAATCCATTTTCCAAGCGCTTTTCTGTTTTACTCCAAGCTGCCCTCGAAGGGGAAGCTCTCCCGAATGACGACCTTTGGTTCTACCGTAACATGGAGGGCTGGCTGGCGGGGTGTTTGGACCAGCTTCTGCAGAAGAGACAGAGCCTCTGTTGCAATCTTTTTGTTCGGCATGGCGATGGTGGTGATGGAAGGCACGGCGTATTTTGCGTAGCTGTCCTCCAACAGCTGGATGGCGATGAGTTCTACATCCTTTGGCAGCTTTAGGCCATGGTGGTGGAACGTGTACAGGGCTCCCAGGGCCATGGAATCCGAATCGCAGAGAATGGCTTTCGGGGCGTCCGACAGGCGGCAATAGTCTTCCGCAGCTTTAACGCCGCCTGCTACGGTATTTTCCCCATGCAGGACCCAGTTTTCCCGAACGGAGATACCCAGGGTATGGCACGCTGTAAAGAAGGCCTGGGTTCGGGCACCGGTAGCCAGCCAGGGGCTGGCAGAAGCCAGGACAGCTGCTTCCGTATAGCCCTTCAGGCGCATCATTTTCGCAACCTGCATGCCGATCTTCTCATTGTCACTGCCCACGGTGGAATATTTTTCAGATTGCCGGTTCAGCAGCACTACAGGCGTCCGGGTCTCTATGCTTTCCATATAGGCCAGGTCTTCCATGGACATGGCGCCGATAATGACACCGTCATAGCTGTTTTTCAGGATGGGCTCGGCGGATTTCTCCAGCTGCCCGTTCCGATAGTTGCGGATGACGATTTCACAGTCAAACTGAAGTTCTTCTATGGCTTCCTGGAAATGCATGATAAAAGAGCCCAGGATGTTGTACCGGAAGTCCGCAGGCCAGAAGAAGGCAATGGTGGGGCGGATACCCACGTCGGCCCGCAGCCGCCGGGCACTCATATTGGGCCGGTAACCCAGCTCGTCCATAACCTTGTACACCAGATCCGATGTTTCGTCAGAAATCCGGCGTTCTTTCGCTTTGCCATTAATAATCAGTGAAACCGTAGTGGGGGAGACCCCGGCGGCTTTCGCTACGTCCTTTATGGTTGTCATGATAATTCTCCTTAATCTTGTGCAGCGGGCGGGCCGCCACTACGCTCTGGCACGCCCCTACGGGTATGTGTGGAAAGGAGCATGGTTGTAAATAAAAAACACAGCATGCTCAATCGTTATACTAAACAAGTTTATGAGATTATCTTAAATAAAAGAGGAGCGATTGTCAAGAGAATAGTGGGCTAGTTACTAGTGTGCTAGTGGGCTAGGGTGCGTCCGCACGGCTTGGATGAGACGTCAGACGTCAGAAGTCAGATGTCAGCCAGGTAGTACTATCACGAATGTGGTGCTGTTTAACGGAGGGTCAAACTTAATTATAGTCACAACTGAACAGCAACGTGGGGCAAGACAACAGAA
>OMUE01000017.1 GCA_900314165.1 uncultured Acidaminococcus sp.
AGCAGAAAGCTGCATAGAATTTTCAAAACACATATTCTGGGGGAAAGGGGGAAGTATACCCTTTTCCCGATATTTGTCCAGAAATGTCGAACTAACATAGCAAAAAGAAAGAGCTGTGAAAAATGACTTACTCATTTTTCACAGCTCCTTTTTTACTGTAAGGATGAACGAGTATGGTATACTAATATTAAGTCCGCCCTTTTCAAGGGCGGGGGACCGGCGTAGCCGGTGGTGGGTTCGCCCCAAGGAATAATGCTGGTGTTGTCCGGCGGACCACTGACATCTGATGTCTGACGTCTGACGTCTATATCCAGCGATGGTGGTGGGGGTGCAATCCCAGATTAGCGCAAATAAAAGTTAACTATATCAGGAGGCAAATCATGAAAAACTTTATCTACGACGTTCCGACAAAAGTCTATTTTGGGAAGGGCCAGGTTGCCCATCTGGGCGAAGAACTGGCCAAATATGGCAAGACGGTGCTGCTGGTATACGGTGGCGGTTCCATCAAACGGATGGGCCTGTATGACCAGGTCAAGGCGGAAATCCAAAAAGCCGGCCTGACAGTAGTAGAACTGCCGGGCATCGACCCGAATCCCCGCATCGATTCCGTCCGGGCAGGGGTCAAACTGTGCAAAGAACACGGCGTGGACGTGATCCTGGCCGTGGGCGGCGGTTCCGTCATCGATGCTTCCAAGGCTATCGCCGGCGGCGCCCTGGTAGACTTTGATGCTTGGGATTTTGTGTCCAAACATATTTCGATTACGAAGGCTCTGCCTCTGGTAACGGTGCTGACCATGGCCGCTACAGGCTCCGAAATGGACGCCGTGGCTGTTATCAGCAACCTGGCCACGAAGGAAAAGGATGCTATCTGGGGGGATGCCCTGGCTCCGAAGGTGTCCTTCCTGGACCCGGAAAATACCTATACAGTTCCTAAATACCAGACGGCCTGTGGCTGCGCGGACATCATGTCCCACCTGCTGGAAACGTACTTCAATCCCGGCGAAAGCATGTACATGCTGGATTCCATGATGGAGTCCGTCATGAAGACTGTGGTGAAATATGCACCCATCGCCCTGGAGAAACCGGACAACTATGAAGCCCGGGCCAACATCATGTGGGCTGCCAGCTGGGCTATCAACGGCCTGTTCAAGAGTGCCCAGTATCAGGTTTGGGCCTGCCATGGACTGGAACACGAGTTGTCTGCGTATTATGACATTACCCATGGCCTGGGCCTGGCCATCCTGACGCCCCGGCTGCTGAAATACTGGCTGGACGAAACGAATGTACAGCGCTACGTGAACCTGGGCGTGAACGTGTTTGGCCTGGATGCTGATAAGGAACCTATGGCTCTGGCTGAAGAAACCCTGGAAGCCCTGAGCCATTTCCTGTATGCCGACCTGGGTCTGAAAAACACCTTGACCGCTATCGGCATCGGCGAAGAGCACATTAAAGAAATGGCCAAGGCTGCTTGCGCCCATAAAGGCGGCACCATCCACGGCTTCAAGGACATGCTGCCGGAGGACGTGGAAAAGGTGTATAGGATGTGTTTGTAAGAAGTGAAAAGTAAAGAGTGAAAAGTGGCCTGCGGCAGCAAGGAAGAAAGAAAAAGCGAAAAGTGAAGAGTGAAGAGCGAAGAGGGTCGTCCCGCGGACCCTGTCATCTAACTTCTATCATCTAAAAAGAGAGCTGAGCATTTTCTGCTCAGCTCTCTTTTTATAAGGAAGCCACCAAACTCATATCCATATTTCCCCCGGACAGGATGAAGACTACCTTGTCTTCGGGCTTGAATGTTACGAGACCGCTCTGGATGGCGGCCAGGCCGATGGTGGAAGAGGGTTCGGCCAGGACTTTGCCCTCTGTCAGCAGCAGCTTCATGGCGGGCAGCAGGGCTTCTTCCGGTACGTCCAGCACCTGGTCCACTTTGTCCCGGACGATGGGCAGGGTCTTATCCCCGGGCCGCAGGGTGGCCACGCCGTCGGCAATGGTGTCCACCAAAGGTACGGTGACAGGTTCGCCGGCCTTCAGGCTCACGGAGAAGCGGGGAATGGCGGCCGGCTCGCAGGCGTAGACTTTTGTCTGGGGACGGATGCCCTTGATGCCCGTGGCTACGCCGCTGGTAAGGCCGCCGCCACCAATGGGCACCAGTATGGCGTCCGGATCCGGCAGGTCTTCAAAGATTTCCAGGGCGATGGTGCCCTGGCCGGCCATCACATTGTAATCATCAAAAGGAGGCACGTAGCAGCAGCCCCGTTCGTCCCGGATCCGTTCTGCAATGGCAAAGCGGTCCGGCTTCGGGCACCGGATGACTTCCGCACCCAGATCTTTGACGGCTTGGACCTTTACATCAGGGGCATGGTCGGGAATGACTACGATGGCCTTCATGCCCAGCATCTTGGCTGCGTAGGCTACGCCCCGGCCGTGGTTGCCGCTGGACGCTGTGACCACGCCGCATTTCCGCTGTTCCGGCGTCAATTGCAGGATGGCGTTCAGAGCGCCGCGGATCTTGAAGGAATGGGTCAGCTGCATGCATTCGGCTTTTACGTACACCTGACAGCCCAGGATTTCATCCAGGCTCCGCAGCCGGATCAGGGGCGTATGGTACACATAAGGCGCCAGACGGTTTTTCGCCGCAAAGATATCTTCTAAGGTAAGCATAGGACAGGACCTCCTGAATGTTTTGGGAATACTACTTCATTATACAGTGAAAAGTGAACCGTGAAAAGTGAAAAGGCGCCTGCGGCGGGCGTGGAAGAAAGGAAAAAAGCGAAGAGGGGTGCGCTGCACTGCCCCCTCGCCAGATGCAAGCATCTGGCCCTCTCCCCCTACGGGGGCGACAAGATTGCCCTGCGGGCTGTCATCCCCGTAGGGGAGGGGAACCATCGCTTGCGATGGTGGTGGGGCAGTGCGGAGCACCCTAGCCCACTAATACCCTCGTCTCAGTCCTGAATAACAGAAAAATATTGCTAAATCACAAGAATTCCCTGCAAGATTTTGTTACACATACCAATGATAAATATTCACAATGTGGTATAATGAAAATGCGAATTATTAGAAAATTTAAACAACAAAATGGAGAATTAAAGAAATCAGGTGAGAACGAATGAAAATCACGGCGATTATGGACAACAAGGGGGGCTGTAACAGCCAAGTTGTCCACGAACACGGCTTATCCTTCTTTGTGGAGGTGGACGGCCTGAAGCTGTTGTTCGATTACGGCCCCGGGCCCCACGCAGTAGAAAATGCCCGGAAGCTGCACATTCCCCTGGACCAGGTGGACTACTTGATCAGCAGCCACGGCCACTACGATCACGGGAGAGGCCTGCCCTCCTTCCTGGAGCAGGGCGTGAAGGCACCCTTCATTACAGGGATTGGCTATTTCGATAAGAAATATTCCGTGGAGCCGGACAAAGTCAAGTTCCTGGGGCTGGACTTCGACGAGGCCTACCTGCAGGAAAAAGGCATCCGCCACATAGAGCTTTCCGGCGTGCTGGCCCTGACCCCGTCCCTGTATCTGATGAATGAGTTTCCCAGGAAATATGCGTTCGAGACCATCCAGGAACGGTTCAAGTTGAAACGGGGAGACACCTGGATTCCGGATCCTTTCAATGATGAAATCTGTCTGGTGCATAAAATGAAAGACAGCGTATTCGTGGTGGTAGGCTGTTCTCATCCGGGCATCCTGAACATCCTGGACCGGGTACGGACCTATTTCCAGCTGCCCATCAAAGGCGTCGTTGGGGGGACGCACCTGATGGAAGCGGACGAAGCCAGGATTGCTAAGACCTGTGACATCGTCAAGGAATTTGGCCTGGACTACATCGGCTTCAACCACTGCTCCGGTTCCCTGCTGCAGCCCATCATGGAAGCCAAAGGCATTCGGACGAATTACCTGGCGGCAGGCGATTCGGTGGTGATTGGGGAATGAATCCAATGGAACTGCCGGAATTTGCCTCCCTGGCCCAGGCTTTTGTGGAGGCCACGTCCAGCGTGGTTAGCGGCCGGACCATCAATATTATGGATGTGGACGGCACCATCATCGCTTCCACGGAAAAACAGCGCATCGGTACCTGCCATTACGGAGCGAAGGAAGCGGCCAGGACGGGGCAGCCCGTACTCATCGATGAGACGAATGCGGATCGCTATCCCGGTGCCAAGAGCGGCTACAATCTGCCCATCTTTGATGGAGACAAAGTCATCGGCGTTGTAGGCCTGTTTGGTACGGAAACAGAAATCAAGGACGCGGCCAACCTGCTGCGGGTGTACGTGACTCAGTATTTTCGGCAGCAGGTCCTGTTCCAGGAGAAGAACCAGGAACAGGAAATGCGGCAGCGGCTGTTGTCCCTGTACATTCTGGGAGGCCGGGACCACGAAGAAGAAATGACCCAGCTGGCCCAGACCCTGGGCTTCCATCTGACGGCGCCTTTCGTAGTGTTGGGGCTGCGCTGCAGGGCGTCCGGTCAGGATCCGGTTTCCTGCAGGCTGCCGGAACAGCTGAGGGATACGGCAGGGCCCTTGGAACGGCTGGCTCCTACGACCTTGTGGGGTATGGAAGACAGGACTCTGGTGCTGATCCACAGTGTAGCTGCCGGCAAACAGCCTATGGCAGAAGCGTTTACGTCCAACCTGCGGCAGCTGGCCGAAAAGAAGGGGAACGTCCGGCTGGCGGTAAGCCATTTGTGTGAGGCGGCAGAAGAAATTCCGGAAGCCGTGAAAGAAATCATGCTGCTGCTGGACATCGGAGGGGGCCCCTTCCGTACCATGGAACAGGCAGAGGATAGGACTCATTACTTTTTACGCAGGCTCCTGTCCCATGGAGGCATCGGCTATGGCAAACGGCTGTTGGACAAACTGGAACTGGCCATGAATACCAGCCATCTGGACGTACTGCTGGAAACCGTCCGGGTCTATTACGCAGAGAATGACTCGGTAGAACAGGCGGCCCGGCGCCTGTCCATCCACAAAAATACGCTGCAATATCGCTTGAAACGGCTGTATGAGATCCTGGGGGTAGAGGAGGAACCACCGTTTTCCCGGGAATTCCTGATCCGCCTGCTGTTGGAATATCGGGATACACACCCTACAGCCTGAACTTAGAAATCAAAGGAGGAACATCATGTTTTATTTTGCAGTCATCTTTATTGCTGTTGTGCTAATGATTTTAGCCATCCAAAAGTATAATATGCATCCGTTCATCGTTATGACGGTGATCTCCATCCTGGTAGGCCTGATTTGCGGCATTCCGTCCGAAAAGGTCATTGCCACAGTGAAGACGGGCTTTGGCGGTATCATGGGCAACATCGGTATCGTCATCCTGTGCGGCACCATCATCGGTACCATCCTGGAAAAGACCGGCGCTGCCCTCACCATGGCTAATACGATTCTGAAGATGGTAGGCCAGAAGAGAAGCGTGCTGACCATGGCCATTACGGGCTATGTGACCGGTATCCCTGTATTCTGCGATTCCGGTTTTGTTATCCTGAGCCCTATTTCCCGGGCCCTGGCTTCCCAGTCCAAGGTGTCCCTGGCCGTTATGGCCACGGCTCTGTCCGGCGGCTTGTACGCTACCCACTGCCTGGTACCGCCTACTCCTGGCCCTATCGCCATGGCCGGTACCCTGCAGGCTGACCTGGGGCTCACCATCCTGGTAGGCCTGGTCATCTCCATTCCTGCTACGCTGGCAGCCTATCTGTATGCTATGCATGTATCTTCTTCCATTGATATCCCTGCTAACCCGGAATATACCGTAGATGAACTGGTGGAAAAATATGGCCAGCTGCCCAGTGCCCTGCACAGCTTTGCACCGATCCTGGTGCCCATCATCCTGATTGCTATCAAGTCCGTAGGGGATTTCCCGTCCCGGCCTTTTGGCAACGGTGCTGTACGGTTCTTCTTCTCCTTCATCGGTAACCCTGTTATCGCCCTGGTCCTGGGTGTCTTCCTGGCTATGACCCTGATTCCTTCTTCTGAAAAGAAGAACGTACTGAAATGGGTTACGGAAGGTGTTACGAACTCTGCAGGAATCCTGGCTATTACCGGTGCCGGCGGTTCCTTCGGTGCCATCATCCAAAAGCTCCCTATCGCAGATGCACTGAGTTCTTCTCTGCTGGGTCTTGGCGTTGGTGTGTTCCTGCCGTTCCTGATTTCCGCCCTGCTGAAGTGCGCTATGGGTGCTTCTACGGTAGCCATGATTACTACGTCCGCTATGATTGCGCCCATGATGGGTGCTTTGGGATTTACAAGCCCTCTGGCCAGAGTACTGGTCATTATGGCCATCGGTGCCGGTTCCATGACCGTGTCCCATGCTAATGACTCCTACTTCTGGGTGGTATCCCAGTTCTCCGACATGAATACGTCCCAGGCTTATAAATGCCAGACCGGTATGACCGGCGTTATGGGCATTACGACGATCATTGTAGTGTACATCGCGTCCATCCTGTTTGTGCATTGAGGGAATAAAGAAAGCGAAGAGCGAAGAGACGCCGCTGGCGGGCGTGGTTAAGATGATAGACGACAGGTTCTATCATCTAACATCTATCATCTTATAAAGAAAAGAGCCATGCAGACGCACGGCTCTTTTCTTTATAACAGCACATACTCCAATCCATCCATACTGGTGTTCAGTACCAGTTCTTCCGGGAAGTCAGCCTTCTTCAGGTAGGCCAGGGAAGCGTCCAGGTTGCCCACGTCGTACCAGATGTGAGCGTCGCTGCCGCAGATTACGTGGACCCGGTATTGCTTGCACAACCGCAGCAGGTCAGGAATGTTCACGTCGGCGTTCAGACGGCCTGTTTTGGGGGAGGAGGACGCACTGTTGATTTCCAGGGCCACGCCCTTTTCCGCAGCGGCCTTCACCACCTGTTCCCGGTCGATGGGGTACCGATCGTCATCCGGATGGCCGATGATCTTCACATAGGGGCAGTCCATGGCTCCTATGATAGCATTGGTATTTTCCTCCCGGCTGCCGGAATGGATGCAGGCCGAGTGGAGGCTGGCAATGACGTAATCCATCTGGCACAGCAGGGACTCCTTCATATCCAGGCGTCCCGTATAATCCATGATATTGGCTTCCACGCCGGTGAAAATGCGGACGCCCATGATCTCGTTCCCGATGGCCCGGTAGTTCTTGAAGAACTTTTCTGTTGGCGCCCCTTCCATGGCGGGTGCGTGGTCGGAGGTGCCCAGGGCCAGCAGGCCCTTTCTTTTTGCCTCTTCAATATTTTCTTTCAGGGTACTGAAGGCGTGGCCGCTGGCTACCGTATGGGTATGCAGGTCGAATAATAATTTCATGGCAGCCTCCTTCATGCTGAGAACACCAGCTGCACCTGCTCACCGGGATTGTAGATCTCCCGGCAGTCCGTGTACACCCGGATCTGCTCCCCGTTCTGCAGCAGGGAATACTGGATTTCCCGGCCGTTGTACTGGCGGTTTGTGATGGTGGCGGGCAGGCCCTGTTCCGTCCGGGAAATGCGGAACTGCTCCGGCCGGATGGGATACAGGCCCTTCTGCTTGAAGATGGGGGCCACCTGGGAATCCTTGTACACCAGGGGATAATCTTCTACCTTGAAGCCCTGGGGCCGCCATTGGCCTTTGATCAGGTTGCATTTGCTGACGAACGTGGCCGTAAATTCCGTTTGGGGATGGGTGTAGATTTCCTGAGGGGTGCCCAGCTGCTCGATATGGCCGCTGCGCATGACCAGGATCCGGTCCGCCATGGCCAGGGCTTCGCTCTGGTCGTGGGTTACGTAGATGATGGTAGCTCCGGTGAGGTGGTGGATGTCCATAATGACCTTGCGCATGCTGATTTTCAGCTCGGCGTCCAGGGCGGACAGGGGTTCATCCATGAGCAGGATGGAAGGCTTGGAAACCATGGCCCGGGCCAGGGATACCCGCTGGCGCTGCCCACCGGACAGTTCGTCCGGATAGCGGTTGGCCAGAGCCGTCAGGCCCATGTTTTCCAGGGCCGTGTCTACAGCATCCTTTTTTTCCTGTTGGGTCATGGCCTTGTGCCGGGAGCTCTTCAGAGGGAACTCTACATGTTGGCGCACGGTCATATGAGGCCACAGGGCGAAGGACTGGAACACCATGCCCAGATCCCGCTGTTCCACAGGCACCATGTGGGTGCTGTCCGAATACACTTCCTCGTCCAGCCGGACAACGCCGGACGTAGGTTCCATAAAGCCTCCGATGATGCGCAGCAGCGTGGTCTTGCCACAGCCGGAGGGGCCCAGGATGGCCAGAAATTCTCCTGTGCGGATGGTCAGGTCCACATCAGTTAGTGCCTGAGTATTCCCGAACTTTCGCGTCACGTGTTCCAGATATAGCGTCATGAGCGGCAGCTCCTTTCAATTTGATATTCCAGGTGAGGGACACCAGGTACCCTCCTAAAATCAGCAGGACGATGAGGGTGGACAGGGCGGCGGAAATGCTGTAGTCCCCGCCCTGCTGCAGGTTGAAAATGGTGAGCCCGATGGTCTTCGTGCCGGCCCCGGCCAAAAGGGAGGACAGGGTCAGTTCCGTCAGGGACGAAATGAAGATCAGGGAGCAGTTGGCCACAATGGGCTTTATCAGAAGCGGCAGCAGGATCTGCTTCCACAGCACGAACTGGCTGCGGCCGGAAGAACGGACGGCGTCTTCCAGTTCCGGGTTGATGGCCATGAGGGCCGTGGAGCTGCCTTTGATCTGCAGGATCAGATAACGGGTGAAGTAGGCGATGAGCAGCAGCACGATGGTGCCGTAGATGTCAGGCCGGACGCCGGGAAACGGTTCCACCCAATGGAAGATCATGGCCAGGGCCAGCACGATGCCGGGCAGGGCGTAGGTCAGGGACGCACACTGTTCTGCCAGCTTGGCGGCGTGGCTGTGTTTCCGCAGTTTCCAGTAAGCCAGGGCTGTGCCGATGATGATGCAGAGCAGGCAGGTGATGCTGGCCAGGATCAGGCTGTTGCGGATGGCGCTGAGGACGGAGCTGCTGGAAAACAGGAAATCATAGTTTTCCGTGGTGGTGTTATCCGCCGTCAGGGGCATACCGTAGTTTTTCAGGAAGCCGTTCAGGACCATGTCCACCAGAGGCACCAGGTCGATAAGGCTCCAGGCTGCCAGTAGCAGGAGCTCCAGCTTTCGGCGTGCTCCTGCGGCCAGGTTGATACGGGGTGTGTAATCTTCCTTGATGCTGTCCAGGGCGGAACGGGTGCGGACGGCTTTGTCCGCAGCTACAGTGCCGCACAGGGCGATGATGGACAGGACTACGGACAGGGCTGCGGCTTGGGCGAAGGATTCCGGTCCGAAACCGATGGCTTTTTCATAGATGTACGTGCTGAGCACGGTAATATTGGAAGAAATACCCAGGAATGCAGGTACGGCAAAGTTGTCGATGCAGGCCAGAAACGACAGCAGGCTGCCGCTGATAATGGCGGGCAGGGCTTCCTTCAAATCTACTTTCCACAGGGTTTCCAGAGGGCTGAAGCCGCAGGCCCGGGCCGCCCAGTCCATATCCAGGGGGATCTTCCGCAGGGTATGGATGACGCTCAGGTACACGATGGGCGTATTCACGAGGCCCAGTACGGCGATGATGCCGGCCCGGGTGTAGATGTTGATGGCAGGCAGCCCCAGGCTCAGCAGGAAGCGGCTTACGGTGGACTGGGTGGCCAAAAGGCCGCTCCAGGACAGGGTAATGATGTAGGAGGGGATGATGAAGGGCAGCAGTACCAACAGTTCCAGGGGCTTTTTATAGCGGATGTTCGTGTATGCCTGCACAAAGCCCATGATCGTACCGGCGCAGGTAGCCAGGATCGTGGAACCCACGGCGATGACCAGGGTATTGCCCATGGCTTCCCAGGTACGCTTGTCCTGGGTCATGGCCGTAAAATTGGCCAGGCTGTAGGCGCCCTCTGGTCCTTTCAGGCTCATGAGCAGCAGCCGGAAGATGGGAGCCAGGAAAATAAGGAAAAGGACACCATAAAAAGCTATGGTGCCCAATTTCCCCGACAGCAAATTTTTCTTCACTGTCATCACCTCATCACTGGAACAGGGAAGTGAATTTCTTCTTGTCGTCTTCCCGGCCCTTGAACAGGGCAGCTACATCGCCGGCCAGGGCTTTGAAATCTTTAATGGATTTCAGGCCTTCCGGAGCCTTCACGCCTTCCTTTACAGGGGTGTAGCCCATATTGGCAGCTACTTCCTGACCTTTCTGGCTCAGGACGAAGTCGATGAAGGCTTTGGCGGCTTCTTTGTTCTTGGAAGCTTTCATGAGGCCGATAGGTTCTGTTACATAGGGAGAACCTTCTGCCGGATAGATGAATTTCACAGGAGCGCCTTTCTGGCGGGACCGGTTAGCCATGTAGTCAGCTACGAGGCCATAGGCTTTTTCCCCGGCAGCTACTGCTTTTTGTACAGCGCCGTTGCCCTTGACAACGGTAACGCCGTTTGCCTTCAGGCTTTCGTAAAACTTCCAGCCCATGTCCTTCGTACGGGTCAGCACGCCCAGGTTATAGGCGGCAGCACCGGAGTACAGGGGGCTGGGCATAACCAGCTGGCCTTTGTATTCAGGCTTTACCAGGTCTTTCAGACCTTTGGGGTCTGCTTTAGCTTGTTTCGTGTTCACCATGATGCCCGTAGTGATGACCTTCGTGCCGGTGTACATGTTGTCCTTGTCAATGAACTGGGCGGGGATGCCTTTCAGTTCCGGGGATTTGTAGGCTTCCAGCAGCTTCTGGTCTTTCAGACGGGTGAACGTCACGTCATCGGCTACCAGCAGCACGTCGGCTTTTACGGAACCGGCTTTCTGTTCGGCCATGACCTTGCTGATGACTTCTTCCGTGCCGGACCGGAACACATTGACCTCCACATTCGGGTTCTGTTTGTTGAAGGCCGTAATGATCTTCTGGATATCGGCTTCGGGCTGGGACGTATAGACCACGATTTCACCCTTTTTGCCTGCAGCTTTGCCGCTATCGGCCTTCTTGTCAGTACCCTGGCTGCCGCAGCCGGCGGCCATAAATAGAGCCGTGCCACTGAGCAGCACAGCCAGCATCTTCTTTTTCCAACTAAACATTAGCGAAAACCTCCTTGTTCAACTAAAAAATCTATGTTTTTATGTAAAACTTTTAAATCCGGTGTTGTGTCACAGCCCTCTACTACCATGGGAATCCCGTAGGCATTCAGTCGGGGCAGCAGTTCGGCAAAGGGGAAGTCCCCTTCGGGAATGGGCGTGTGATATTTGGGCCCCTTGCGATTGCTGATGTGCAGCTTGGACAGGTGGGGCATGGTGTCCAGCAGGTGGAACATTTCTTCGGTGCTGTCGCAGTGGGCCAAGTCCAGGGTGTAGTAGAAGTTGTCGAAAAGCCCGCCAGTGACTTCCCGCATGGCCCCTTCGTCCGTAACGAATTCCTTTTTGATTTTTTCCATGATTTCCAGGGACACTGGTACGTTCTTTTTGTGAGCATACTCGTAGATTTGTTGGAAGGAGTCCTGCATGAGCAGGGTGCTTTCCTTCCGGAAAGCTGGCTGGGTCATGTGGCCGGGGTGGACGGTGACTTCCCGGGCCTGGATCTTGTGGGCCAGTTTGATGGAATCCTTTACGGCTTTAATGGAAGCGTCCCGGACAGCCGTATTGATGGAGGCCAGGTTCAGGTCCCAGCTGCAGCTGTGGACCAGGGTCTTCAGGTTAAAGTAATGGGCGTAATATTGATATTCTGTCGGATCGTAGCCTTGGAAGAAAAATTGCTGGGCCCACATTTCCAGCCCTGCTGCGTGCAGGTCGTGAGCCAGCTCCATCAGCTGCTTCAGCGGCAGATTCCACATCAGTGTGGAGGAGATATAGATTTCTGACATAGGGTTCCTCCTTTGCGTTACGTTCCTTATTGTAAAGAAGGAGTGTAAAAGTACAGGCTAGGGAATGTAAAAAACTTGTAAGAAAGTGAACAGCTAACAGTGAAAAGTGAAGAGCGAAAAGCGAAGAGGGTGCGCTGCACGGCCCCACCACCGGCTTCGCCGGTTCCCCTCCCCTCGTATTATATAGTCATAGCAGATAGACACTCTCCAAAGTC
>OMUE01000225.1 GCA_900314165.1 uncultured Acidaminococcus sp.
ATTGTGTTAGAATGGATGTGATCCATAGTGATTGCTCCTTTGTTGATGATTTCTCCAAAACCATTTTAACATGAAGCTTCACTATGGATTTTTATTTTTTGATTAACTGTTCAAGTTCATTTTACAACTGACCCAGAAAGTTAATTGCAAATTCCTCTGCTAATACCACCAGTTCAGATCTCCTGCAAAACGTAACGTCAGTTAAAACATAGTATCAGGGAAGTCCCCATATTTTTCGTGGAGCTCTTCAAATTTATCCTTCATAATATCTTCTACATCAGCCATGGCAAAGACTTTCCGGATGTGGGCTGCTGCATCGAGCCTTTTTTCCATGGCGGTATAGGCCTGGCGTACCAGCGTTTTAAAATCCTCATAGGTTGTCACGCCGTGGTCCCAATAGGCTTTATACTCTTCCAAAAAAACAGATTATGGGTACACAGCCTGTGCTTGTTGCCGGTGGCAATCCTCCAGCCACAATGGCTGCAGCAGACATCATTTTTTCTGCGGACTTTAACTTCCGTGCCGCTTTGTCATACAGTTTTTTCCAGACCTTTTGATCCATGAGTGTCCTCCTTGAGCTGCCAGGCACGTGAATACGTGTTTTCGTGCATACGTTCATACGAAAAGGCGTGGTACGTTGATACGTGATACTGATGCCTACCCCCTCGCCAGCTTCACTGGCCCTCTCCCCCTTCGGGGGCGACTGGGCTCCACCCATCCGAGGCAGAATCAAACGACAAGCACAGTTCTAACCCCCGACAACTGGTTCTATCATCTGTCATCTATCATCTGTACCAAGCCTCTTCCCTTCCTATGCTCAGTATAGCTGTTTCTCTGCCCCGTCTGGTCGCCTGCGAAACGACAAAAATCCTGGCAAGAATTTTTGTTCCTGCCAGGACACTCTTTCAGCACACCACAGTGCAGACATCCCCAAATATACACCCCTGGCACTTGGGCCTTTTCCCACATCTTGCTTTGCCATGTTCCAACAGGGCCCAATGGTACCAGCCATACATGCTGGCGCTGTTCTCAATTCCCGTTGTGAGAAAGCTTCGCCTTTCCTCGTCCGTGTGGAACGCATACCCCAACCGTTCCAAAAATCGGCGGGTATAGGCATCCAGCACAAAGGAAGGCAGCCGAAAGGCATAGGTCAGGATCGCATCAGCTGTTTCCTTGCCGATTCCGGGCAAAGCCAGGAGTTCTTGCCGTACTTCTGCCAGGCTTTTCTCTCTGACGCGCTCCACTGCATACCCATACCCTTTGAACCAGTCCGTCAGGGCCTTTATATAGCGGGCCTTAGCCCGATAGAACCCACAGGAGCGGATCAGGGGCTGCAATTCTTCTTCTGTCAGGCTCTCGATGTATTCTGGTGCTAAGCGCGCCCCCATTTCAGCCACGGTTTTTTCCACATTGCTCCAGGCCGTATTCTGCACTAGTATCGCTGTGACCATAATGGCATAGGGACTCCCTGGCCACCAGTCCGGCTCTCCATAGCCTTCAATGAGTCTGTCATAGATTTGTTGTGAAGTCAGTATCATGGTAAAATGCTCCTCACCTTCCCCAGTATTCTTCCTGTCCATTGTATCATGATTCATTTTCCCCATACAAAAAAGAAGATTGCCGAGATGGGATGGCAAAGCCCTATAAAAAATGAGTACCCTGCAAAAGATTCTGCAGGGTACTCATTTTTCGCTACACAGATTACTTTTTCAACGTATAGGCTTTCTTGGCAATCTCTACAATCGTCTCACTGCACTTCACCAGGGAATTGACGGGCAGACATTCAAACCGGCCATGGCTGTTCAGGCCGCCGGTAAAGATGTTCGGGCAGGGCAGTCCCCGGTAGCTGAGCTGGGCCCCATCCGTACCACCCCGGACAGGGACAGCGTAGGGCGTAAGTCCCAGGTTCTTCATGGAATCCACGGCCAATTGGATTAGATCCATATGGTCTTTCAGGACTTCCAGCATATTGCGGTACACAGGGCGGAATTGGATTTCCACCGTTCCGGCCCCATATTTTTCATTAAAGAACTCTGCCATATGCTTCAGGTATTCTTTTTTCTGCTCAAATTTGACAGCGTCGTGGTCCCGAACCAGCATGTACAGCGTGCATTTTTCTACTTTCCCGTCCATCTTATACACGTGCAGAAAGCCTTCATGGTCGTCCGTGTATTCCGGCTTTTCGCCGGCAGGGAGCATCATCTGCCATTCAGCAGCAATGGACAGGGCATTCTTCATCTTATTCTTAGATGTACCTGTATGGACGCTGATGCCATGGATGGTCACAATGGGGTTATCGGCGTTAAAGCATTCATATTTATAAGCACCGATTTCGCCGCCATCCACCGTATAGGCATAGTCGGCGCCAAATTTTTCCACGTTGAAGAATCGGATGCCTGTGCCGATTTCTTCATCGGGAGTAAAGGCTACCCGGACCTTACCATGCTTAATTTCCGGATGGGCCAGCAGATATTCCATGGCTGTGACGATGCCGGCAATGCCGCACTTGTCATCAGCTCCCAAAAGCGTAGTACCGTCCGTAAAGATAATGTCCTGGCCTTTGTATTTCAGGATAGCCGGAAAGGCTTTTGTGGAAAATACGATGTTCTTTTCTTTGTTCAGGACAATATCCTTGCCATCATAATTTTTCAGAACAAAGGGCTTCACATCTTTGCCGGACGCATCCGCAATAGTATCCAGGTGTGCAAAGAAACCGATTACAGCACCGTCCACACCATTTGCCGGCAGGGTTGCCGTCACGTTGGCGCAATCATCCACTTCTACTTCCTGCATGCCCATGGCTTTCAGTTCTTCCACCAGTGCCTTGGCAAGCACCATCTGTCCCGGCGTAGATGGACAGTGCATATTGTTGCCCTCATCGGACGTGGTGTCAAACGAGGTATACCGGATAAAGCGTTTTACAATGGTATCTCTATCAATCATGGTCTTAACTCGACTCCTTTTCGCGAATTACTGTGTGCAAATTTCTTTAGCTACAACAGCTCCTGTGCTTATTTAAGATCCCATTTATAAAGGTCATCCAGAGAGCCTTCCCAGAAGGGCTTCGTGCCCCCTACCAGGTTCTTGGCCCGGATACTGTCGTTCTGCTAGTTGAACAGAGCCACCTGGAACACATTTTCTTTCAGGTATTTCTGGATGTCTTTATAGATGGCGATCCGTTTGGCCGAATCTGTCTGCTCGATGCCTTCCATAAACATGGCCGTCAGTTTTTCATCATCCGTATGGCTGTAATTGCTTAAAGAGCCCGGTGTAAAGTACATGCTGTAGTTGGGGTCAGCAGGAGGCGCCAGTGACATAAGGGCCAGCTGGTAATCCCCTTTTCTCACACGGCCAATCAGGGTCGGAAAGTCCATCTTGGAAACCTTCACATTCAAGCCTGCTGCCACCAGGTTTTGTTGGATCAGATCCGCCGTCTGTTCGCGGATAGAGTTCCCTGCCGTTACCATCAGGGTGATTTCTTTCGTCAGATCCATGCCGGACTGCTTGAATTCTTCTTTTGCCTTGGCCGTATCAAAAGGATAATTTGTCACAGTCTTATCGTAGGCTGCACTCCCCGTGGTGTACAGGGTAGGTGTCAGTTCTGCATAGCCTTTCAGCAGCTGGTCCCGGAGCTGTTCCCGGTTCACGGCATAGGCCAGGCCACGGCGGAAGTGAACATTGTCAAACACTTTATTGTTGGGCATCAGGAACTGGGTACTGGTAGCCGGATACATATTCACTACCAGCTTGGAATCCTTTTTCAGGGTATCTAGGTCTTTGATGGGGACATTGCCAATACTCAGTCCGGAATTCATCTGGACCTTGCCGGCCTTTAAAGCAACTACCAGGTTCGCGTCGTTAGAGAAGGTGATAAACAGCTTCTTGATCTTAGGCACTCCCAGCACGTATTTGTCATTGGCTTCCATCTCGATGTGGTTGTTGGACACATATTTTACGAGTTTATAGGCCCCGCTGAAGACTTTTGGATGGGTAACATCCTGAGCATTAGAAAGCCCTTTCGGATCCAGTTTCTCGTACACGTGTTTCGGTACCAGAGGAATGGAGAATCCCAGAGAACCTTTGACGATGTTGGGATCCAGGGGTTTCTTTGTCTTAAATTCTACCGTGTGGTCATCAATCTTCTTCAGGTTGGGAATACTGGTGCCACTTTCTAATTTGCCCGCAGCCGTAAGTCCGGTCATAAAGTTCATATACCGGGCCAGGGAGCTGACCACCTTGGGATTCGCAGCCAGGTTCAGGGTAAAGACCAGATCGTCCGCTGTAATAGGCTTGCCATCGGACCATTGAGCCTTCGGATTCAGTTTGACCGTATAGGTCTGGCTGTCTTTTGTATCGATGCTGCTGGCCAGATGGGGTGTAAATTTATTGGGTTCCGGCTGTCCCAACAGGGTATCAAACATAAAACGGGACACATAGCGGCCTGCTGTATCCGGTGTTTCCAGTGGATTCAGTTCAGCAGGAGCCGTAGTCATCCCGATGGTCAGCGTTTTATCTTTCTTGGCACTACCGTCAGAAGCCCCCTTGTTGCTGCCCCCGCCGCAGCCTGTCAGCAAAAGAGAAGCCCCTAACAACAGGCTCATCCCCAGAGCCGCAATCCTTTTAACCTTTGTTCGTTGCACAAGCATACATTTCCCCTCCCAAATCAGATATCGTATTGCCTACAGTAGCAGTATAAACGTGTTTCGAATAAGTGATGTTTATTTGCTACGCATGTTTTAATTATAAACTCGCGATTTTCATTCGTCCATATGTTTTTAATTTTTCTTTATTGTTATTGTAAACATGATAGGAATTCAGAAGATATTTTTATGCATTTATTCTTATAGAAGGAGTTTTAGCTGCAGGTTTGTAGTGAACCATGAGACAGGATACATATAAGAAACAGTAAATGCTCATGCAAAGAATCTTTGGTGGGCGCATTTTACAATACGCCCCTACGAAGGCGTATCAGGGTTTAGATGTGCAAGCAGAAAATTATTTTCAAATATACTACTCCACCGTCTCTAACAGGAAGCTCACGGGCCGGAAGCCATCGTTGCAGGAAAGCATGGCGGACCGTTTATTCTTCATCCAGCCTTCGTAAAAGTCTTCTGCCCCATGGGACAGGGCCAGCACAAAAGGAGACATGGTATCCCAGGCACTTTGGCAAAGGCCTTCCGGCTTTTCCCAGCCATTGGCGATGAACACCTGGCCCACCTCCATGTCACAGGCATTGTCCAGAGGATTTTCGTATTTTGCCATCAGATCTTCATAACAGGCCTTCCGCATAACGGTAATCCTGACTTTTTTCATGAGCAGCACTTCCTTTTTGACTTTTTTGCCTCTATCATACTATATTTCCCTCTCCACAATCCATCTCTTGACAAATCTCGTTTCGCCCATCCGCCGGAACAACTTCTTCTACAATGAAAATGGCTGCTACGTGGGACTGGACGGCTACGCCATCGACGCCGAATGCCGCCTGTACCACCATGCGGACATCCGCCCCTGCAGAAGAAATCATTGAAAAAATCCTGCCCAAGACGGAAGACCATCTCTTTCCGCCTCAGGTAGACCTGCTCCGGGCCAGTGCCCGCAGAGCGATGAAGAACATGAGGCAGACATTAGATGTTAGAAGTTAGAGGCTAGTATAAGAATTTTTAAATAGCTTGCTGTTTGCTCTAACTTTAATATAGATGCAAAACCCTGATACGAATCCGTAGGGGCTTATCGTAAGATAAGCCCACTAAAGCTACTCAGTAAAGGATTCCTTGGTGGGCGCATCTAACGATGCGCCCCTACGGGTTAGTGCAAATAGAAAGTTAATCATAATTTTCTATACTAGTGTGCGCTGCACGGCCCCACCACCGTGCCATTTGGCACGGTTCCCCTCCCCTGCGGGGATGACAGGGCGCTGCCCGGAGGGCTGTCGCCCCCGTAGGGGGAGAGGGCCAGATGCAAGCATCTGGCGAGGGGGCAGTGCAGCGCACCCTTTTTTCTTTTCACTGTTCTCTTTTCACTTTTCTCTCAATAAACCTCAGCCTCAGGGTCAAAAATACGGCGGAGAAAAAGATGCCGGTGATCAGGCCGATCCAGTAGGCTTCCGGGCCCCAGTGGAGCTTATACACCAAAAACAAGCCAAAGGGCATGGCGATTCCCCAATAGGCACAGAGGGCGGAATAGAACGTAGCCTTCACATCCTTGTAGGCCCGCAGGACGCCCTGGATGGGAGCCGCCGTACTGTCACACAGCTGGAAGCACACGGCGAAGGCCAGGAAATGCTTCACGGGCTCCATTAGCTGGGGATCTTCCGTATAGAGTGCCGCAATGAGGCCCCGGCCCAGGTACAGACTCACGGCAAACACCATGCCTATGAGGATATTGGCAATGCGCCCTGTTAGGGCATAAATCCGGGCCTGCTCAAAATTCCGGGCGCCCACATAGGCTCCCACGATGATGGTCAGGGAAATGGAAAAGCTCAAAGGCACCATGTACAGCACATTGCAGAAGCTCATGGCCGCCTGGTTGGCTGCTACCGCAATGGTGCCAAAACGGGCCACCAACAGGGTAACGATACCGAAGATGCTGGTTTCCAGCAGGATGGCCACGCCCATAGGGATGCCCACCCGGAAGTGTTCCCGGATATGGGACCAGGCAAAGCCCTGCCGAATGGCAAACACGCGAAAGTCCTTAAAGACCCGCAGACGGAGCACCAACAAAGAAAAGGACAGGGCCAGCAGCCAGCAGGTCATAGCCGTACCCAGGCCGGCTCCGGGGCCGCCCATGGCAGGGGCCCCCAATTTGCCAAAGATAAAGATGTAGTTCAGGCTGGCGTTTACGGGCATGGTCAGCAGGAACAGCCGCATGGTCAGCCGGGTATATCCCATGGTGTCCACAAAGGACCGGAGGATGCTGGCGCAGAACAGGGGCAGGATGCCCAGGGCCACAAAGGACAAGTAGCGGAAGGCTACGGTCCGCACCGCCGGTTCCAGGCTCATGGTATCCAGGATCCTGGGCAGGGCCTGGCTGCCCACCAGAATGATAAACACAGCCAGACTGCAGGCCAGGCACAAACCGCTGGCTACGGCACCGGAAATCTTGCCGTGCTCCCTGGCTCCCCGGTAATTGGCCACGATGGGGGTCAGGGCCTGGAGGATGCCATTGAGCCCCGTAAAGACGGGCATCCAGATATTTGTGCCGATAGCCACCCCGGCCAGTTCCCTGGTGCCGGCGTGGCCGCTCATGACTGTGTCAAACAGACTCATGCCCGTAATGGCCAGCTGGGTTACCAGGATGGGCACCATTACGGACAGGATGCGTTTCAAACGGTATGAAAATGTAGGATTGGTAATGGTCAAAGGATCAGCTCCTAGTAAAAAAGGGCGGAACAGGCGACATTTTGCTCACGCAAAAGTCTGCTACCGCCCCTACGGGATTAAAGGGGATTAAGGGATTAGAAGTGCTCCGCACGGCCCCACCACCGTGCCATTCGGCACGGTTCCCCTCCCCTGCGGGGATGACAGGGCGCTGCCCAGCGGGATGTCGCCCCCGTAGGGGGAGAGGGCCATTGCAAATGCAATGGCGAGGGGGCAGTGCAGAGCACCCTCTTCGCTTTTCACTGTTCACTGTTCTCTTTTCACTGTTTCGGTGGCAGATACTTGATATGCCGCTTCACGTAGCCATACATTAGGTAGTTGGCGATGGCGTCTTTTTCGGGGGTGTCAGGCTTTTCTTCGTCCATGTTGGCAGAGAAATTCACGTCCTCCGAATAATAGAACGCTCTGCCGCCAAAATAGCCCAGAGCATAAGGATGGTCCATGGGTGTCAGCAGATCCGTGCCCATGAATTCCTCCGGCACGGGCTGGCCCAGCAGGGTCAGAATCGTGGGTGCCAGATCTTCCTGGCTGGCGTAGCGGCTTTCATCCAAATCCTCGAAGGGCTTCAGGTTCTTGCTGACAAACAGGATGGGAATGGGTGCCACATTCTGTTTATTCTTGGCAACCGTCACCAGATTCTTGTATTCCCCGCCGGAGTGAGGATTGTGGTCACTGGTGATGATGAACAGGGTCCGGTCGTCCATGAGGCCCTGTTTTTCCGCTTCGTCCAGGAAATGCTGGATGGTGCTGTCCACCCAGTACATGCCGCAGACCGTAGCGGTGCCCTGGTCCCGGACGGACTCGGGCATCTCCGCATAGGTAAAGCCATAATAGGGATAGGGCTGGTGCATGTCCAGAGTCTTGCAGACCATAAACAGCTTTTCGTCCTTATGTTCCGCCAGGGCCTTCAGGGCCACATCGTACATGACGTCGTTGTGGAAGCCCCAGCCGCTGGCCCCTTTGTAGCCCATGTTGCCGATATCTTCCTTAGCCGTGTAATGTTCCATGCCGAACTGGGCCGGATATTCCCGGTACTCGTTGGCGTAGTAGCGGCTGGAGGCGTTGAAGAAATAGCCCCCGAAGCCGGCCTCTTGCAGGATACGGAACAGGGACGGCTGGTTTTCCCCCGGCAGATCCTTGTCATAGATGAGCTGGGACCGGAACGTAGCGTTCAGGCCCTGGGTCGTAGGCACGGCCGAAGAATAATAATGGTCCAGCTTCGGATATTTCTTCAGCAGTTTATCCAGATTCGGCGTGGTTTCCGCCGGAATATTCGGGTTGTAATAATGGATGAAGTCCCGGTGCACGGACTCCAGGATCAGCATGACCACTCTGTCGTACACGGGCTTTGCAGGCAGCTCCGCCTTTACCTTAGGCAGGATGCCCAGCTTCGTCAGCGTGACTTTGTCCTGATCCGTCAGCTGCCGTTCTGTGTATTTCCAGGGGTCCATGACCACCTTATCCGTCTTGAACAGAGCCTTATGGACGAAGTTCACGTTGATAGGGAATGCCACCATGCGCCGGGCCGGTTTGCGGCCCCGTTCCATATCCACTTCGATATCCATGCCCAAGGTATTGTCGGAAATATAGAAGATGCCTTCCGTCAGGAGGGCGTAGGACACGTTCAGCACCATGGTGAACACAGCCACCATCAGCAGGGACCAGGGCAGGTTCGGCTTGCGGCGCTGAGGCTTGCTGACCCGGAACAAAGGAATAAAGGCCAGCAGTACGGCCCCGATAATGGCCAGATGCTGAGTTTCCGTGGTGGCGAAAATGCCTTTCACAGCGTACATGTTCAGGTTGTCAAACAGCACGGATTCCACATGCATGCTGGTATTCCAGAAATAGATGCCGTCCCCTACGATGAGCACGCAGGTGGCATAATACACCAGGAAATACAGCAGCTTCATCCACTTATTGGGCCAGTGATGGTACACCATGGCCGCCAGCAGCACGATGACGATGTTGTTGAACAGACCGGTCAGCACGGCCAGGGTGGTCATAAAGCCCCGATCCAGTTCCAGGTACGTGACCATGAATGCCGCGTCCAACAGGTACAGGATTCCCGTCACTACTACAGGGAAATAGCGGTGGATCCGGTCGGGAATCCGGTGTCGGCGCACAAAAAGCAGGCAGAACGTGAGCACCAGCAGCACGTCCCGCAGAAAATAGTTCAGGGTGAAGTACCAGCATTCCACAAAGGGGAACGGCACAATGTCCTTCACCATCATATATTGGATATAATATTCCACGCCCAGGCTGATGAGCAGCACCAGCCCCACCAAAAGTTTCTTTTTCAAGGCATTACCTCATTACGAAATGAAATGCAAGGGCCGGGGCAGGATGTCCAGGGACAGAGGGGACGATACCACCGCATCCCCATCCAGCTCTGCCGCGAACTGTTTCACATTGCAACGGATATCCACGTGGTTGGCCGGATAAACCTGTACGCTCTTGTCCAGGCTCAGCATATCGGCTGCAATGAGGGCCGTATAGCGCAGGAAATCCACGCACCGTTCTTTCGTAAACACACAGGCATATAAGGTCGGATTGGACAGGGAACCGCCGTTCACCAGGGAAAACCGGCCTGCATAGTAGCGGCTCTTCGTAACGATGACGGAGCTGGCCTTGTGCCACACCCCATCCCCATCCACCATAACTTCAAAGGAGTATTTCCAGTTGTGCAGCAGCAGCTCATGGCCCACCATCTTGCCGCCTTGCCGTACATAGGCCAGGGTGGACAGATACTTTTTCTCTTTGGGCGTCACCTGGCTCACCACCAGGGAATCCACGCCGATACCGGCCACGGTCAGGAAGATCCGGTCGTTGGCCTTGCCCAGGCACACAGGGGTCGTAATCCCTTTGGACACCCGGTACATCCAGTTGTGCACGTCCGTCTTCTGCATGAGTTCCTTAGCCACCAGGTTCACGGTGCCTGCGGGGTAGATGCTGATGTAGGGCCAGTAATCCAGCCGCACGCATTCTTCTACCAGGGCTCGCAGCGTTCCGTCCCCGCCGGCCACGATGACCCACTGGATCCGGTCCGCTACCATTTTGCGGGCCACGGCCTGGGTTTCCCGGAACGTACTGACTTCTACGGTCTGGAATTTTGACGAGCCATATTTAGACGTCAACCGATGGATGATGTCCTGTACATTATTGTGGAGCCCCAGAAAGATGCCCTGCTTCCCCGCATTATGGTTGTGGATGAGCAGAACCCTTTCAAAGGTATTTATATCTACTTTATGACGAAGCATGGTCGACATTTGACTCCTTTAGTAAATCCATTTTTTGCGGGAACAATAGTTCCACACAGTCACGATGGCGGACGCAGCGATTTTGGACCCCATGACAGGATAGCCCAAAACGCCTACGAACAGCCTCATGAGCAGCACATTGAACAGCAGGCCCAGGGTGGACACGAACAGCACCAGGGAAAATTCCTTGCCCTTGCTGTACCGGACTCCGCTGGTAAACACCCACACGTTCGTTGCCAGATAATGGCAGATGGTAGAACACAGATAGGCCAAAGCCGTGGCCACCAGGTAGTTCATCCCAACAATGGAGTTGAACACGTACACCAGGGACCACTCGAACAGCGCTGCCGTGCCCCCGATGATGAGGTAGCACAACACCCGCAGCTTCTCGCTATCTGCTTTGTGCATGAAATTCATAATACGGTCCCTGAGCTTCCCAGACTCATAAGATGGTAAATCAGCAGGAAGATGACGCCGGGTACGCCGAAGAAACCGGCCACCAGGGCGGAGATGAAATTCACCGGAATGGTGACTCCGAAGATGCCTCCCAGGATGTTGAACAGCCACAGCAGAACGACGCCGCACAGGCCATTCCACAACAGCTTCAGGGACAGGGAGAACATGTTGATAAAGATAAACAGGACAATAAGGCCTACGCCTGCAGCAATATACACATCCATGTTATGCCGCCACCTTTCATAATTCTCTTCTATTTTCCAAGGCTTTATACAGGGTCAGCTCGTCCGCATATTCAAGGTCGCCCCCCATGGGCAGGCCGTGGGCAATGCGGCTGACTTTCACACCGCTGGGACGCAGCAGGCTGGCCAGGTAGCTGGCCGTGGCCTCCCCTTCCACATCGGAATTTGTAGCCAGGATGACTTCTTTCACGGTACCGGTCTGGAGCCGGCGCAGCAGTTCTTTGACCTTCAATTGTTCAGGACCGATGCCGTCCAGGGGCGAAAGGACGCCGTGAAGCACGTGATACAGGCCTTTATAGCCCCGGGTCCGTTCCATAGCGGCTACGTCCTGGGGCTGCTCCACCACGCAGATCAGGGATTTGTCCCGCTCTCCATCCTGGCAGATGGGGCACAAGTCCCCTTCGCACAGGTCGAAACACTGCCGGCACAGGTGCACCTGGTCTTTTACGTCCAGCAGGGCCTGGGCCAGGGCCTCCACATCGTCCCGCTTCATATCCAGCACATGATAGGCCAGGCGCAGGGCCGACTTGGAGCCGATGCCCGGCAGCTTGCGCAGCTGCTCGTTCAGCCTGGCCAAAGGTTTTACCATGGCCATAATGGATTAGAACATGCCCGGCAGTTTCATGCCGCCGGTAACTTTGCCCAGTTCTGCGTTGGTCATGTCGTCCACTTTCTTCATGGCGTCATTGATGGCCGTCACGATCAGGTCCTGGAGCATTTCCACATCTTCAGGGTCTACGGCATCCGGGGACAGGGTCAGGCTGATGAGCTTCTTATCGCCGTTGACCACGGCCTTTACCGCTTCACCGCCGGCCGTACCTTCCACTGTACGTTCCTTCAGTTCTTCCTGCAGTTTGGCCATCTGGCTCTGCATTTTCTGGACCTTCTTCAGCATTCCTTGCATATTATTGAAACCGCCGCCTTTAAACATTGTTGTTTCCTCCTTATTTATTTATCTTGGATGAGACGTCAGACGTCAGATATCAGACGTCAGTGGTCCGCTGCCAAGCATCTGGCGAGGGAGCAGTGCAGCGCACCCTCTTCGCTCTTCACTTTTCACTTTCATTTCTTCCTTGCCCGCCGCAGGCGCCTTTTCGCTCTTCACTTTTCGCTTTTCACTATCTCAGGCTTTCCCCCAAACACCTGCATAGCCTTTTTCACAGAGTCCGGGAGTTCTGTGGGTTCGTCTTCCACGCCGGCCATGGCGTATTCTTCGTCACTGGGTTCCGGCAGGGGAATATCGTCCTCCGGAGGTTCCGCCATGGGACCGAAATCCGGCTCCGGTTCTACGGGAACCTGGATCTTCGGTTTTGCTGCTGCCGTTTTTTTAGGCGGAGCCCCGGCTGGAGCTCGTTTCACTAAGGTCTTTTCTTCCTCTTTGAGGAGGATTGTAAGACTGATTGCCTTGCCTGTCAAGGCCGAAAGAGCGGATAAAATCAGATTGTGCAGATCAGATTCTTCCATTCTCTCCTTGGCAAACTTCATGTCCACGCCGATGATGAGCTCGGACCCGGTGTACATGATGCCATGCCCATGTTCTGCATACATATGGTACACTTTTTTGCCGCTGCGGCCCATACTCTGGATGACACCATTCCAAAGCTTCTGGCCCTGCTCCTGACCCTGGGGCGTCACATACACCGGGCTGCCGGGAGCTCTTGTGTCTCCGGCATTCCAGGCCGCTGCCGGCTGGCGTCTCTCCCAGGGCATGGGCTGAGCCGGAGCTTTGGGCTTGCGGGGCTCCTGTGGGGTAAACGTGGGAATCTGCACCGACGGCTCTCTCCGGGGTGCCGGGGCTGTAAAAGCAGGTGCCACTGGGGCCGGTTCCCTCTGGGGTGTGGGCGGGAAAACGGGTTGAGAAACCTGGGGTACTGGCTGTACTGGGGCCGTCCAGGCTGCAGGGGGTGCGCCTCCTGCCTGCAGGTCTTTGACCTGCTGTTCTAATTCTTCGATCCGGGCTTCCAGAGCCGCTTTGCTGTCGTCCCGGCTTTCGCACAGGTCAAACAGGCACAATTCCCCTACGATCTTTTTCCGCAGAGAATACCGACAATCCACAATAGCCTTGTGGATCCGTTGGGCACTGGCGATGATGCGTGCCTGAGTAAAGAGCCCGGACAGCTTTTCCAGAGCTTCCGCCGTATCCGTCAGATAGATTTCCTGGTACTCCCGGTCCGCCTGAAACAGCAGCAGAGCCCGGAAATAGGACAATAATTCCAACAGGATCTGGTCCATTTCCTTGCCCTGGGCTAACAAATCCGACAAGGTATCCAAGGCCCCGGAAAGGTTCTTTTTGCCCAGCTGCTCCATGAGCTGCCGCAGCTTTTCCCGGCCTACAATGCCCAGAACCTGACGAACCGTATCCGTAGTGACAGGAGAAGCCATGACGCTGCACTGGTCCAACAGACTCAGGGCATCCCGCAGCCCGCCGTCCGCCTGGATGGCCATGAGCTGTAACGCTTCCGGCTCTGCCTGGATATGGCTGCCCGCGGCAACCTTTGCCAGATGTTCCGCAATTTCCTGGACCGTAGCCCGGTGAAAATCATACCGCTGGCAGCGGGACAGGATGGTGGGCAGGATCTTTTGGGGATCCGTAGTAGCCAGGATGAACACCACGTGTTCCGGGGGCTCCTCCAGAGTCTTCAGCAGGGCATTGAAGGCATCGGTGGTAATCATGTGCACTTCGTCTATGATGTACACCTTGTAGCGGCTGGACACAGGGGCGAAATACACCTGTTCCCGCAGCTTCCGGATTTCATCAATCCCCCGGTTAGAGGCCGCGTCGATCTCGATGACGTCGGCGGATGTGCCCTGGGTGATTTCCTGACAGTTTGTACACGTCCCACAAGGATGGGCCGTGGGGCCGTGTTCACAATTCAGTGCTTTGGCCAGGATCCGGGCGGTACTGGTCTTGCCCGTACCCCTGGGCCCGGCAAACAGATAGGCATGGGAAATCCGGCCGCTTTCCAAGGCGTTGGTCAATGCGGTCTTAATGGGCTGCTGCCCAACAAGGTCGTCGAACGTCTGAGGCCGCCAGGTACGATACAGTGCTACGTATGCCATAATTCCCACCCTTTCTAAGAGTCACTACCATGCTATTTTAGCATATGCCAGCTTAGTTGAGAAGAGAAATGATATCTGAAACAATGAATAAGGAGGCTGTTGCATATGCAACAGCCTCCTTATTCATTGTTT
>OMUE01000110.1 GCA_900314165.1 uncultured Acidaminococcus sp.
CGGCGGCAGTTGGAAGCTTTTTATGCCCGCATGGCAGCCTTTGACCGGAATCTGGACGCCATGTACCGGGCTTACGTAGCAGAAATTGAGCAGGAATATGAAGCCTGCCATCAGGAAATCGCAGCTGCCCTGACCGGTCCTCAGGACCAGCGGCTGGCACATTCCGTCACTCTGGCCCGGCAAAAAGGTGTACAGGAAAACAAAATCATCCATAGTGTGGACGAACTGAATAAGTTGCTTGGGAAGTGAAAACAAAGTACCTTTTTTGATGCGCCTTTCTTTTCACTGTTCTCTGTTCACTCCCCTAGTTGTCCCCATCCCATAAATACGATATAATAATACATCATGGGCATGAAGCTCATGGAAAGTGCTGAAGCACTGCATGACTTGAAATGGTGAATTGTACTTGGAAGGTATATGGCCCTTTGGAAAAAGGGCTGTATACCTTTGTTTTGTTTTGGAAAGGTGGTTACCCGGTGGGTATGGAAGAAACGATTTACGGCAGGCTGCTGTGGCACAGGCTGCGGATCTGCGCCTTGTTGGTGCTGCTGACGGCGCTGGCCCTGGTGGCGGACCTTTGTACAGGCTCCGCAGGGCTGACGCTGGAGGAACTCCTGACGGCTTTTATGGCCGGGCCCTCCGGCTCCACGGTCCATACGCTTATTGTCTGGATGCTGCGGCTGCCCATGAGTCTCACCTGTCTGTTCGTGGGAGCAGCCCTGGGCATTGCGGGGCTGGAGGTCCAGAATCTGACCCATAATGCCCTGGCCAGCCCTTATACCCTGGGCATTACGGCCAGCGCCAGCTTTGGGGCAGCCGTGTCCATCGTGTTCGGCATTTCCCTGGCAGGGTATCTGTGGATCGGCACAGTGACTCTGGCTCTCTTATTCGCCCTGTTTGCGTCCGCCGGCATCTTCCTGCTGGGCAAGCGCCGGGGCATGGGAGCCAGCACCTTGGTGTTCGCGGGCATTATCACGAATTTCTTCTTCTCCGCCCTGCAGCAGTTCCTGCAGTATAAGGCTTCCCCGGAAACGGCTCAGGTCATTGCCAGCTGGAATTTCGGCAATCTGTCCCGGGCTACCTGGATCAGCGTCGTAGTGACGGGAGTTGTGACGGTGCTGGTCACGGCCCTTTTGGCCCGCTGGTCCTGGAAGCTGACCATCCTGACTTTGGGAGAAGAACGGGCCAGAAGCCTGGGCATCGCTACGGATCAGCTGCGGTTGTATGTGTTCGGTCTGTGTGCCCTGCTTATCGCCGTGGCTGTAGGCTTTATCGGGACCATTGCCTTTGTAGGCCTGGTAGCCCCTCATTGTGCCCGGATCCTTCTGGGTGATGACCAGCGCTTCCTTTTGCCCATGGCGGGCCTTTCCGGCAGCCTGCTGATCCTGGTATCCTCCGTGGTCTGCAAACTGTTGAGCCAGGGAGCCATGGTGCCCGTAGGCATCCTGACGTCTCTCGTAGGCGTGCCATTCCTGGCAGCTCTTCTGCTGCGGAACAGGAGGTTTTCATGATTACACTCACATTGGACAATTTATCCGTAGCTTACGGGCCTAAGACCATCCTGCAGCCCGTGACCGCAGCTTTCAGCGGCGGTACCATGACGGGCATCATCGGCTGCAACGGGGCCGGTAAGACCACATTATTGAAAGCCATCCATGGCACACTTCCATTTACAGGAAAACGGGAATTGCGGGACGGAACTACGCTTTGCACAAGCCGGGATATCGCCCTGATTCCCCAGCTGGGCAGCGTGACTACCAGCCTGACAGTATTTGAAATGGTACTGCTGGGCCTATCCGGAGAACTGGGGTGGCACGTGACTCAGGAACAGCAGGAACGGGTGTTAGGCATGCTGGACGTCTTGGGCATGGGGGATTTGGCAGAGCGTCAGGTCCGGCAGCTTAGCGGGGGCCAGCAGCAGCTGGTGTTCATGGCTCAGGCTCTCGTAGGCCGGCCAAAAGTCCTGCTATTGGATGAGCCCACCAGTGCCCTGGATCTGCGGCATCAGCTGCTGGTCATGGACCTGGCCAGGCATTATACGAGACGGTACGGGGCTGTGACGTTGTACGTGCTCCACGACTTGGGCCTGGCGGCCCGGTATAGCGACAGATTGCTTCTGCTGCAGGATGGCAGGATGCGGCTGTTAGATACGCCGGATCAGGTTTTGCGGCCGGACATTTTGGAACAGGTATATCAGGTCTCGGTGGATGTGGAGAAGAATGCTGTAGGATTTGTGCAGGTGACGCCATTACGGCCTCTGAAAAAAATCAAAGGAGCAAAATTTGAATGAACCTGAAGAAAAAATTAGCGGCGGTATTGTGTTCTACTATGCTGGTGGTAGCAGCGGCTGGCTGCGGCAGTGATGGAGCTAAACAGGCAAAGCCGGAAACAAAGGCGGATAGCAAGACGGCTATTACGTTTACGGACTTGGAAAAACGGAATGTAAAGCTGGCTAAAATGCCTCAAAGAATCGTAATTGGGGATTACCTCCTGAACTATCTGGCTGTAGGCGGTGCCAAGGCCCTGGACAAAGTGGTGGGCATGACCATGGATGGCTGGGAAGACGTGCGCTACGGAGAAAGCCAGGTGTTTTCTGCGGCGTTCCCGAAATTGAAAAAAGGCAATCCGGACCGGATTCCCAGCATCGGCGGCTATCATAATAACGTGCTGAATATAGAAAAGATCATGTCCCTGAAGCCGGATGTGCTGCTCATTGACAAGACCCAGTTCCGGGAAAATAATCAGAACATCGACCTGTTGGAAAAAGCCGGTATTAAAGTCGTTGTGCTGGACTACCATGCGGAGACCGTGGAAAACCATACCCAAAGTACGGAAATCCTGGGGAAACTGTTAGGCCGGGAAAAAACAGCGAAAGTACAAAACGATGCCTATAAGAAAGCCTTTGAACTGGTGGACAAACGGGTGGCAGCCATCCCTACTGCAAAAAAGAACCGGAAGGTCTTTATGGAAATCGGCAATAAAGGCGCCGGAGAAATGGGCAACAGCTACCGGAACATCCTGTGGGGCTCCATGATTACCCGGGCCGGCGGCAAAAACCTGGGGGATACCCTGAAGGGCAGCTATGGCGTGTTGGATCAGGAATATGTGACCAGCCAGAACCCCGACGTCATCATCATCGGCGGCAGCATCTGGGCTAAGGACACAAAGGGCGACCAGATGCGCATGGGCTTTACGGTGCCGGAAGACCTGGCACAGAAGCGCCTGGCCGGCTTTGCGGCCAAACCGGAATGGCAGAACCTGAAGGCTGTGAAGAATAACGAAGTCTACGGCGTGGACCACGGCAGCCTGCGGACCATGGTGGACTACACGTTCCTGGAATACATTGCCAAGATCCTGTATCCGGACGAATTCAAAGACATCGATCCTATCAAGGAAATGAATGACTTTTATGCAAAATATCTGCCGGAAGTAAAATATACGGGGACGTTTATGATACACTTAAAGAAGTGAAAAGTGAAAAGTGAAAAGTGGGCGTCCAGCGGACCACTGATGTCTGACGTCTCATATCTGACGTCCATTATTCATAGGAGGTAACCATGAATTTACAGCAATTTTTCGCCGCCCATCCGAAAATCGCAGTTGCGTTTTCCGGAGGGGTGGATTCTTCTTTTCTGTTTTATTCGGCGGCTAAGTATGCCAAGGAAGTTCATGCTTATTTTGTGAAGGCGGCGTTCCAGCCGGAGTTTGAGCTGGACGATGCAAAAAGGATTGCAGCCTATGTGGGGGCGCCTTTTACGGTGCTTCATGCAGATGTGCTGGCGGATGAGCGGGTGACGGCCAATCCGGCTAACCGCTGCTATTATTGTAAACAGAACGTGTTTTCTACGATTCTTACCGCGGCAAAAGCCGATGGCTTTACAGAAATCTGTGACGGGACCAACGCTTCCGATGATGCGTCCGACCGGCCGGGCATGAAGGCCCTGCAGGAAATGAAGGTGTTGTCTCCCCTGCGCCTGTGCGGCCTGACGAAGGCCATGATCCGGGAACAATCCAAGGCTGCAGGATTGTTTACCTGGAACAAGCCTTCCTATGCCTGCCTGGCTACCCGGATTCCTACGGGACAGAAGATTACAGCGGAGAACCTGGCCCGGACGGAAAAGGCCGAAGGCTATCTGTTTTCCCTGGGCTTTTCGGACTTCCGTATCCGGGCTGTAGGAGATGTGGCGAAAATCCAGCTTCCCAGCAGCCAGTTTGCCTTGCTGCTGGAGCACAGGAAAGACATCTTAAAGCAGTTACAGGGACCTTATTCCGTCGTAACCCTGGACCTGGAGGCTCGGGATGAAAAGTGACTTGAAACAACTGTTGCAGCAGGTGAAGGACGGCCAACTGTCCATAGAACAGGCCGAACTGGAACTGAAAAAACAGCCCTTTGCGGATTTGGGCTATGCGAAAGTGGACCTCCAGCGCCACGCTCGTCAGGGGGCTGCAGAAGTCATCTACGGGGCCGGCAAGACGGCAGAACAGATTGCCGGCATTATGCATGCCCTGACCCAAAACGGGGAAAAAATCGTGCTGGCTACCCGGGTGAATGAAGAAAAGGGAGCTTATTTGAAAAACGTATTCCCAGTTGTGGACTACCATGAGGATGCCCGTGTTGCTATCCTGGGCAAACTGCCGGAACCTACGGGCCTGGGCCCTATTGTGGTGGCTACTGGCGGGACCAGCGACATCCCAGTGGCCGAAGAGGCAGCCCTGACGGCAGAAGTGCTGGGTAATCAGGTCATCCGGCTGTATGATGTAGGTGTAGCGGGACTGCACCGGCTGTTGGCCCATCTGGACGAGCTCATGGGGGCCAGCGTGGTCATTGCTATTGCAGGCATGGAAGGGGCTCTGGCCAGCGTCATCGGAGGCCTGGTGGACTGCCCCGTCATCGCCGTGCCTACCAGCGTGGGCTACGGGGCCAGTTTTCACGGCTTGTCCGCTCTGTTGTCCATGCTGAATTCCTGCGCCAGCGGCGTGTCCGTGGTGAATATCGATAACGGCTTCGGAGCAGGCTTTTTGGCCAGCCGCATCAACCATATGGAGGCAAAGAAATGAATGTACTGTACTTAGATTGCAGCATGGGCGCTGCAGGAGATATGCTGACGGCAGCTCTGTATGAATTGCTGGATGAACAACAGAAACAGATCTATTGGGAGACCCTCAAGGCCCTGAACCTGCCCGGCGTGGAAGTGGCAGCGGAACAGGTGGCCAAGTGCGGCATCCTGGGGACCCATATGAGTGTGAGGATTCATGGACAGGAGGAAACTGGAATCGAAGAAACTGGTGCCGAAAAAACTGGGGCCGAGGCGTCTGGTGCCGGCTGTGCGCTGCACGGGCATGAGCATCATGAACAGGAACATCAGCACGAGCATGAAAACGAGCATCATCACGACCACGCACATCACCATCACCATCATGCCAGTATGCATCATATAGAAGAAATCATTGGGGCACTGCCTGTGGCGGACCAGGTAAAGACGGATGCTCTGGCGGTGTACGGGCTCATCGCCCAGGCGGAAAGCCATGCTCACGGAAAACCGGTGACGGAGATCCATTTCCATGAAGTGGGCACGTTGGACGCCGTAGTGGACGTAACCAGCGTATGCCTAATCATGCATCTGCTGGCGCCGGACAAGGTGGTGGCTTCTCCCGTCCACGTAGGCAGCGGCCACGTGCACTGTGCCCATGGTATCCTGCCCGTGCCGGCACCGGCTACGGCCTATATCCTGCAGGGAGTGCCCACCTATGGCGGTACCATCCAGGGAGAATTGTGCACCCCTACGGGAGCAGCTCTGCTGAAGCATTTCGTAACGGAATTCGGGTCCATGCCCACCATGACCGTGCGGCAGATCGGCTACGGCATGGGCCTGAAGGACTTCCCCCAGGCCAACTGCGTCCGGGCTCTGTGGGGCACCGTGGAGCAGGGTGCTGCAGACCGGGTGGTAGAACTTTCCTGCAACATCGACGATATGACGGGAGAAGAAATCGGTTACGCCATGGAGCAGCTGTTTGCGGCGGGAGCCATGGACGTATTTACGATTCCCATCGGTATGAAGAAATCCCGCCCCGGCATCCTGCTGTCCGTCATCTGTCGGGAAGAGGACAAGGAACTGCTGGTGAAGAACCTGTTCCTCCATACCAGCACCCTGGGCGTCCGGGAAACGGACCATCCCCGGTATATCCTGCGGCGTAAGCAGCAGCCGGTGAAGACCAGCCTGGGTACGGCACGGTTGAAAGTGGCCGAAGGCTATGGCGTCACTAGGACAAAATTCGAGTATGAGGATGTGTCTCAAATCGCTCAGGATCAGGGCATGTCCTTTAGAGATGTTACGAAGAAGCTGCTTAAAGAAAGTGGGACGGTAAAATGAACGTTCTCGTCATAGACGCTCAGGGAGGCGGCATCGGACGGCAGGTGGTCAACAGCCTGAAAAAACGCTTCCCGGATATAGAGATTACGGCTGTGGGTACTAATAGCGCAGCTACGGCAGCTATGTTGAAGGCGGGAGCGGACCATGGGGCCACAGGGGAAAATCCGGTGGTCGTGTGCGCCAAAAGGGCGGATGTGATTGTGGGCCCTATCGGTATGGTCATTGCGGACGCCATGTATGGGGAAATCACGCCGAAAATGGCTCTGGCTATCGGCCAAAGCCCGGCCAGGCGGATCCTGATTCCCGTAAACCACTGTGATAATATTATTGCGGGTGTGACAGATTACTCGCTGTCCCGTTTAGTAGAGCAGGTCGTGGATCTGGTGGGGAAGGAAATTGAAAAATGATGAACCCACCACCATTCCAACTCTTGGATTCTTGGAAAGGAATGGTCCCCGCCCTTGAAAAGGGCGGACTTTAAGATACTTGTCCGGAATCTCTGTCCGCCCTTTTCAAGGGCGGGGGACCGGCGTAGCCGGTGGTGGGTTCGTAAAGACCTGCAAGAGGAAAGGATTATAATGGATAAACGCAAACCATATCGTCCAGAGCTTTCGCTGGAACTGTTGGCAAAGGTCAGCCAATATATAAAAGAAAACTATACGGGGGAACTGCTGGAGAAGCAGGAAAGTGCCATACTTTATGATGCGGCATTGGAAAAGCCCTGTTCACGGCTCCGTATGGCCCCGCGGGCTTCTCTGGCTGAAATGCTGCAGCATGTAGGGGAATCCTTTCAGCAGCGGCTGCTGCGGTTCATAGACGAGCGAGGCTTGACGGATCCGGAAGTCTATAAGGCAGCCAACGTGGACCGGAAGCTGTTCTCCAAGATCCGCTGCAACAAGGACTACATCCCAAAGAAAAAGACCATCGTGGCTCTGGCTATCGCCCTGAAGCTGAACCTGGACGACACCCAGAATCTGCTGGCCACTGCCGGCTTCCGGCTTACTACCAGCAACAAGGCAGATTTGATTGTCATGTTTTGTTTGGAAAATGACGTATATGATATTTATGAGGTCAATGCTCTGCTGGACCGGTGGGGAGAGCAGGAATTGAATTAAAAAAAGATTGGGCTGTGAAAAAACGTGATTTTCACAGCCCAATCTTTTTTTATATAAAATATACACTCAATTTCAGTACGAATCCGTAGGGGTTCATCGTGAGATGAACCCACAAAAGTATATTCTTGCTAAGAATCCTTTGTGGGCGCATCTCACGATGCGCCCCTACGGGTTAGTGCAAACAGAAAGGTATTTGCAAATTCTTATACTAGAGATAAGCAAAGGACTGTGATTTTTCACAGCCTCTTTTGTCGCTCTGCAAGCGACCACTTCTTCCATCCGGGAAACTATACTTAAAGTAACAAAAATAAGGAGGTCCTGGATATGAAGAAGGGCTTAACAGAATTAGTGATGATTCTCGACAGAAGTGGTTCCATGGGCGGTTTGGAAAGCGATACTATCGGCGGCTACAACAGCATGCTGGCCAAACAAAAGAAGGCGGAGGGGCAGGTGCTGGTGTCCACAGTCCTGTTTGATGATGAAAGCGAAGTGCTGTACGACAGAGTGCCTCTGGAGAAAATGCCCCAGATGACGGGCAAGGATTACTATGTGCGGGGCTGCACGGCTCTGCTGGATGCTGTAGGTGGAGCTATCCGGCACATAGCCCGGGTGCATAAGGAAGCCAGCGAAGAGGAACGGCCGGAAAAGACGATCTTCGTCATTACAACGGATGGCCTGGAAAATGCCAGCCGGGAATACACGTTTAAAGCCGTGAAAAAGCTGGTGGAGCAGCAGAAGGAGGCTGGCTGGGAATTCCTGTTCCTAGGGGCTAATATAGACGCCATAGGGACCGCAGCCCAGTTCGGCATCGCTGCGGACCGGGCGGCCAACTTCCACAGTGACTCCAAGGGCACGGCTTTAAACTACGAGGTTTTGGCCGACGCCGTCTGCGAAATGCGTGCCTGCAGCGCTCCCATCGATGCCCATTGGAAGAAGCGGATTGAAGAGGATTTCAAAGAAAGACGTTAAATTTATTCCCCCAGCACCTCGAAGATCACCTCATCCAGTGCCAGCGTGGCTTTCGAGTGGTAACGGCCGGGAGCTACGGCGGTAACCAGCTGCAGGGGGAAGCCGTCTTCTCCCAGAGACAGCAGGGCGGCATTCCGGAAATAGTGCCGGGAGCTGTAATAGGTGAAGGCCAGGCCCAGACCGCTGGCTCCCATGGACGCGGCGAACATAGCCGTCAGGTCCTCGTTGTAGGTAATGGGTGTAATATTGTGCCGGCGGAAAATGCGCCGGGCTTCCCGGCCCAGGATCGTATCGTAGCCGCTTAGCAAAAATTCAAAATCAGCTGCCTTGCTTATATCAATAAACCAGGGCAGCTTTTGTTTGCGCTGATTTTCCTTCTGGGGTACGGCCAGCTTCATAATCGGATGGTCCGGGTGGGTGATGATGCAGATCTCATCCTTCATAAGGGGACGGACCTGGATGCGGCTGGGCTGATCCGGTTTGGACAGCAGGGCGATGTCCACTTCCCCCGTCAGCAGCATCTGCTCCAGAGCCATGGAATTCTTCTCCACAATCTGGACATGGATGTCCGGGTACCGTTTGTGGAATACGTTCAGTACCGGGGGCAGCAGGTAAGAGCCACGGAATGAACTGATACCCATAATCACATGCCCCGTCTTCAGTTCGCTGATGTCCTGCATTTCGTCCCGGACCCTGTGGAATTCTGACAGAGTCCCATAGGCAAACCGAATGAGACGCTGACCGGATTCTGTAGGCCGCACGCCGTTGGCTGTCCGGATAAACAGTTTATGGCCCAGCGTATGTTCCGTGGTGGTCAGGGCCTGGGACAGGCTGGACTGGGCCATGTACAGCCGTTCTGCAGCTTTCGAGATACTTTTTTCTTCCGCAATGGCGATGATATAGTGCAGCTCTTTCAGCTCCATAAAAATCCTCCTTATACCCATCGGTTTTTCCGATACCTAGTATAACAAATTTTCTGATTTTTTCAAAATGAAATATGATATATTCTTTATAGGCGAAAGGAATTAATTAATCTTGTACGGAGGGAAAGAAAATGAGCAGAGTATCCTTGAAAGGCATTTGCGACATGCACGTCCACACGAATCCCGACCTGCGCTACCGGGCCTACAGCGACCTGCAGCTGGCTGATGCGGCTGTACGGGTAGGCGCCCGGGCCATCGTTATCAAATCCCATTTGGGCTTTACCGTAAACCGCGCAGCCATAGCTACGGAATACGTGAAGAAAGTATACGGAGAAGATACTCCCTTCACCATGTATGGCGGCGTGGTCATGAACAAGATCATCGGTGGCGTGAACCCGGAAGCCGTGGAAAAAGGCCTAAAGCTGGGTGCCAAGGTCATCTGGCTGCCCACCCAGTCCGCAAAACGCCACTTGGAAAAAATGGGCAAGAATCCGGCTGACGGCATCGAACTGGTCCGGGACGGCAAGGTGGTGCCGGAGCTGAACCCTGTGTTCGACCTGATCCGCGACCATAACGCCGTGCTGGCTACGGCTCACGTTTCCCCGGAAGAAGCGTTCGTAGTCGTGGAAGCAGCCCGGAAAGCCGGCGTAAAGAAGATCGTCATTACGCACCCGGAATGGTGGGTATGTGCCTACACCCTGGAAGACCAGATCCGCCTGGTGAAAGACTACGACGTCATCCTGGAACGGTGCTACGCTCAGAACATGGGCAAGGGCCAGCCCTACCACATGAACCTGGCAGAAAATGCGGAACTCATTAAGACTGTCGGCTACCAGCACGTCATGGTGGACACGGACGGCGGCCAGGTGGAGAACCCGGATTGGGAAACGGAAATCTACGAATACATGCACTACCTGGTAGAGCACGGCATTCCGGAAGAACAAGTCTACTACATGACGAAGACCATTCCTTACCGGCTGCTGGATATTCCGGACGAACCGGCAGGAGCCTGCAAGGACTAAGATTTGAAACATAAGGGGGAGAAATCATGCTGAGTACATTCATCATCCTGGCCATTGCGGTGGCTATTTTCCTGGGGTATAAGACGAAACTGAACACCGGTCTGTTCTGCATCATCTTTGCCTACATCATCGGCTGCTTCGTCATGGGGCTGAAACCGAAACAACTGATTGGCTTTTGGCCTACGAACACCATGTTCGTCATTCTGTCCGTATCTCTGTTCTACAATATTGCGGCAATCAACGGCACGCTGGAAAAAATGTCCGGCTCCCTGTTGTATGCCTGCCGGAAATTCCCGGGCATGCTGCCCTTCGCTCTGTTCGGTGTAGCCGTGGTGCTGTCCGTTATGGGTGCTACGTACTTCACCGTACTGGCCTTCCTGGCTCCTATCACTCTGGTCATCTGCGATGAATCCCGCATGGATAAGCTGACCGGTGCTGTGGCCATCAACTGCGGCGCTTTGTGCGGCGGGGACTTCCCGACCTCCAACCTGGGCGTCATCTTCCGTGGCCTGGCTGATACCGCTTACGAAGCCAACAAGAATCTGAAGGCTGTGGATACCTTCAATATGGAAATGGAAATCTTCCTGTTCTCCCTGGTGTTCTCCCTGCTGCTGATTGCTGTGTTCCGGTTCGGCCTGAAGGCTAATAGAAACATTGGTAAAGGCGTCGTATTCAAACAACCGGAAGCCTTTACAGCTCCGCAGAAGACCACTCTGACCCTTATGATCGCCATGATGGTTGTTGTATTGATTTTCCCTCTGCTGAAGACCATTATGCCTGCTAACGCTGCCATCAAATACATGGCTGGCAAGACGGATGTGGGCCTGGTAGCCATCATCTTCGCCGTCATCGGCCTGCTGCTGAAGCTGGCTCCTCAGAAGGAAGCCATCGCCAAGATTCCCTGGAACACCATCATCATGATTGCCGGCGCCGGCATGCTGATCGCCGTGGCTGTAAAAGCCGGTACCATCAAGATGCTGAGCACCTGGGTGGGCACGAACGTTCCTGTGGCCCTGATCCCCATCGCGTTCTCCATCATCGCCGCCATCATGAGCTTCTTCAGCTCCACCACCGGCGTCGTAACGCCTGCCCTGTTCCCTCTGATCCCGAACCTGTCCGCTACCACGGGTATTGCGGCTCCTGTGCTGTTTGCCTGCACCGTGCTGGGTGCTCAGTCCAGCGCCATCAGCCCCTTCTCTTCCGGCGGTTCCCTGATCCTGGGCTCCACTCCGAAAGAAGAAGACCGGACTACGCTGTTTAATAAACTGCTCATGATTGCTGTACCTATCAGCATCCTGGCCTGCGCTGCGTACAACTTCATCGTGGCCATGGTATTTTAAGACTTGGGTGGGCCTCTGGCCAGGACGTCAGAAGTCAGACGTCAGATGTCAGAAGTCCGCGGGACAATACATAGACTGATAAAACTGTAGGGGCGTGCCAAAGCGAAGCGTCGGCCCGCCCGCTAAGGGGAGGAAACTATAATGATCGAATTATTCAAAAGCGGTGCGTATCTGCTGAACGGCACGGAACTGGTTCCGGAAGAAGAACAAGCCAAAGTCGAAGCCAAACTGGGCAAGAAAGTTTCCAAGGAAGAAGCTAAGAAGGGCACCATCGCCTACGGCATCCTGAAGGCTCACAACAAGAGCAACTCCATGGACGCCCTGAAAATCAAATTTGACGCCCTGACCAGCCACGACATTACCTATGTCGGCATCATCCAAACGGCCCGGGCTTCCGGTATGGACGTATTCCCCATGCCCTATGTCCTGACCTGCTGCCACAACTCCCTGTGCGCTGTAGGCGGCACCATCAACGAAGATGACCACATGTTTGGCCTGACTGCTGCCCAGAAATACGGCGGGATCTTCGTACCCCCTCATATGGCCGTTATCCACCAATACATGCGTGAAATGTTCGCCGGCTGCGGTAAGATGATCCTGGGCTCCGACAGCCATACCCGTTACGGCGCTCTGGGCACCATGGCCGTAGGCGAAGGCGGCGGCGAACTGGATAAGCAGATCCTGGGCGACACCTGGGACAACCCCTATCCCGGCGTCGTAGCCATCTACCTGACCGGCAAACCCAATCCCTGGGTCGGCCCTCACGACATCGCCCTGGCCATCTGCGGCGCTGTGTATAAGAGCGGCTACGTGAAGAACAAAGTCATGGAATTCGTGGGCCCCGGCGTCTCCAGCATGATCACGGACTACCGGAACGCCGTAGACGTTATGACCACGGAAACCACCTGCCTGAGCTCTATCTGGAGAACGGACGAAGAAACCCGGAAATTCCTGAAGGAACATCACAGAGAAAACGAATACAAGGAACTGAACCCTGCAGACGTAGCCTACTACGACGGCGTGGTGAAGGTAGACCTGTCTACGATTAAACCCATGATTGCTCTGCCGTTCCATCCGTCCAACGCCTATGCCATCGACGACTTCAAAGCCAACATGATGGACATCCTGCGGGAAACGGAAAAGGCTGCGGAAAAAGTCAGCCAGGGCCGCGCTCCTTACAGCCTGACGGACAAAGTCCACGACGGCAAGCTGCAGATCCAGCAGGGCATCATCGCCGGCTGCGCAGGCGGCAACTACGTGAACGTAGTGGAAGCTGCTAACCTGCTGAGAGGCAAATCCATCGGTGCCGGGGAATTCACCCTGAGCGTATATCCTTCCTCCATGCCCGTGTTCATGGACCTGTCCAGAAAAGGCATGCTGACGGACCTGATGGCTGCCGGTGCCGTAATCAAGACTGCGTTCTGCGGACCTTGCTTCGGTGCAGGGGATACCCCGAACCACGACGGTCTGTCCATCCGTCACACCACGAGAAACTTCCCGAACCGCGAAGGTTCCAAGCCCGGCAAAGGCCAGATGTCCGCTGTAGCCCTGATGGATGCCCGGAGCATCGCAGCTACTGCAGCCAACGGCGGCATCCTGACCAGCGCGGAAGAATTTGCGGACAGCTTCGGCAATGTGCCTGAATACCACTTCGATGACAGCGCCTACAAAGCCAGAGTGTACAACGGCTTCGGCAAGGCTGACAAAGAAAAAGACCTGTTCTACGGCCCGAACATCAAAGACTGGCCGGAACAGCCTAAACTGGGCGAAAACGTACTGCTGAGAGTCTGCTCCAAGATCCTGGATCCTGTAACCACTACGGACGAACTGATTCCTTCCGGTGAAACCTCCTCCTTCCGGTCCAACCCTCTGGGCCTGGCCGAATTCACCCTGAGCCGGAGAGATCCGGAATACGTAGGCCGCAGCAAGGCTGTAAAGGCCATGGAACAAGACCGGGAAGCCGGCAAAGAGCTGCCTGAACTGAAAGAAGTCTTCGAGACTATCAACAGCGCCAGCGATGTGAAGGCTGACCTGAGCAATACCGAAATCGGCTCCGTAGTGTACGCCAACAAACCCGGCGACGGCTCTGCCCGTGAACAGGCAGCCAGCTGCCAGAGAGTGCTGGGCGGCCTGGCCAACATTACTCAGGACTACGCTACGAAACGGTATCGCAGCAACTGCATCAACTGGGGCATGCTGCCGCTGCACCTGAAGGGCGAACCCACGGAATTCGAAGTAGGGGACTACATCTACATCCCCGGCATCCGTGCCCAGATGGACGGGGACCTGGCAGACATCCCTGCTTACGTAGTAAAAGCCGGCAAGCTGGTACCCATCAGCCTGTACAGCAAACCTCTGACGGCCGAAGAAAAAGAAATCATCAAAGCCGGCTGCCTGATCAATTTCAATAGAAACAAGAATAAATAAGACTATAAACCAAAATTCCCCTGGAAGATTCTGTTCCAGGGGAATTTTTGCTGTAGCGAAGAGTAAAGAGCAAAGAGGCGGCCTCCAGCCGAATCCGGCCCCCACTGGGGGCGGTGAATCCGCGTAAAGCGGATGGTGGGGGCGTCTGGAAGACACTTTTATGCTACAATAAAAGAAAAATACAGGAGGACCCTTCTATGAGTGATAAAAGCAAACAGTTTCGCAAATTACTCCAGCAGGATGGGCTCATCGTGACGCCGGGAGCTACGACTCCGCTGCTGGCCAAGGTAGTCCAGGAGGCCGGTTTTGACCTGGCCTTTGTGACCGGGGCAGGGGTGGCCAATATGAACTTCTGCCTGCCGGACTACGGCCTCATCAACCTGATGGAAAACGTGGAAATCGTCCGGCGTATGAATGATGCGGTGGATATCCCGCTGCTGGTGGATATTGACGATGGTTATGGCAGCCCTATGAACGTATTTCGTACGGCTAGGGAGTACTCCCGTCTGGGCATGGGCGGCGTCATCCTGGAGGACCAGAAGGCGCCTAAGCGTTGCGGCCATTTTGAAGATCACCAGGTCATTTCTATTCCGGAAATGTGCGCAAAGCTGCAGGCTTTGAAGGATGGTTCTGTGGATCCGGACATGGTCGTCGTGGCCCGGACGGATGCCGTGTCCGTAAACGGCATAGACGACGCCATTGAAAGGGCGAAAGCATACGTAGCTGCCGGTGCAGATGTAATCTTCATCGAGGCACCCCGTACGGTGGAAATGATGAGACGAATTCCCAAAGAAGTGCCCGCTCCCACGCTGATCAACCTGGTAGAACACGGCAAAACGCCGCTTTTGCCAAACAGCGAATTGGCCCAAATGGGCTTCAAGATTGCCTTATACGCCAACGCACCCATGAAAGCAGCTATCCGGGGTACCCAGAAAATCCTGGAGTACCTGAAAGAAAATGACACCACGGACGGCGCCGATGAACAACCCGACCTGATGATCACTTCCGACGAACGGCACGTGCTCACGAATAAGAAGTTTTATTATGAGCTGCAGAAGAAGTATAAGTAAGTAAAGCGAAAAGCGAAAAGTGAAAAGCGAAAAGGCGCCTGCGGCGGGCAAGGAAGAAACGAAGAAAGCGAAAAGCGAAAAGTGAAGAGAGAAAAGGTGTGCGCTGCACTGCCCCCTCGCCAGCTGTCGCTATGGCCCTCTCCCCCTACGGGGGCGACTGTCCGCAGGACGGGCAGAGCCCTGTCATCCCCGCAGGGGAGGGGAACCGGCGAAGCCGGTGGTGGGGCCGTCCAGCGGACTACTGTCGTCTGGCACCATATCCAAGCCTGCGGTGGGAAAGAGGTGTTGCAGTTAGCTGAAAATCTGCTAACTGCAACACCTCTTTTTCATTCTTGATTCTGCTCTTTATTGTATCCAGGACTTTCCGTCAGGAATTGGCGTTCTACGGCTTTGCCATACTGTTTTGACAGGCTCAGCAGGTATTGGACGCTGTGACTCATGCGGTAATCCTTGCGTCGGATCATGGCGATGGACCAGGTGGGATTTTCCAGGATCCGGAACCAGGCTACTCTGTCCCGGTCCTTGCTAGCGGCTACCCGGGAATGGGGCAGGATTGTGCAGCACAGACCTTCTCCTACCATCTGAGCCAGGGCGTGATTCATGGCCGTCTCCATCATGATGTAGGGGTGGAAACCGCAGCGTTCAAACAGCGGGTCCAGTACTTCCTGCCGCATGGTAGAGGATTCAAAAATCAGGGAAAATAACTCATCTTTAAAAAGCCGCAGATCGATGGCCCGCAGAGCTTTACCACTGCCTATGGGTACGGCTTTCTTCGCTAATGGGTGGGCCTTGGGAATTCCCAGCAAAAAGTCTTCTTTATAAAGAGGCTCTATGACGAAATGGTTCTGCAAATCCTGAGGCAGAGTCTTCAGCATCACCACGCCCATATCCAATGTCCCATCGTTCAATAACCGATACTGATCCGCTACAATCTTTTCCATCAGGTTGAACTTGATTTGAGGATACTTTGTGTGGAAGTCAAAATAGATGGCGGTGAACAGGTCGATTCCGTGTTCATGGGTAAGCCCCAGGGAGATTTCACCGTTGATATCCTGTTTCAGGTCGCTGAGCTGGGTTGTTAGATTCCGCTGGATACGCAGCATCTCCATGGCATTCGTTACGAAAATCTTCCCGGCCTGGGTAATCTGCAGGTGCCGGTTATCCCGGTCGAACAGCTTTACCCCCAAGGTGGCTTCCAGCTTGATCAACTGCTGGTTCAGACCGGACTGGGAGATGTACAGCTTTTCCGCTGCTTTGGAAATATTGCCGTATTGAGCAATGGCTATTACATATTCGGCTACCTTCATATCCATAATGAAAGCCTCCTTTTATACAGAATTAGAAGCTTTACTTCTTATTATACTTATTATTCACTCGTTTACAACTAATAAGTTTGGCCTTAGAATAAAACCATAATCGATTCGGTAACGGAACTTAAAAAGGAGGAAGTTTTTTATGAAGGTCTTGAAGTGGTTGGATAAGAACTTCGAGTATGTGATTCTTGCAATCTTTCTGGCAATTATGTGCGTATTATCCTTTGCCAACGTGGTTATGCGCTATGCGTTCCACCATGCGCTGACCTGGTCCGACGAGGTCTGCTGCTATCTGCTGGCCCTGTCCGCCTTCTTCTGCCTGCCCTGCGCCATTCGCCGGGGCGTGAGCCTGAAGGTAGATACGTTCACCATGAACCTGTCTGCAGGTGCGCAAAAAGCCATCGGTCTGGTGGGCGACATCATCATGATTGTTGTCCTGGGCTTCATCTTCAAAGGAACCCTGGACCTGATCGGCAAAGCGGCCATCATCCATCAGGCCAGCCCAGCCCTGCGGATTCCTGTAGCTGATGTGTATCGGCTCATGGCCTTCGGTATCTTCCTGGGTATCCTGCGGTATGTACAGCTGATCTACAAAGTGTTGACCGGTAAGGCTCAGACGGAAGCAGACAACGGCGCTGATCTGGCTGGGGATAAGGAGGAACTGTAATCATGGCAATTGGGATATTCTTTCTTGCATTATTAGTCTTGCTCGTAATCGCCGTACCTGTGGGCGGGGTATTCTCCCTGCTGGCCATGCTGCCCAACCTGACAAACAGCAGCTTCACCTTTGGCGCCAGCGACGTAGCCCGGGCCATGTTCTCCGGACTGAACAGCTTCACTCTTCTGGCCGTGCCCATGTTCATGGTGTCCGGTATGATTATGGCCAGAGGCGGTATCTCTGAAAAGCTGTTCAACTTCTTTGGGTATTTCATTGGCAACAAGACGGCGGGATTCCCCTGTGCCGTAGTCGTGACCTGCATGTTCTATGCGGCTATCTCCGGTTCTTCTCCGGCCACGGTATCCGCGGTAGGCGCTATGACCATTCCGTTCCTGGTATCCATGGGCTATGATAAGGTCTTTGCTACCTCTATTGTAACAGTGGCCGGCGGTCTGGGCGTTATCATCCCTCCCAGCATTTCCTACATCGTCTATGCCTCTGTAGCTAATACCTCTCCGTCCAAACTGTTCATCGCCGGCATCATCCCCGGCATCCTTATCGGCGTAGCCCTCATGATTTACTGCTACATTTACTGCAAGAAACATGGGGAAGACCGGGAAAAGCTGCAGAAGAGTTATGAAGCTCTGCATAACAAAGGGCTGTGGACTCTGTTTAAAGAAAGCTTCTTCGCCCTCATGACTCCTGTCATCATCCTGGGCACCATTTATAGTGGCGTGTGCTCTCCTACGGAAGCTGCTGTCATCAGCGTATTCTACGGGCTGTTCGTCTGCCTGTTTGTGTACAGATCTATTAAAGTCCAAAATCTCGGCACTGTATTTATGGAAGGTGCCAAGACCTATGTGAACATCCTGTTTGTAATCGCTGCAGCTTCTGCGTTTGCAAAAGTACTGACCCTGCTGCGGTATCCTCAGACTATCAGCCAGGCTGTGCTGGCTATTTCCGACAATAAATACGTCGTGCTGCTGATCATGAACATGGTTATGTTGGTCTGCGGCATGTTTATCGACAATATCCCCAACATCATGATCCTGACCCCCATTATGGTGCCTGTGACTACGGCGCTGGGTGTGGATCCCGTCCACTTCGGCATCATTATGACCTGCAACCTGGCTATCGGCATGGTGACCCCTCCTATGGGCATCAACCTGTTCGTGGCTTCCGGTATGACGAAGATCCCTATGCTGAAACTGGCAAGAGCCGTCGTACCCTTCCTGGTTACATTCCTGATTTCTCTGGGTCTCATTACGAATATTCCCGGTATTTCCATGAACCTGGTCAGCGCCCTGTCCAAGAATGAGAAACCGAAGGTAGCTGCCAGCGTAGGCAATGCCCTGGATGCGGATGCCGATGAATACGGCAAACATATTGCGGCCATCGACCCCAATGAGATTCCCGGGGAATATCGTTGGAGAGCAGCTATGACCGTAGCGGATTCTTCCATCAACTATAAGATGGTGGCAGAATTTGCCCACCTGATCAAGGAAAAATCCGGCGGCAAGATTACCGTAGACCTGTATCCCAGCGGCCAGTTGGGCAATACCACGGAATTTACGGAAGCCGTTGTCAGCGGTTCCATCGAAATCGGTACCGGTATGACTACGGACCTGGTGGACTTCATTCCTCAGTATGCTGTATTTGATATGCCGAACCTGTTTGATGATGTGGCGCAGATGCGTGCCGTCATGCACAGTGACTTCGTCAAGACTATGAATGAATATTGCAACGCCGGTGGCATCCAGATGCTGGGTTACTCCGATGCCGGGTTCCGTCAGCTGACTTCTAATAAACCTGTGCACAAACTGGCTGATCTGAGTGGTCAGAAAATCCGCGTTATGACGAATAAATACCATGTAGCCTACTGGAATGCCGTAGGGGCAGCGCCTACTCCCATGCAGTTTACGGAAGTGTTCATGGGCCTGCAGCAGGGGACCATTGATGGTCAGGAAAACCCCTACATGAATATCGTCGGCAACAACGTTCAGGAAGTCCAGAAGTACATTATTGAAACGAACCATGTAGGCCACATCATTACGTTCTTCATGAACAAAGACGTGTACCAGGCTCTGCCGGATAACGTGAAGAAACTGGTTGATGAATGTGCTTTGGCTGCTACAGCCTATGGCAATGCGAAAGCCGATAGCAGCATCAAACAATATAAACAGACTTGTATTGATGCAGGCTGCCAGATTATTACGCTGGAACCAGTTGTAGTGAAAGATTTGCGGGCAAAAGGCTCCAATGTAGTATATGATATGGTCCGGAAAGACCTGGGTGAAGATATCGTAAACCAGCTCCTGAAAGCGATTGAAACGGAACGGGCTAAAGGCAAAAAGAAGTAAGCAGTAGGGGTGCCGGTATGGCGCCCCTTTCTCATAGGGAACTTGCAGAGTAAAGAAAGGATGGAGTTATGAATTTTCTGCTGAAAAACGGTACGGTTTATGATCCGGCTCTCCATGAGCTGCAAAAACGGGATATAGCATTAGTGGACGGAAAGATCACAACGCCATCGGACACTTTGTCTTACAGGCAGATTGTGGATGCTGCGGGCTGTCTCATTACCCCGGGGCTCATAGACTACCATACTCATTATTACGAAAAAGGCAGCGAAAATGGCGTGAATGCCGATGCTTCTTCGTTCTGTATGGGTATTACGACTGGCGTGGATGGCGGCACCTTGGGCGTAGGAGGTTATGACCTGTTTCACGAACGGATTGTAGTTCCTGCAGATGTGCGCATCGTCAGCTATCTTCTCGCAGCCTCCGGCGGCCAGTCCAACGACCGGTATCCAGAAAATCTGGATCCGAAATATTTTGATGAAGAGAAGATCCTCCGCTTCTTTAAAAAGTACGAAGGAGAATTAGTAGGGTTGAAAACCAGGATTTCCGACAACATCATTTCAGCTGATCTGGCCCGGGAGTCTTTGAAACGGACTGTGGAAATCGCGGAAAAAGCCGGTACCAGAGTCATCGTTCATGTGACAGCCTGCAGCCTGCCTCTGGATGAACTGGCTGCCCTGTTGCGGCCGGGAGATGTAATCTGCCATATTTACCAAAATAGGGGTGTCAATACCTGTCTGGATGCAGAGGGCCATGTCCTGCCAGGACTGTGGGAAGCCCGTAAACGGGGCGTGTTGTTTGACGGCTGCAACGGCCGCAGCAATTTTGATCTGGTAACGGCCCAAAAGGCTGTGGCTCAAGGCTTTGTACCGGATATCATCAGTTCGGACAACAATATGTCCAGCTGGTTCCTGCAGCCCATGCATACCCTGCCCAGAATCCTGTCCAAGTATGTGGATTTCGGCATGAAACTGGAAGATGTACTGGACTGCGCTACTCTGGCACCGGCTAAGCTCATTGGCCGGCCGGACCTGGGAACTTTGGCAGAAGGCACGGAAGCGGACGTGGCTGTCTTCAGGCTGAAGCAGAAAGAGGTTCCTTACAGCGATATCAACGGCAATACGTTTACCGGTCATCAGGTGCTGGTGCCGCAAATGACGTTTAAAGCCGGCCAGTGTGTGTATTGCCAGGCGGATTTCTGCTGATTAGGAAATTAAATAGCTTATTTTAGCAAGTCAACTATATTATTAATGAATATCTGTTACAATAAAAGCAGGTGCTTAAGCACCTGCTTTTTTACATATGAGGAGGGGAATATTTATGCTGAAAGAGTTTATAGAAACGCATAAACAGGAAATCATGAATACCTGGGAGGATCTGCACAAGATTCCGGAACTGGGACGGGAAGAAGTGAAGACGTCAGCGTATCTGAAGGAGGTCTTGGCAAAGCACGGCATTGCTGCGCAGGCCATTACGCCAACCGGATTTATTGCAGAGGTGGATAGCGGAAAACCGGGGCTCACCGTGGGCCTGCGGGCGGATATGGATGCCCTGCCTTATAAGGATGAACAAGGCAAACTTTATTGCGTCCATGCCTGTGGCCACGATGCCCACATGACCATGGGCCTGTGGACGCTTATCGCCCTGAAAGAACTGGGCCTGGTAAAAAGTGGCAAGGTCCGGGGCCTGTTCCAGCCCAGTGAAGAAAAGGACAATGGGGCCATGGATATGGTGGAGGGCGGTGCTGCCAAAGGCCTGGACGAACTGTATGGCGTCCATATCCGGCCCATCCAGGAATTGCGGTATGGACAGGCTTCCCCGGCTCTGCTGCATGGGGCCCGCTATGAAGCGAAGATTACGGTGCACGGCAAAGAGGCCCACGGAGCCAGACCCCATCTGGGAGCCAATGCCATCGATGCAGCGGCCCTTATCATCATGGCTATCAATGCCATCTGGCTGAATCCTGTGGAATCCTGGTCCTGCAAGGCTGTAAAGATCAGCGGCGGCAGCCTGGCTACGAATATCATCCCCAATGAGGCAGAAATCCTCCTGGATATCCGCTGCGCGAATAACCCACTGGTAAAAGAGCTCATGACCCGGCTGGCTACGGCTGTAAAGGGAGCGGCTGCCAGCGTAGGCTGTACAGCTGATCTGGAAGAGGTTTCCGGCGGTCCGGCAGCGGATTATGATCCGGAAGCAGTGGAGCATCTGCGCCAGGCCATTGTAAGTGTCATTGGCGAAGAAAATACTGTGGGCCCCATCGTTACTTCCGGTTCCGATGACTTCCATTGCTACCGGTATATGGATCCAAACCTGAAGACAGCGTTCCTGGCTCTGGGCACGGACGCTGCCCCCGGCCTCCACGATGTGCATATGGCCTTTAAGCACGAAGCCATGTACACCGGTATTGAGATTTTGGCTACGTGTTTGGCGGGGAGAGTAGGGGAGTAGCTTGTGTAAAGCGAAGAGCGAAGAGGGAAGAGCGAAGAGGCGCCTGCGGCGGACAAGGAGGTCAGCCAAGCTGACATAATTTCCGTGAAATACAGAATATAATCCTGGAATTTTCATAAATTCCGTAAAATTATTTACAATATAGGAACGGACAAAAAATATAATTGTGAACTAAATGTGAACCACTATACACGAACAAATAAATAAGTATAATAAAGATAGTTCGAAAATATACGAACAAAATTCTAAAGAAATCTCCTTATGAAACTCCTTTAAATAGAGAATGACAAAACCCTTGCAAAAATGCAGGATATGTTGGCACAGCAGCATATCCTGCATTTTTGCATCCATAAAGCAGTGAAAAGCGAAGAGGGAAGAGCGAAAAGGCGCCTGCGGCGGGCAAGGTGTGAAGATGACATATGACTTCCCGTGCGGAGCACCGCTAGCCCACTAGCAACTAGCAACTAGCCCACTAGCTAATATCCCCTAATCCCTAACAACTATCTCCTATGGTGATGCCGGGGTGGCGGCGGGGGAGGTCTGTGATAGTGATGTCGATGGTAGTAGTAGGGCCCCCAGGACGGCCAGGGATCCCAGAAATCATCGTAGAACATCAGGCGCTCTATATACAGCTGGCGTACATAGGACGCATAGGCCAGCCGTTGGAGATCTTCCTTTGTGACTACGGAGAGGGTTCGGGCCTCCGTACCTTTTTGGTCCCCTATGACATAGTCTACCAGGATGTTCGTCTTGCCGGTGGCTACGGGTTCGATGTAGAGTTTGTCATCCACCTTGGCCACCGCCTCATCCATACTTTTGGCTGTGACTTCCAAGGGCACGTTTCCCGGTACTTCTATGCGTACGAAGCCCTTGTTTCCTAAGCCAAGGTAGCGGGGATACACGATGAGCCGGCTTTTCTTCAGCAGCTTTTCCGCACTGCCGTAGATCATGCCCGGCTTGTCTCCATCCAGCCGCCACACGGAGCTTTTATCCTTGGCAATGTAGAAATCCCCTTTTTCCTCATGGGTTGCAGCATCATAGGCCCTGATGTGGCGGAAATATTTGTCCGTCAGGTCTTTGTCCAGCCGCAGGTAATAGGCTTCCTGCTTGTCAGGCAGCCCTGTAAGCTGGGGATTCAGGCCCTTCAATAGCTCCGTAGTCCATTCATAGGTCCTGCCCTTGGTCAGGTAGTACTTCTCAATGAGCTTTTGGTCTCTTCCTGCCATAGGATCTACTCTGGGCGCAGGGGCCTTTTTCACTGCTGCGGCTGCAGCCGGTGCTGCTGTCTCTGTCTTAGCCGCAGGAGCAGGGGAAGTATCCGCTGCCTGGCTGGCCAGGGGATGGCTCACCAGCAGCAGACCCAGCAGGACAGCTTGCCATATTCTGCCATATAGCTTCATAGAATTCCCTCCTTGATCTAGTATAGAAAACCGTAATTAACTTTCATATTCAACTCCGTAGGGGTTTTCCAGAGGGGCCGCAGGCCCCGGCGGCAAACCCGCATCCAGGCTATTCAACAAGATTAACGGGCGCACCGCCGCTACGCTCTGGGGCGCCCCTACGGGTTAGTGCAATATGAAAGTTATTCGTGGTTTGTCGTACTAGTTTAATCAGCAATATTATAAGAATGATATTTCGATTAAAGAATACCACGAATAGGAGGGGATATCTAGTACAATGTCCGCCCTTTTCAAGGGCGGGGGACCAGCCGAAGGCTGGTGGTGGGTTCAGCGGAGGGTTCGTAATTAATGTCTTTTTATCTTACTTGATGGTATAATACAGCTAGCATAGAATTTGGCAGGTCCGGTCATTCTGTCAGATATTTTATACATAAAAGGAGAGCTATTATGAGCGAAAAAGGGAAAAAATTCAGGGAGCTGTTAAAAAAAGATAAAATCATCATTGCCCCCGGCATTACGACACCACTATTGGCGAAACTGGTGCAGAAGAATGGATTTGAACTGGCCTATCTGAGCGGGACCACATTGTCCCGTATGAATCTGTATTTGACCGATATCAACACGGTGACGGTGGAAGAAGATCTGAAGATGCTGAAGCGGATTAATGATCTGATCGATATTCCCCTGCTGGTGGACGTGGATACGGGTACCGGCGATACCCTGGATGCCTTCCGGACCAGCCGGGTTTATTCCCGACTGGGCGTAGGCGGCATTATCATTGGGGATCAGAAAAAGCATAAGAACAGTGACGAACCGGACAATTTCCGTTCCCTGACCGTAGAAGAAATGTGCGCGAAGCTGAAGGCTTTGATTGATGGCACCATGGATCCGGATATGGTCATCGTAGCCCGGACGGATACCCTTGCCAGAAGCGGCATTGACGAAGCTATTGCGAGAGCCAATGCTTATGCGGATGCCGGAGCCGACATGGTCCTGGTGGAAGCTCCCAGCAATCTGGCCATGATGAAGCGGATTCCTAAGGAAGTCAAGGTTCCTGTCCTCATTGACCTGTTTGCTCACAGCCGGACCCCTATCGTGACCGTTGCTGAATTGGAAGACATGGGCTACAAGATTGCCATCTATAATAACGCTCCCGTCCAGGCTGCTCTTCAAGGTGCCCAGAATCTGTTGCAGCATCTGAAGACTTATGGGACGGTGTGAGAATCTCAAACTTTTTGGCCTTTAGTCTCAGGCCGAAGGATAGAAGAGGCTGTGAAAAAATAGTGAAGAGCGAAGAGTGAAGAGGCGCCTGCGGCGGGCAAGGAAGTCAGCCATGCTGACAATAAAAAGGAGCTGTGAAAACTATTTTTTCACAGCTTCTTTTTTCTTAAAAATTTTGTGATTAAAACTTAAGAAAAGTCAGAGTAATCTAATTGACATACTGTTATAACAGTTATACAATATACACAACGAGATACCGCTCATAAGGAGGATGCAAAATGAGTGATAAGGGAACGGAATTATTAGAATTGGAAAAAGAACTTCAAGTACCGTCTTTGTCCAATGCAGATTGCTTAGCCATCGGGCTGGCAGCTGTGGAATACATCAAAGAGGCCGGCAAGCCCGGTGTGTACATTGAAGTGCGGAGAGGTGCTTATACGATATTCTCCTACTGCATGGAAGGTGCCAATTGGGATAACCAACTGTTTGCAGACCGGAAAATCAATACGGTGACGAAATTCGAACATTGCTCCATGTATGCAGCCATCAAGTATGAATCCAAGGGTAGAAAGTTCTACGATTACTACTCTCCCCAGGAATACCAATGCAAGGGTGGGGCGTTCCCCTTGAGCATTCCCAGCACGGGCATGGTAGGCGCTATCGGCGTTTCCGGGTTGTCCGCAGAAGAAGATCATGGCGTAGCTGTAGAAGCAATTCGCAGATTCCTGAAACATAAAGCTGAAGCGTAAGGAGAAAAGGATGACGTACCAACGTGAGTTTGATAAGCGCTTGAGAGTCGGGGTCCTGGGTATTGGCTCCCATTCTTACAGAAATATCCTGCCGGCATTGAATTATCTGCCGGTGGAGCTGGAAGCCGTGTGCAATCACAGCAATAAGGAACTGGCGGATAAGACGGCTAAACAGTATGGCTGCCGCAGCTACCAGAATCCGCAGGAAATGTATGAAAAAGAAAAGCTGGATGCGGTGTTTATCTGTGCCGCCCCGGAAGTCCATGCAGGGCTGGTTATGGAAGCCTTGGAAGCCGGTGTCAACGTGTTTGTGGAAAAACCGGTAGCCATGAACTCCAATGAAATCCGGCAGATTATCGCTAAGAAAAAGGATAAAGTCGTCGTTGTAGGCTATAAGAAAGCCTTTATGCCGGCCGTCCAGAAAGCCATAGAGCTTCGGGACAGCGAGAAGTATGGCAACCTGGAAAGCATCCTGGCCGTATATCCCATGAAGATGCCGGAAAACGGCGCAGAGCTTATGGCTCAGCGGAAACGGACGGACTGGTTGAATAATGGCTGTCATTCTCTGGCCGTACTTCTTGCAGTAGGAGGGCCTGTCGATTCTGTCATTTCTGTGTTAGGATTAAAGAGAAATGGTGCTAACATTATAAAATTTAAAAATGGTGTAATGGGGAATTTTCACCTGGCCTCTGGTCCGCAGCCTAATGAAGAATACCATTTCTATGCACCGAAATGGCATCTGGCTATCGATAATACAACAAAAGTTGTGCTGCAAAGAGGCATTCCTTCAGTTTATGGCAGAACGACTTCCTTCATCGCTCCCGGAGATGATACCGGAGCAGTGGTTTGGGAAGCTCAGAATTGCAAAGCAACATTAGAGAACAAGGCTCTGTTTGTACAAGGCATGTATCAGGAAATGATGTATTTCTGCAATTGTGTAATAGAACATAAACAACCTACCTTAGGATCCCTGGACTTTGCCTTGGAACTGCAGAAAGTGACAGAAGCGCTCATGATCTCTGAAGGTAAGGAAGTGAAGATTGAACCTGAGCAATAAGAGAAGGTGAGAGAGATGAACGGTGTGAATCCTCAATTTCAGACAGCTTCCGATGTGGCCTATAACATCATCGCCCACAAGATTATCAGTGGCGAATATCCAGCCGGCATGAAGCTTTCCCGCAGGAAGATGGCAGAAGCTACGGGAGTAAGCGTGATTCCTGTGATAGAGGCCTTGAAGAAGCTGGAAGAAAACTACCTGGTAGAATCAAAACCGCAATGGGGCTCTTTCGTGACGATTCCCACAAAAGAAAAAATTATTCAAACTTATGAAGTGCGGGAAGCTCTGGAGTGTCAGGTGGCATATCTGCTAGCCGGTAAGATGACGGTAAAACAGCAGGCAGAGATTTCTGAATTGGCCCTGGATCTGGATACGGTTCCCTATCTGGAAAGTAATAAGGAAGAAGCCTGGCAGCATCACTGGAAATTCCACACATATCTGGCAGCCTATACGGGCAACGACATGTTGCAGGCAGCTTTAAAACGGACAAATCTGTTCTGGATTCTCTGTAATGCGTTGAAGGTGGTTGCACCTCAGAAAAAATATCCCCGCTACTGGCACCGGAAATTAGTGGACACGATTATGGAAGGGGATAAGTTGAAAGCAGAGCAGGCTATGCGGGAACACGTAAGAGAATCCTTACCACCGATTTTGGCGGCTATTGAAAATAAAGAATTAGTAGATAACAGGCTTTAAGTAGGGTGAGAAAACCTACTACAAATATTTAGGAGGTTTAATTATGAAAGCAAAATGGGCGAAGATTTTAACGGCAGGCTTAGCAGTTCTGGTTGCAGGCAGTGTCCTGACCGGCTGCAGCAAGAAGAAGGCAGCTAACAAGGCAGGCGGCGGCTATCCTAAAAATGCTATCCAATTGATTGCCCCTGTAAAGGCTGGCGGCGATACGGATGCTAACGCCAGACTGTTGTCCCAGTATATGTCCAAGGATTTGAAGGTTTCCATGCCTGTCGTCAATATCGTCGGTTCTTCCGGCACCATCGGTATGGAAAAAGTGAAATCTGCAAAACCGGATGGTTATACGGCCCTGTTCTTCCATGGCGAAGCTATGCTGCCGAAACTGAGCGGCCTGATTGATTATCAACTGGATGCTTTCAAGATGGCCGGCATCTGCCTGACTGCAGATACCACCCTGCTGGTAACTCATAAAGATACTCCTTATAAGAACCTGAAACAATTGGTTGAATACGCAAAAGCTAATCCCGGCAAAGTAGAATTCGGTATGGCTGTTGGTGGTTATCCTCAAATGGTTGGCCTGGCTTTGGAAAAACAGACCGGTATCAAATTGAAACTGGTGGATATCGGTGGCAACGCTGCCAAGATTGCTGCCCTGGCTGGCCACAACACGGACGTTATCAACGTAGAATATGCTGTTGCTAAAGACTATATCAAGACTGGCGAATTCGTTCCTCTGGCTCTGCTGTCTGCTAAACGGAACAAGATGTTCAAAGACATCCCCACTGCTAAAGAACAAGGCTTTGAAGGTCTGGAATTCGGTAAATTCTTCTTTGTAGCTTTCCCGAAAGATACTCCGGATGATATCATCAATACGTTCTCCGCTTCCATGAAGAAGGCTGTTGCTGATCCCGGCTTCGTAAAACAAGCAGAAGACAGCTATGCACTGTCCGCAACCTATATGGATCCCGCTGCTGCTACGAAATATGCACAGGATACTTACAAGAAATGGTCCGTATACGAAGCTGATATGAAGGCTGGCAACAAGAGCAAGAAATAATCACTAAGTGAATAGGATTTAATAAGTACATAGGTGAGCAGGACAAACTTGCCTATGTACTTATTCTGAGAAGCAAAAATAGAGGAGAAGAAAAATGCCGAAAAGAAATGATGCCATCTGCGGCGCAATAGGGATGCTTTTGGGAGTTATCCTGTACTATGGCGCCTACCAGATTGGGCTGCAAGAGGGGGCAACTATCGGAGCGGACTTCGTTCCGAAAATCGTAGCAATCCTGATGTTCCTTTTCTCCGGTTTCCTGTTTTTACAAGGCCGGAAGGGAATGGCTGCGGAGAAAGCAAATCCTCCTGCTAAAGATTATGTGCCAAATTATAAAGGTACAGCGATTATGCTCGTCGTCCTGATTGCCTATATTGCAATCTTCACTGAACTGGGCTTTGTGTTGAGCAGCATGCTGTATTTGTTTGCAGCACTGGTGATTTTGTCTAAGAAAGAAGAAACGAATTATGTCCGTTTCTTGATTATCTCTGTAGTGGGCTCTCTGGTCATTTACTTCCTGTTTGCTTATGTATTCGGGATTATGCTGCCAGAAGGCCTGCTGGACATGATTTAGGAGGATAACATGGCAGATATGCTTTTAGGGATCCAAATGTGCATGGATGTCCAAGTCATCTTATTAATCCTTTTAGGTGTGGTGGCTGGCATCATCATTGGGGCAATCCCTGGTTTAACGGTTACGATGGGCGTTGCCTTGTTCCTGCCCATTACGTTTGGTATGGAACCTATTGCGGCTCTTGCTTTATTGATGGGTCTTTATATCGGCGGTACATCCGGTGGTCTGATTTCCGCAATTTTGTTATCAATCCCCGGTACACCTTCGTCCATAGCCACGTGTTTTGATGGCCACCCTATGGCTGCCCGTGGTGAAGCTGCAAAGGCTCTGGGTGTTGGTATTGTAGCCTCTTTCCTGGGCGGTGCCATCAGCTATGTAATCCTGATGTTCCTGGCTCCGGCTATTGCAAAAGTAGCCCTGAAGTTCGGCCCTTATGAATATTTCTCTATTGCTGTATTCTCTCTGACTATGATTGCCGGCCTTTCCACCGGTTCTATTGTAAAGGGTGTCATCTGCGGTCTGGTAGGTATGATGTTCTCTTTTGTAGGTATCGCACCTATTACCAGCTTTACCCGGTTTACGTTTGGCTTTGGGGAACTGAACGCGGGCTTCAGCCTGCTGCCTGTGCTGGTTGGTCTGTTCGCTGTTTCTCAGGTATTGATTACGGCAGAAGAAAAGTTCAAATCAAAGGATATGACGGTCCGTGCTGCTAAAATCAAAGGCTTTGGTTTTACGCGCAATGACGTTAAAGGGCAGGGCGGCAACCTGTGCCTGTCCACTCTGATTGGTACGGCCATCGGTATCCTGCCGGGCCTGGGCGGCAGTATCTGCAATATCATTGCTTATTCCGTAGCCAAGAACAGATCCAAGCACCCTGAAAAGTTTGGTACCGGTATCGTGGATGGTATCGTGGCTTCTGAAAGCTCCAACAACGCTTGCACCGGTGGTGCTCTTGTTCCCCTGCTGACGCTGGGTATCCCCGGGGATAATACTACGGCTCTGATTCTGGCCGGCTTCATGATCCACGGCATTACTCCTGGTCCTCTGCTGTTTAGAACTCAGGCTCCTCTTGTATATGGTATCTTCATTGCTTTGATGATTGCCAACCTGTTCATGCTGTTTGTAGAATATGCCGGTATCCGGGTATTTACCAAGATCCTGACTGTGAAAGAAAACATCCTGATGCCTGTTGTGCTGGTATTCTGTGCAGTTGGTGCTTACGGTGCTAACAACCGGGTATTCGATATTGCGGTTATGCTGGGTGCTGGCGTTCTGGGTTATGCCCTGAAACGCATGAAGTTCCCTCTGGCTCCTATCATCCTGGGCTTCATCCTGGGACCCCTGCTGGAAACGAACCTGCGCCGTGGCCTTATGAAGAGCGGTGGCAGCTTTGCTCCCTTTATGACTACTCCGATTTCCGGTTTCTTCCTGCTGGTAACGGTCGTTGTAATCGCTATGCTGGTTTATAAAAACCTGATTAAAAAACCACAAGCTGCTGGTGAAGCTGAATAAGAAATCTCAAGAAAAAATAGCGGGCGCATCTTACGATGCGCCCCTACGGGTATTATCAGAAGTTTGATTTTAGAGAATGTTGCTTGTAAAATACTTAATTAGTTCATGAAAGGCGGAAAACGGAACATGAAGATTGCAGTAGCTATGAAAGTGAACGAGGTACAGAAGAAGGTTCTGGAACAAGCTGCACCAAATGCTGAATTTTATTACGGCAAGGATTTAGAAAAAATCAAAGGTGCGGAAGTTCTCATCGGTAATCTGCCTCCTGCTCAAATGAAAGAGCTTCCTGATTTGAAATGGATTCAGTTGAATTCAGCAGGTGCCAATAACTATTGTGTTCCCGGCATCCTTTCTGAAGACGTAAAGCTGACCAATGCTACCGGGGCCTATGGACCTGCCTTGGCAGAACATCTGCTGGCTATGCTGCTGGCCATGATCAAGAAGCTGTACCTGTATCATGATGACCAGAAGAAACATACCTGGGCGGATGAAGGCACGGTTACGAGCCTGGATGGGGCTACGGTTCTCATTATCGGGTTTGGGGATATTGGCCGCCACTTCGGCAGGCTGTGCAAAGCCATGGGCGCCCACGTAATCGGTATGCGGCGTCGCAGCGGAGACGTTCCTCCCGAAGCGGACGAAATGGGCCGCATGGATGAGCTGGATGCCTATCTGGCCAAGGCTGATGTCATCGCCTCCGCTCTGCCGGCAACACCGGCTACCACGGGCCTGTACACTGCAGAAAAATTCGCAGCTATGAAACAGGGTGCCTACTTCCTGAATATCGGCCGGGGTGATGCTGTGGATCAGGAGGCTCTGCGGCAGACGCTGCTGGATGGCCATCTGGCTGGTGCAGCTATCGATGTGACCAGTCCGGAACCTCTTCCGGCGGACAGTCCCCTGTGGGATACGCCGAATCTGTACATCACGCCTCACGTCAGCGGCGGCCAGCATCTGCCGGCTACCTGGGACAGAGTCGTGAAGATTGCGGCAGATAACCTGAAACGGTATATAGCAGGTGAACCACTGCAGAACACGGTGGATAGAAAAACAGGATATAAGAAATAAGGAAAAGCGGGACTGTGAAAAATCACAGTCCCGCTTTTCCTTTAGTATATGCCAACAAACTTTATTTGTGTTATCTCACGTCCACCGTCTTCGTGGCAATCACATCTGCGCCCAGGCCCAGTACGTTGGGCAGCACCACGGTGCCGGCCTTGACCGGAGCCTGCAGAGTGACCTTTTTGATTTCGGCCATGACGTCAAAGATTTTTGCTTTGGGAATGGGGCCGTTGGTCCGGACGCTGACAAGAGGAGCATCGCCGCCTTTTACCAGCACGGAGCTGGCAATGGTCCGTTTCGGGTCCGTCATTTCCTGGTTTGCGTATTCCAAGCCCCGTTTGCAGGTGTAGCCTGTGACGGCTTTTACCAGGATGTTGTTTTCAGCATTCTGTTCATAGTCTATATGCAGCGTACAGCCGTTAGGGCACACGATGCAGGTAATATCTTTAGTCATCTACGCTCACCTCGATTTCCTTCCCGGCCTGCAGCTTATCCGCCTTGACGTTCAGCTCAATCATGTTGGCCGGCAGGGCGTTTTTTACGAACTTCTTGGTTACAACGGAATCCCCTTGCTTTACAGTAATCCAGGCATCCCGTTTTGGCTGCCGTACCCGCAGGGACAGGCTGAAGTCTTTCGTGCCGCTGATGCGCTGAGGCACTGTATGGCCTACATTATTGCCACAGAGGACAGGAATGTCCACGTTGGGCAGGCCTTCCGTCAGATACGTATGGATGCCGTCGGCCATGGCTTCGGCTTCCATGGATACGAAGTCCACCAGGTCATGGACGTGGAGTACGTTGCCTGCAGAGAAGAGACCGGGTACTGTGGTCTGGTAGAATTCATCCACCAAAGCCCCCTTCGTATGATTATCCAGTTCCGCACCGGCACCGATGGTCAGTTCGTTTTCCGGAATCAGGCCTACGGACAGGATCAGGGTGTCGCAGGCGTATTCTTTTTCCGTACCGGGAATCACGTTCAGATGGTCATCCACCTGGGAGATGGTAACGCTTTCCAACCGGTCCCGGCCCTTGATATCCGATACTGTATGGCTCATAGCCAGGGGAATATCGTAGTCGTGGAGGCACTGCTCTATATTTCTGGGCAGTCCGCTGGGAATGGGGTTGATTTCAAAGACACCGATGACGTGGGCCCCTTCCAGTGTCAGCCGCCGGGCCATAATGAGGCCGATATCCCCGGAACCCAGGATGACGATTTCTTTACCAGGCATCCGGTTCTGCAGATTGATGTAGGCCTGGGCTACGCCCGCTGTAATGACACCGGCAGGACGGGTACCGGGTATGGCCAGAGCGCCCCGGGTCCGTTCCCGACAGCCCATAGCCAGTACTACCGCTTTAGCCTGGACCAGGATCATGCCGTCAGAATGAGCGGCGTAAATCTTTTTGTCCGGCGTAATATTGATGACCGTCGTATCCGTAATGTAGGGGATATGGCGTGCTTCCACTTCGTCAATAAACCGCTGGGCGTATTCCGGGCCACTAAGGGTTTCCCCGAAACGGGTAAGGCCGAAGCCGTCGTGAATGCATTGCTTCAGGATGCCGCCCAGCTGGTGTTCCCGTTCCAGAATCAGGATATCCGTAATTCCTTCGTCATACAGCTTCACGGCTGCGGCCAAGCCCGCAGGGCCGCCGCCTACCACAACGACGGAGGCAGTGCGGAAAGTTTGTGTTTCATTTTTTTGTGCTGCTGCCATGATTTATTCCTCCTCACTGCTTTCCCGTACTTTTCCCGTAAAGATCCAGCCGCCTTCCCGCTGATACCGCAGGTCTTCAGGGGCAAGACCCAGTTCCTGTTCCATCAACTGGGTAATACGGGTCTGGCAATAGCCGCCCTGGCAGCGGCCCATCATGGAACGGGTCCTGTTTTTGATGCCCGTCAGGGTATGGACGCCTAGAGGATTATGGATGGCTTGGAGGATTTCCGCCCGGCTGACATTTTCGCAGCGGCAGAACACCTGGCCGTAATCCGGATTTTCTTGAATGGCTTCTATTTTTTCATCGATGGTCATGTCCGCAAAGCGGCGGATAGGCTTCCGGATGGGGTCGAAGGTTTCGTTTTCCTGAACCTTGCTGCCCCGTTCTTCTTCATGGCTCAGGATGATGGTACGGACTCTGCGGGCCAGAGGCAGGGCGGACGTAATGCCGGGGGATTCGATCCCTACCAGGCTGACGGTATTGGGAATGTTCTCATCCGTCATAATTTTAAAGTCCTGGAATTCTTTTGTCACAGGATCCGCATTTCTCCAGCGGATGCCAGCAAAATTCCGGATGAAGTATTGCCGTTCCATTTTGCTGAACATCTTCCGTCCATCCCGAAACAGTCCGTCCAGGCTGTTTTGGGTATTAGCATAGTCTTCAGGATCCGGGGTCAGATACCAGTCCGGGCCTACCAGGATGTTGCCATCTACAGTCGGTGTGGCATGGGTAGCAAAGCCTCCCTGATCATTGGGGGCAGGATACACAGGGGTCTTCAGGAAAGCACCAGCCTTTTTGTCCAGCACATAATATTCCCCTTTGACGCCCAGCTGATACACATAAGGATACCCCATGAGCTGGCCGATTTTCACCGCGTAGGCACCGGCACTGTTGATGACCCAACGGGTCAGGACCATGCCTCTGTTAGTAGTGACCTGGTAATAGTCCTTGCCTTTTGTCAGGTATCCCGGCTTTAGATTCAGCTGAGCCAGCTTTGCATAGTCCTTTTCGCCGTCCAGATGGGCAATGCCCGTGACCTGAGAACCAAAGGAAAATTCCACACCATTTTTGCAGGCGTTTTCCGCCAGTCCAATGGTGTATTGCATAGGATCCAGGATGCCGGAAGCCGGCACATACATGGCAAAATTGCCGCCGGCATTGGGCTCGATGGCGTGCATTTCGTCTTGGTCGATCATGCGGATGCCCTTTACGCCGTTAGCTTCCCCGTTGGCTTTGAAGCGCAGGATATTCTGCTTGTCATGATCCGTGAAACCGACCACCAGCTTACCGGTTCGTTTGAAGGGCACGCCAAGTTCTGCAGCTACCTGGTCGAATTCCTGGTTCCCTTCTACGGAGCAATGGGCCCGCAGGGTTCCCAGTTTATAGGTAAAGCCCGCGTGGAGCATGCCGGTGTTCCGGCTTGAGTTGCCGGTAGCTACGTCCAGTTCTTTTTCTAACACAAGCGTCTTTAAATGATACCGGGACAGTTCCCGGGCAATGGCGCAGCCCACGACACCTGCGCCGATGACTACTACGTCGTATTGTTTCATAGGTGACCTCCTGGGAAAATTGCAATAAGATGAAAAATGACAGTGAAGCATAATACTCCACTGTCATTTTTAAAATCCTATCAGGTAATAGGTGCCGGGTTGAAGATACACAGATCGTTATGGAACCCATAGATGTCGCTGTAGGGCTTCTTGATGCCGCTGGCTACATCCAGGATGAAGTTGAAGATTTCTGTGCCCACTTCAGGAATGGTCTTTTCACCGGTAGCTACGCCGCCGGCAGAAATATCGATCAGGTCGAACCATTTATCCTTCATTTCGTTCCGGCTGCAGACCTTGATGACGGGAGCAACAGCCAGACCATAGGGCGTGCCCCGGCCGGTCATGAATACCTGCAGACCGATGCCGGAAGCCAGCTGGCTGGGACCACACACGATATCGCTGGCAGGAGTAGCCGCATAGATCAGGCCATGTTTCGTAGGCTTTTCCGCAGGGGACAGTACTTCTACGATGGGACTGGTACCACTCTTGGCAATGGAGCCCATGGCTTTTTCCACAATGTTGGCCAGGCCGCCTTTTTTGTTGCCGGGGGTAGGGTTGGCATCCCGGTCTACGCCGCCTTCAGCCAGGTAGTTATCATACCATTGCATTTCAGCAGCCAGTTTGTCCCGGACTTCCTTGTTGACGCAGCGGGCAGCCAGCATGGGAACACCATCCCGGACTTCCGTCACTTCGCTGAACATAACGGTGCCGCCGCCTTTGACCAGCATGTCAGCCGCATAGCCGGCGCTGGGGTTGGCCGTCAGGCCGGAGAAGGCATCGGAACCACCGCACTGCATACCGATAAGCAGTTCGCTAAGGGGCAATTCTTCTCTGCGGCGCTGGTCTAACTTCTGCAGTTTCTTTTCGGCCATAGCCATGATAGCGTTCATCATGGCATCGTGACCATGGTAATCCTGCAGGGTCAGGCAGTTGTTAGGATTGATTTCTTCCGGCTCCAGCAGCCGTTCATAGGTCAATTTTTCACAGCCCAGGCCGATGAGCATGATTTCGCCACCAAAGTTGGGATGACGGATCAGGTTCCGGACGGCACGGATAGGAATCTTAGCCAAGGGAGCGTTGATGGCTACGCCGCAGCCATAGGGATGGTTTACGGCAACTACGTCATCTACGTGAGGATATTTCGGCAGAAGTTCCTTCTTGATTCTGTCCACAGCTACATTTACGACACCGGCTGCACATTGTACCGTGGTGACGATACCCAGCAGGTTCCGGGTACCGGCAGGGCCTACGGCATTCTTGTAGCCCAGCCAGGTGGTCCGGGGAGGCGTAGGCAGTTCATCTTTCGGTACGATATGGGTAGCGTAGGGCATATCTGTCACAGCCGGGCTTTCCGGCAGATTCAGCATATGTTCATTGATCCAGCTTCCTTTGGGGATATCGTCCTTCGCATAACCCAGAACGACCCCATAGCGGATGATTTCTCCGCCCTTGGGAATGTCCACTAAGGCAATTTTGTGAGCCTGGGGAATGGGCTGCAGAGCTGCTACACCGGGCATTGCTTCCGTACCCACGGGAAGGTCATGAACCGCAATAGCCACGTTGTCTTTGTCTTTCACTTTGATCACAAGTGGTGCACTCATGGTTTATTCGTCCTTTCATTTCGGCTTTCCAGAGTTTTCAGCTAACTTACGTATATTATTTTAAATCTCAGCTATATAGAATGCAAATTCGTAGTTTTTAGTGCAAAAATTAATATATTTAAGAAGTCAAAAGGGGTGAATCTCAATTTTATTAAGAGTTGTTAGAAAACAATGAACGTTGTAGATTTTTTGTGAGCATGATATAGTTCAAATAGATAGAATCTTCAGGTATAATGGACCGTGCTGTTATGCCCAAACCATATAAACCCACCACCGGCTATGCCGGTCCCCCGCCCTTAAAAAGGACGGACAAGTTATAGGGAAGGAGCGAGACTATGGAAGTACATAGAGGCGGAGTCGTTTCTGAATTATTGAAAGACGTGTTCATCCCCAAGATGTTCCGGGCAGAACAGACGTTCCCCCGGCCCCGGATTCCCAAGGAAGAGATTCCTAAGGCCGTCTGGGCAGAAATGAGCAAACCCAGAGTGGCGGATCTCATCAAACCGGGCATGCACATCGCCATTACGGCAGGCAGCCGGGGCATTGCCAACGTGGGCATCATTACGAAAGCTATCGTAGATTTCGTAAAGTCCAAAGGGGCTCATCCCTTCATCGTACCGGCTATGGGCAGCCACGGCGGCGCCACGGCTAAAGGGCAGGCAGAAATCCTGGCAGGCTATAACATTACGGAAGAGACCATGGGCTGTCCCGTGCGTTCCTGCATGGATACGGTTATGCTGGGCACTTCCGAATACGGTAAGCCTGTGTACCAGGACAGACTGGCTTATGAATCCGACGGCATCATTGTATCCTGCCGGGTAAAACCCCATAATGCCTTCCGGGGCAGATATGAAAGCGGCTTCTGCAAGATGATGGTGGTGGGCCTGGGCAAGCAGCCCGGTGCCGAAAGCGTCCACAGCGACGGCATGGGCCTCATCGCCCAAAACCTGCCAGCCAATGCGAAAGTCATCCTGGCAAAATCCCCCATCCTCATGGGTGTGTGTACCATTGAAAATGCCTATGATGAAACGGCCCATATTGCGGCAGTCCATAGGGACGATATTCTGGACGAAGAACCGGGCCTGCTGCAGGAGGCATTCCGGAATATGCCGAAGCTGATTGTAGGGGAGTGCGATACCCTTATTGTGGATGAAATTGGCAAGAACTATAGCGGTACCGGCGTGGATCCTAATATTACGGGCACGTTCTCTACGCCTTTTGCCCATGGGGGCGTCAAGGTCCAGCGGACGGCGTTCCTGGATCTGACGGACGAATCCCACGGCAACGCCCTGGGTACGGGCCTTGCCAGCGCCATCAGCAAAAAGCTGTTTGACAAGATCATTCCGGAAAACATGTTCCCCAATACGGTGACGAATACGGTCATCAAATCCGCTATGATTCCGCCCATTATGTCCACCCAGAAGGAAACCATCCAGTTCTGCATCCGGACCCTGAACAACGTGGACAAACTTCACGCCCGGATCATCCGGATTCCCAACAGCCTGCACATCGGCAGGATTATGTTGTCGGAAGCCTATTACGAGGATGTAGCAGCCGGCAAATATCCCGGCCTGAAAGCTCTGGACGAACCGGCGTTCCTGGAATTTGACGAAGACGGGGATCTGATTACAAAGATTTAAAATAACGCGGCAGTGGAATGACTCACTGTCGCGTTATTTAATAGTATAGGACATCTTAATTAACTTTCTGTTTAGTATACCTTAATATGAATGCCAAACCCTGACACGAATCCGTAGGGGTTCATCGTGAGATGAACCCACAAAAGCATATTCTTGCTAAGAATCCTTGATGGGCGCATCTCACGATGCGCCCCTACGGGTTAATGCAATATGAAAATGATTTGTGGATTCTTATCCTAGCTCACTATTTCACTTTTCCCGATTCTATGCAATATTCTTTGACCATTTCTACAAAATCTTCCATGGCCTTGTTTAAAAATGTACCTTTGGGATAGCAGGCGGCTACGTTCCATTTTAAGGGCTTCTTGTAAGAAAAATACTGGACGCCCTCTCTATATTTTCTGGTAGCGAACTCGGCCACGATACCGCAGGCGATGCCAGCCCGGACCATTTCCATAATAGTGGAAGGGTTGGCCGTATCAAACAGGATATGGGGCGTAATCTGTCTGGAGCGGAATAATTTATCTATGACGGTGCGCATGGTCGTGCCTTTGCGCAGCAGGATCATAGGCTTGTCACTGAGAGCTTCCATGGACAGGGCGGGTAAACCCTGTCTGCGGGGAATGGCGAAGGCGGATACATCCCAAGCTTCCGGAACTGCCAGAAGAATTTCTTCTTCGTAAAGCACCTGGTATTCGTTTTCGTCTTTCTGGCTTTCGAATAAGGTCATGATGCCCAGATCCAGATCTCCGGCAGACAACTGTTTCTGCATGGGAACTACATTCTGTTCATAAGGGATGACGGTCACGTCGGGATATTTTTCGTGGAATTTCGGGTACACATGGATAAAAATTTCAGGACCTCTGGAAGGGGGCATGCCCACCTTGATGGCTCCCTTGTAGCCCTCTGTCAGGTCACTGATCCGGCTATAGGTCCGCTGCTTGATACGCAGCATTTCCCGGGCTCCTTCCAGGTAGATTTCCCCGGCTTTTGTAGGGCCCCAATTTACTTTGCTCCGCTTAAACAGAGGTGTGCCCAGTTCCTGCTCCAGATGCAGCAGCTGCTGGTTCAGGGCAGATTGAGTCAGGTACAGCTTTTCCGCTGCTTTTGTAATGCTTTTTTCCTCGGAAATCTTTAGGATATGTTCAATTAGTCGTGTGTCCATAATATCCCCCGGATAGTATTCAGATAAAAAATAAGTCGTTTTTAAATTTCTCTTAATTTAATATCTACAGTATACTATCACTCATGAAAAGCAACAAGGATAATAAGGCGTTGGATGTAAAAGATAAAGAATAAGATTGGTGTTAATCCAATCTCTATTAGATTTTCTTATTCAACGAATCGCAAATACGAATTTGCTTTCAGAGGTTCTTCCTAATAAAATAATAATCAGATAAATGCTTGAATTCATTTAATTCAAGCAAAGCTTAAAAGGGTATCTATTTTAAATCAGGAGGAGTTTACATGAACAAGAAAAAACTGATTGCTGGCGTACTGTGTGCCTTGGCTGTAGCTGCTGCCGGCTGTGGCGTTGGCTCTGACAAGAAGGATGATGGCAAAAAACCGGCTGCTGCTAAGGGCGACTGGAAACCCCAAAGCGCTATTTCCCTGGTTATTCCTGCAGGTGCTGGCGGCGATACGGACTTGTCCGCTCGTGTATTTGCTAAATTTGCTAAACAAAAAACCGGTTACGATTTCGTAGTTGTTAACGCTAAGGGCGCTGCCGGTTCCGTTGCTTCTAATCAGGTACGGTCTGCAAAACCCGATGGCACCACTGTTCTGTACGGCCATGCTCTGGTTAACGTTGCTAACGTTGCCGGCGTAACGGACTTCAACTATACTGCTTTCAAGATCGGCCCCAGCTTCGCCATGGAACCCGGCCAACAGCTGTATACCTTCAAGGAAAAATATAAAGACCTGAAAAGCTTCATAGCTGCTGCTAAAGCTAACCCTGGGAAACTGAAGGCTTGCACCGAAGTCGGCGCTTACACCTATTATGAACTGCTGGCCTTCCAGAAAGCTGCCGGTATCCAACTGGACCTGGTAGATGCTGGTTCTACCTCTGACAAGATTACCGCTATGCTGTCCGGCCAAATCGATCTGATGCCTGCTCCTTATGTAAACACGAAAGATTATCTGGCTTCCGGCAAGTTCGCTATGCTGGGTGCTCCTACGGCTAAGAGATATGACCTGATTAAAGACTATCCGACCCTGACAGAAGCTGGTGTAAAATTCACGTATCCTGACCAGGAATTCTCCTTCTACTTCCCGAAAGAAACTCCGGACAACGTAATCCAATTCTTCGACAAACTGACGAAAGATATTGTAAACGATCCTGAATGCAAGAAGGCTCTGGCTGCTCTGTCCATTATGCCTAACTACAAGAACCCTGCAGACACCGAAAAGACTGAAAAAGCTACCTACGAAACCATCAAGAAGATTGCTGATGAATTAGGCGCAAAGAAATAAACAACAAATAAAGCCTTGCCATAAGGTGCTGCGATTTTAGCAGCACCTTATGTGCTATCTGAAGCTTTTAAGGAGGCTCCATCGTTCATGGCGAATGTGATTTCTGAATTAGTAAAAAATGTCCCCTTGCCTCGCATGTTCAAAGTGCGGCAGATTTTTGACAGGCCCCGAGTGGTACCCGTTGAGATTCCTTCTATTTTGAGTAAAAAGCTGGAGCAGCCGGTCTTTGTCAATCAGATCAAACCGGGCATGAACATTGCCATTACGGCAGGAAGCAGACAGATTGCCAATCTGCCCGCTATTACGAAGACCATCGTAGATTTTGTAAAACGGCAGGGCGCCAATCCCTTCATTATTGCCTCTATGGGCAGCCATGGAGGTGCAACTTCTGAGGGGCAGCGGGAAATCCTGGCCCGGGAAGGTATTACGGAAGAATCCATGCAATGTCCTATCAAGACGAACATGGAGGTAGTCAAGATCGGCGTAAACGCAGATGGCCTGGATGTGTATATTGGCAAAGATGCGGCAGAAGCAGATGGAATCATCATCAATTGCAGGGTAAAACCTCATACCTGTTTTACGGGACCTTACGAAAGTGGCATCATGAAGATGATGACCATAGGCCTTGGCAAACAGAAAGGTGCCAATACCTGTCACGAAGCCGGATTTGGAAAGATGGCCCATAACATCCCAACGTTTGGCCGGGCTATCCTGAAATACGCGCCCATCCTGTTTGCTGTGGCCGTTATTGAGAATTCTTATGATGAAACTGCTGAAATCAATGTATTTGACCACAGCGAAATTGATGAAAAAGAACCTCCGCTGCTGGCAAAAGCGAGAAATCTGCTGCCAAAGATCTGGGTGCCTGAATGTGACGTACTTGTGGTAGATCAAATTGGTAAGAATTACAGTGGGGGTGGTATGGATCCCAATGTGACAGGTACGTTTGTTACACCCTACGCCCATGGCGGAATCAAATCCCAAAGAGTGGCGATTTTAGATTTAAGTGAGAGAAGCTATCACTCTGGCACCGGTATGGGATCGGCTCATGTATGTACGAAACGGTTCATTGATAAAGTCGATTTGGAACAGACCTATCCTAATCTGATTACTTCCACGGTACTGGAAAATGCCCGGATTCCGGTTATCATGAAAAATGATAAGGAAGCTATCCAGGTCTGTGTAAAGACCTGTACGGGGATTGATAAGGAACATGTACGGATTGTACGGATCCAGAATACGTTGAATATTGAACATATCCTGCTATCGGAAGCTTATTTTGAAGAAGTGAAATATAATCCGCATCTGATTATAGAATCGGAACCGGAACCTATGCAGTTCGATGCAGATGGAGCCCTTGTGAATTTAAATCACATTTATTGAAGAAAAGAAAAAGGACTATGCAGAAAAAATTCTTCATAGTCCTTTCAAATGGCAGCTAATCCCTAAGCCAGGTAAGGGTGCTCCGTATGGATTTTGAAATACTTTAAAATCATATCATAAAATCTCTGCTCAGGTTGATGCATGAGCCAATTTGCTCTTCGTATAGCTATATTTAACCGATATACTGGCGGGTCAAAAGCGTAATGCTTTATCTTTTCCGTTTCCCGGCAGCAGGACTCTGCAATGAGAGAAACCCCGGCTCCGGAAGCAATCATGTAATTGACTGTGGGAACAGAGTTTGTCCTCAAGAGAATTTGGGGAGTAAAACCGGTTTTATCAAAAAGTTTTTCGAATACTTTATGAAGGGACGAACCTTGTTTGGATTGTAAGAAGTCCGTATGGGCAAAGTGATTTTTAACATCTTCCACGGTAATTTTGTCACCTTTATGAGTGGCCACATATTCATTCGTACAGGGGATGGCAAACAGCACTTCTTCCTGGCGTAATATGTCAGAAGTGTTCTTAAAAGCCGGGGAAATTTCTGTGTCAGCTACTATAGCTACATCCACTGTTTCTTCCTGCAGCATCTTCTTTACCAGCAGCAGGTTCCCTTTGGAAATCGTGATATTGTAATTTGGATATTCCTCTTTAAATTTCGGTACAATCTCTGTCATCATGCGCAGGCCGAATTGGGAAGTGACACCTACGGCAATATTACCGGCATTATCCAGTTCCTTGATCTGCTGGTACAGCTTTTCCTTGATTTCCATAATCTGCTTGCAGGCCTCTATATAGAGCTCGCCGGCAGGCGTGGGGACAAGTTCCCATTTCGTCCTATAGAAAAGGGCTGTACCTAATTCCTGCTCCAGCTTTGTAAGATATTGGCTCAGGGAGGACTGGGAAACGTATAGCTCCTCTGCAGCCTTCGTCATGTTTTTTCGTTTGGCGATGGTCAGAATATAGTTGATATAACGGGTATTCATCTATTCTCCTTTCAGCTTTTTAGCGGTGTAAGAAAGGAAAAATCCTTTATAATACTAAATTATAAGTTTTGCCGATTCTATAAATCAAATATAGATATTGGAAAATTTCTGTCAATTCTTATATTCTTATAGTATAGGTATTTGGGTCTATTATAGCATATTTTATTTTTTGTAGGAGTAAGGAGGATCTACATGAACGGAAAAACCCCTATTGTAACGCAAATGCAGGTGATTCCCGTTGCAGGCCATGATAGCATGCTCTTTAATGTGGGTGGTGCCCATGGTCCGTTTTTTACCAGGAATCTGGTGGTATTGCAAGATAGTGCAGGTCACCAGGGTATCGGCGAAATCCATGGCGGTGACTTTACCTGCGAATGTCTGCAGGCTGTTATTCCCTTGGTTGTAGGGCAGGAAATCGGAAAATATCGCCATATTATGCAGAATATCCATAAAGCTGCCTCTGGCAAAGAAGCCGGGGATGGGGAAGGTATCCAGAATTATGACCTGAGCAAACTGAAATTCGTGGTGAAGTCCGAATGGGCTATCGAATGTGCTCTGCTGGATCTGCTGGGTCAATACCTGGGCGTTCCCATGTGCGAACTGCTGGGGGAAGGCAAGCAGCGGGATAAGGTGGAAGTGTTGGGCTACCTGTTTTACGTAGGGGACAAGAGTAAAGCAGATCTGCCGTATCTGGATGAAAGCATCAGCGATGATCCTTGGTTCCGGATGCGTCGGGAAGAAATGCTGACGCCAGAGCAAGTAGTGGAACAGGCTCAGTGTCTCCATGAAAAATATGGATTCCGGAACTTTAAATTAAAGGGCGGCGTTCAGGCCGGTGAAACGGAAATGGAAACGGTCCAGGCTTTGAAAAATGCCTTCCCCAATGGTCGCATTAATATCGACCCTAACGGTGCCTGGAGCCTGGAAGAAGCTATTCGTCTGTGCAAGCCTATGGAAAAGGTGCTGACCTACATTGAAGATCCCTGCGGTCCTGAAGCAGGCTTCTCCGGCCGGGAAATCCTGTCCGAATTCAAGAATGCGGTCAACCTGCCGGTGGCTACGAACATGATTGCCGTAAACTGGCGGCAGTTCTACCATTCCACCATGCTGAAGGCTGTGGATATCGTCCTGGCCGATCCTCACTTCTGGGGGTTTGGCGGCACCATCCGCATGGCCCAGATCCTGAACGATTGGGGTCTGACCTGGGGCAGCCACTCCAATAACCACTTTGACATTACCCTGACGGCTTTTGCCCAGGTAGGGGCTGCAGCTCCCGGTCATCCGACCGCATTGGATACCCACTGGATCTGGCAGGACGGCCAGAACCTGCTGAAGGATGCACCGGAAATCCATGATGGCTATCTGGAAGTACCTACGAAACCGGGCCTTGGGGTAACTTTGGATATGGATAAGGTTATGGAGGCCAACAAGCTGTACAATCAGCTGCCGAACCATGATCGGGATGATGCGGAAGCCATGCAGTACCTGATTCCTGGTTGGAAGTTCGATAACAAGAAGCCCTGTCTTGTTAGATAAGAAGGAGAGATACTATGTTTTGGAAAAAATATGGTGACTATATCACCTCGGTATTCTTTATTGCCATCTCTATCTGGATGATCGTCATGGCTCAGGCACTGCCAAAATCCAAGATTATGAAATTGGGACCTGATTTCATGCCTACGATTATCGGCGTAATCACGCTGGTGTTAGCTGTCGTCCTGCTGATCAAGACCTTTCTTCAGAGAAAGGCTCGGGAAGCTATCCTGGCAAAGACAGAACCTGAAGATGTGGATTACAAGAAGATGCTGACCAGCCTGATTCTGATTCTCATCTACGTATTTATTCTGAAACCCGTAGGTTTCATTATTTCTACACTGGTTTATCTGTTGCCTCAGTTTGCAGCTCTGGCTCCAAGAGATAAAGTGACAAAGAAAAATATTATGGAATGGGCAATCCTGGATGTAGTGTTTACCCTGGTAGTATTTTTCTTGTTCCGGTATGGCTTTATGATCGTATTGCCTGCTGGTATCTTTACGATTATCCTGTAATCGGGAAAGGAGTTAGAAATCATGAATGCATTTTCCCAATTATTTGCTGCGTTTATAAACGTCTGTGAACCGATTTCTTTATTATTTATGGTTGCCGGCGTCATCATTGGTATTATCTTCGGGTCCATCCCCGGTCTGTCTGCGTCCATGGCCGTAGCCCTGATGCTGCCTCTGACCTTCAGCATGAAGGCTGTACTGGGCATGAACGTGCTGGTGGCTGTATATATCGGTGGTATCTCCGGCGGTCTGATTTCCGCCATCCTGCTGAATATGCCCGGTACTGCATCCTCCATCGCCACCTGCTTCGACGGCCATCCTATGGCTATGAAAGGCCAGGCTGGCAAGGCTCTGAGTTATGGTATCGTATTCTCTTTCGTTGGTTCTGTATTCTCTTTCATCGTCTTGACCTTCTTTGCTCCCAAGCTGGCTGATATTGCCCTGAAATTCACGCCTGTAGAAAACTTCGGTATCTGCTTCTTTGCTCTGACCATGGTAGCCGTGCTTTCTTCCGGCAACCTGGTAAAAGGACTGTTGGCCGGTCTGTTCGGCCTGATGTTCACCCAGGTAGGCATGAGCCCTATCGATGGTATCCAGCGGTTTACGTTTGGCAACGCTTCTATGATGGCAGGCTTCAACACCCTGACCACCCTGATCGGTATCTTCGCTATTTCTGAAATCCTCATTGCGGCAGAAGAAAAGCAGCATGGGGAAGCTCAGCTGATGCAGATGGAACCGACGAAGGGGTTGGGAATTACCTGGGCTGAATTTAAGTACCAGATTCCCAATGCTATCCGTTCCGCCCTTATTGGTTTGGGCATCGGCATCCTGCCCGGCATTGGTGGTTCTACCTCCGGTATGCTCAGCTATGTAACGGCTAAAAAAGCTTCCAAGTATCCTGAAAAGTTCGGCCAAGGCTGCCCTGACGGTGTTGTGGCTACGGAAACGGCTAACAACGCTACTATCGGTGGTGCCCTGATTCCTCTGCTGGTATTGGGTATCCCCGGCGACGGTGTAACGGCTATGATGCTGGGCGGCTTCCTGATTCACGGCCTGTCCGCCGGTCCTCTGCTGTTCGTCAAGAACGCCGACGTTGTGTATGGTATCTTCGCTGCCTGCATGGTCTGCATTACCATCATGCTGTTTGTAGAAACGGCCGGCATCCGGGTTTTCGTAAAACTGCTGAAGATTCCTAAATACATCCTGATGCCCTGCATTCTGGTACTGTGCTGCGTAGGTGCTTATGCTACGAATAACAGTATTTTCGACGTGCAGTCCACGCTGCTGTTCGGCGTCATCGGGTATCTGTACCACAAACTGGGTCTGCAGACCACACCGTTCGTACTGTGCTTCCTGGTAGGCGGCATGACGGAAACGTACCTGCGCCGTGGTATCATGAGCTACAAGTCTTTCGGCGCTTTCTTTGCCCGTCCTATCTTTGATGTGTTCTTCTTTGTGGCAGTTGCCATTATGATTTGGTCCATTATCAGTGAAAACCGGAAACATAAAGCTGCCCAAGAAGCTGCAACAAAATAAAATCCTATAACCAAAAAACGAGTCGTACATTTTTGTACGACTCGTTTTTTATGCCTTCCTTCTGCTCATCAAGGGCGCTTTTTCGGCAAAATACTGGAGAATCAGTTCCTGGTAGTATTTCATGGGTTTGCTCTTATATGTTCCCTTTTTGTAAACAACGCATAATTCCCAGAACGGATCCCCGGGAATCCGGTAATAGGCAATCTTGTCCTGGAATTTATAGTAGGCGGAGGCGACGACGGTAGCTACCATGTTGTTCTTCACCATGTTCAGCAGGGCCCGGATGCTGCCGGACTCCAGCAGTAGGCTGGGGGAAAATTTGTTGGCCTTGAAGCTTTCGTCTATGATCTTGCGCATGGTGGACTTTTCCTGGACGAGGACGAAGGGCAGCTCTTTGCACTTCTGCAGTTCCATATAGGGAAGGTCTTCTATATAGGTGCCGGGAGGGGCAGCATTGGAAGCCAGAGGATTCTCTCTGGGCAGGGCCAGCAGCATGGATTCGTTGCGGATGTGGAAGTATTCCAGCTCCGGCAGCCGGTACTTGGGGTTCAGGGTGATGATGCCCATGTCCGAATAGCCTTTTACTACCTGATGGACCTGATCCGACACATACATTTCGTGGGGCTTCAAGGTCATGCCGGGGAATTTCTTGTGAAACGTAGGGTAGGTGGCGATGAGCATGTCGATGCCCCGTTCCCGGGAAAACGTCATGTTCAGGTCCCCCAAATTATTTTTGGCCAGGTCCTGGATGATGTTATAAGCTTCCTGCTTTTCCTGCAGCATGTGCTTGCCATACTTCACGTACACTTCTCCGGCTTTCGTCAGGGTCATATCGTGCTTGTGCCGGTAAAACAGCTTGATGCCCAGGCCGGATTCCAGCTTCAGCAGCTGTTGGTTCAGGGCGGACTGGGTGATGTACAGTTGCTCTGCGGCCTTTGTGATGCTGCCGGTTTCCGCAATCTTCACAATGTATTCTATCTGTTTCAGATCCATGGCGGACTCCTTAGAACTTAGAAAAAATAAGGGGATAGATACAATAAGATAACTTTATTTTAGCATAAATTTGAGCGGGCTACAGAACTTTTGCATATAAACACCTAAACTTTAATTTGCAACCGTAGGGGCAGCACCAGACTTTTGCACTACAAGAGGGTAAGGCAAAATGTCGCCTGTGCCGCCCGCCAGGCACGGTCTCCACTGGCGATATTTTCAACCTTGATCATTTATAGCTTGTTGAAAAATCTTGTGGAGCCCCTACGAATTAGTAATGTCAAGGCTAATTCCTAATCCCTAACCTCTAATCCCTATACTCCTGATTTTTCCTAAAATCTCCCCATTCACCAACCCGTTTCCGGCTACGATATCGTCGTTACTGATGATCTTAGGTGGCTGGCCGGCGTAATCGGTGACTTGACCTCCGGCTTCCTGGACCAGGAGGATACCGGCGGCCATATCCCAGGGCTTCAGGTTCCGCTCAAAATAGATGTCCATGCGGCCGGCGGCTACGTAGGCCAGGTCCAGGCAGGCACTGCCGCAGCGGCGGATGTCCAGGCAGCTTTGAAAAACATCCTTAAAGAGAAGGAAGTTGCTGTCCGTATATTCCCGGTCGTAGGGAGAGGTGCCGATGGCCACCAAAGAGTCTGCCAGAGTCTCCGTAGAAGTCACGTGGATGGGGTGGCCGTTGAGCCAGGCCCCCTGGCCACGGACGGCGTGGAACAGTTCCTTTGTAAAGGGGTTATAGACGATGCCTGTCCGGAGCGTTCCCTGGTCATAATAAGCCAGGCCGATGGCGCTGAGACCCATATGGCGAATGTAGTTCTGGGTGCCGTCTATAGGGTCCAGAATCCAATAGGCTTTGTCCGGATCTACCTGGCCGTTATCCTGCTCTTCAGCTAACAGGGTTACCTGAGGATTGATAGCCTGCAGGCCCTTCCGGATGTATTCTTGGACGGCCACGTCCATCTGGGTCACAAAATTAGCCCGGCCTTTTGCAGTGACATGCAGGTCGTCATCGTGACTGGTCATCAGTTCCCCGGCCTTTTTCACAAGCTCTATCATTTGCTGTTCATACATGGTGTGTACCTCGCAATTAAGTGATGTAGGTAATTTAAGTATAACCGTTTGAGAGGGGAATGGGTATAGGAAAAGTAGGACGGACGACAGCCGATATACGACGGACGAAAGAGGAACCACTGCGCGTGGAATCAGTCCGCCCCCGCACAGTGCGAGGGCGGACAGGGTGTTGCCCGGCGGGCTGTCGCCCCCGTAGGGATCTTGTCATCCCCGTAGGGGAGGAGGACCGTCTGCAAAAACAAGTTAGTTCAAGGCAGATGGTGGTGGGGCTGGGCGGAGCCCTTTACAAAGATGGCGAGGGGGCAGCGCAGCGCGCACTCACATCTAACGTCTACCATCTAACGTCTACTTTTAAACTAAGCTTTTCTAAGTTAAACTCTAAAATATAAGAATTTGCCTTATAGCTTTCAGACAATTACAATAAAGGTGTCAAAACAAGAGAGGGGCATTCCAAGAGGTTAGAAACCTGGAATGAACCCAAGCGAAATCCTAAAAGGTTGACAAAACAAGGAGGAAACACAATGACACCCGTAATCACAAAGATGGAAGTTTACCCGGTAGCCGGCAAAGACAGCATGTTGTTGAACCTGAGCGGCGGCCACGCTCCCTACTTTACGAGAAATATCGTAATCCTGACTGACTCCGAAGGTAACACCGGTGTAGGCGAAGTCCCCGGCGGCCCGAAGATCACCAAGGCTCTGGAAGATGTCAAAGACATTGTCATCGGCAAGAAGGTTTCCGATTATCGGAACATCCTGCTGGCAGTAAAGGCTTTTCTGGATAAGAGCGGCGAAGAAGACGTCCGCGGCAACCAGACCTTCGATCTGCGTACCGGCGTCCATGTCATGACCGCCATCGAAGCTCCCTGCCTGGACCTGCTGGGCAAATTCCTGGATATGCCTGTGTGCCGCCTGCTGGGCGAAGGCCAACAGCGTGATTTCGTCCGCTTCCTGGGCTACCTGTTCTTTGTAGGTGACCGGAACAAGACGGATCTGCCCTATGATTCCGAAGCAGATTCCGAGTGCGAATGGTACCGTCTCCGCAACGAAGAAGCTCTGGATGCAGAACATGTAGTAGCTCTGTGCAAAGCTGCGAAAGATAAATACGGCTTCAAAGACTTCAAACTGAAGGGCGGCGTTCTGAAGGGCGACGAAGAAATGAAAGTCATCAAAGCCATGAAGAAAGCCTTCCCGGATGCCCGCATGGACCTGGATCCTAACGGTGCCTGGCTGCTGAAAGATGCTGTGAAATACGTGTCCGACATGCACGGCATCCTGACCTATTGTGAAGATCCCTGCGGTGCTGAAGGTGCTTACTCCGGCCGTGAAATCATGAGCGAATTCCGTCGTCAGACCGGTTTCCCCACCGCTACGAACATGATCGCTACGGACTGGCGCCAAGTAGGCCACTCCCTGGAATCCCAGGCAGTAGACATTATCCTGGCCGATCCTCACTTCTGGACCATGAACGGTTCTGTACGGGTTGCTCAAATGTGCCATGAATTCGGCTACACTTGGGGCAGCCACTCCAACAACCACTTCGACATCTCCCTGGCTATGTGCGTACAGGTAGGCGCAGCCGTACCTGGTCAATACAATGCCCTGGATACGCACTGGATCTGGCAGGAAGGCCGCGAACGCCTGACGAAGGAACCTATGCAGATCGTAGACGGCGGTATCAAAGTTCCTGATAAACCCGGTCTGGGCGTAGAAATCGATATGGACCAAGTCCTGAAGGCTAACAAAGTGTACCAGGAACACTGCCTGGGCGCTAGAAACGATGCTATCACCATGCAATATCTGATCCCCGGTTGGAAGTTCGACAGCAAGTCCCCTTGCCTGGTTCGTTAATTCCATCAACAAATCAAGTAAGGAGTAAATAGAAAATGGAAGAATCAACAAGAATGCTGCTAGGCCTTGGCCTGGGTATCCTGGTCATGATCATCCTCGTAGCGAAGACGAAGGTACACACCTTCATCGCTATGATCATCGCCTCCCTGATCACCGGCATTATCGGTGGCATGCCCATCCTGACTGTGAAGGCAGCGGGCAAGACTACTGTGGGCGTTATCAATGCTATGACCACCGGCTTTGGCAACACCCTGTCCACCACCGGTATCATCATCGGCCTGGGCGTCATGATGGGTGCCATCCTGGAAAAATCCGGGGCTGCTGAAAAGATGGCTACCAGCTTCATCAAACTGGTAGGTAAAGGCAATGAAGAATGGGCCCTGGGCGTAACGGGCTGGGTCGTATCCATTCCCGTATTCGCCGACTCTGCTGTAGTCATGCTGACCCCTCTGTGCAAAGCTATTTCTAAAGTAACGGGTAAATCCGTCATCGGCCTGGGGTTGTCCCTGGCCTGCGGCCTCCAGCTGACCCACGTGCTGGTGCCTCCTACCCCTGGTCCCCTGACAGCAGCGGGTATGCTGGGCATCGATGTCGGCCAAATGATCGCCGGCGGTGCCATCCTGTCCATCCCCATGCTATTGGTCATCGTTCCCTACTGCAAATGGATCGGCAAGAGAATTTACCAGGTCGTTAACGAAGACGATGAATTCGTCCGTCCGGATGCCGGTGAACAAGTAAAGCTGGCTTCTACGGACCTGCTGGATAAATTCCTGAACCGTACTGACCTGCCGGGTCTGTGGATCTCCATGGCTCCTATCGTAGTGCCCCTGATTCTCATCCTGAGCAAAACCGTCATCGATTTTACCGGTGCTATTCCCAAATCTGCCAGCGTTTATCAATTCGTTGCCCTGTTCGGCACTCCTATCATTGCTCTGATGATTGGCCTGTTGATCGCTATCTACGGCCTGGTCCCTGACAGAGACACGAAAGAAGTGCTCCGGATGATGGAAGATGGCATTAAAGACTCCGGCCTGATCATGCTGATCACTGGCGTAGGTGGTTCTCTGGGTTATGTAGTGCGGATGTCCGGTATTGGCAACGTACTGGGCCAAATGGTTGTAAGCTGGCCCATTCCTGTAGTATTCATCCCGTTCGCCATCGCAGCCCTCATGCGGATCTGCCTGGGCTCCGCAACGGTGGCAATCGTAACCTCCGCTTCTCTGACCATGCCTCTGATGAGCCAGCTGACTATTTCTCCGCTGCTCATGGCTCTTTCCTGCTGCATCGGCGCTATCTCCTTTGGGTACTTTACGGACTCCGGCTTCTGGGTCTGGAACGGTATGTTCGGTGTCCATGACCTGAAAGAACAGCTGGCCTGCAAGACCGCCGTATCCATGATCATGGCTGCTGTAGGTATGATCGAACTGCTGGTAGCTCAATTCTTCATCTGATAGTTTCGCAAAGTTTGTATATCTGTAAATTGGATTTTAGTGAGGAGGAATCATATGTCCAAGGTTCTGGTGTTTGAAGCCCTGAATCCCGTCGCCAAAGAATTCCTGACGGAAAAAGGCTATGAACTGGTGTATCCGGAAGGCACGGACGTGGAATCCAGAAAAAAGGCTTTGGCCGATGTGGATGCCGTCATTGCCCGGACGGAAAAGTATGATGATGAGATCCTGTCCGCAGCCAAGAATCTGAAGATCATTGCCCGTTACGGCATTGGCTACGACAGCATTGATCTGGATGCCTGCGACAGACACGGCGTCACCGTGAATATCGCCAGAGGCTGCAACAACTACTCCGTAGCCGAACAGACCATCACCCTGATGCTGGCCTGCTTCCGGCAGATTGTTCCCATGAACGCAGAAATCAGAAAGGGGAATTGGAAAGCCCGTGACCTGATTCCTACCTGGGAAGCCCGTTATAAGACCCTGGGCCTCATCGGTGTCGGTGCCATCGGTATGGAAGTGGCTAAGATTGCTCATTACGGCTTCCAGATGAAAGTAGTCGTGTTCGACAAGTTCATTGACCAGAGCAAATGCCCTGATTGGATCGAATTCGTAGATACGAAGGAAGAAATGATCCAGAAGGCAGACGTAGTCAGCATCCACGTTCCCCTGCTGAAATCCACGTACCATATTATGGACAAGGCTGCCATCGCCCTCATGAAACCTACGGCTATCCTGCTGAACTGCGGCCGTGGTCCCCTGTGGGATGAAGCTGCCCTGTACGATGCCCTGAAGGAAGGCCGCATTGCCGGCGCCGGCACGGATGTGTTCGAACAAGAACCTCCTTCCCCGGATATGCCCCTGTTCAGCCTGCCCAACTACATCGGCTGCCCGCACACCGCTGCCCTGACGAAGGAAGCTACGGAAGCCGTTGCCATGAACGCTGCTCATGCCATTGATGACCTGCTCCATGGCATCCAGCCGAAAAATGTGATTAACCATCCTAAGAAAGATTGACTTATTAAGAGAGGTTGTTTGTTCTGGAAATCGACCGGCTGTGTCCAGCCGGTCCCTGTATTGGAGGATTGACAATGGCTAAAGAATTTGTGATTCACGTCAACGAAAAGTTTTGTAAACAGTGTGGGATTTGCGCCGCCCTGTGCCCCAAGAATGTCTTGGAACAGAAGTACGGCAGCTACCCTGTAGCAGCTCGTCCCGCAGACTGCATCGGCTGCAAGATGTGCCAGATGCGCTGCCCTGATTTCGCAATTGAAGTGGAGGCAAAATAATGGCTAAGGTAGAAAAGAAATTCATGGAAGGCAATGAAGCAATGACCGCTGGGGCCATTGCTGCCGGTGCCCGTTTCTTTGCAGGATATCCTATTTCCCCCAGCTCTGAAGTGGCAAAATCCGCATCCAAGGAACTGCCGAGACACGGCGGCATCTACATCCAGATGGAAGACGAAATCAGCTCCATGGCTGCTTTGCTGGGTGCTTCCCTGGCAGGCAAGAAAGCCTTCACCGCTACTAGCGGCCCCGGCTTCTCTCTGATGCAGGAAAACCTGGGCCTGGGCGTTATGTCCGAGCTGCCCTGCGTGGTGTATGATGTACAGAGAAGCGGCCCGTCCACCGGCGCTGCTACGAAACCTGCCCAGGCTGACCTGATGCAGGCCAGATACGGCATCCATGGCGACCACAGCATCATCGCTATCAGCCCGTCCTCCGTACAGGACTGCTACGACCTGTCCATTACCGCTTTCAACCTGGCTGAAAAATATCGTACTCCCGTCATTTTCCTGGCCGACGAAGTCGTAGGCCATCTGCGTGAAACCCTGATTATGCGTGAACCGGAACCGGAAGAAATCGTGAACCGCAAGGCTCCTGCCACGAAAGATCAGAAGGAATTCTTCCCGTACGATTACAGCAGCGACGAAGTCGCTCCTATGGTTGCCGTTGGTAACAAGGATCTGCTGATGCGGACCACCGGTTCCACCCACGATGAAAAAGGTGAATTCCGTCCTACTCCGGAAAACATCAAACGGGTAACCCGGTACCTGACCGACAAGATTGAAAAGCACGTAGACGATATCACCATTACCCGGAAATACCAGATGGAAGATGCAGACGTTGTGCTGATCTCCTTTGGCTGCTCCGTAAGAAGCTCCCTCACCGCCATTGACATCCTGCGCAAGAAGGGTGTGAAGGCTGGTCTGCTGCAACTGGTAACCGTATGGCCTATGCCTGAAAAAGAAATCCGCGAAGCTCTGCAACAAGCCAAGACCGTCATCGTTCCCGAACTGAACCTGGGCCAGCTGGCCGGTGAAGTCCGCAAATATAATGACTATGGCTGCAAAGTCCTGCAAGCGAACCGCGTTGACGGCGTTCTGATCACCCCTGAACAGATTGTGGATGTGTACGAGGAGAGTGAAAAATAATGACGAAGTCTTTTAAAGATTATATGCTGTATTATAAACTGCCTCACACCTGGTGTGCTGGCTGCAGCCACGGCATTGTGCTGCAATCCATCGCTGAAACCCTGGCAGATCTGGGCTATGACAAACATGACCTGGCCCTGGTTTCCGGTATCGGCTGCTTCGGCCGCGTAGATGACTATCTGGACATCAACTGCATGCACGTAACCCACGGTCGTGCACTGGCAGCTGCTACGGGTGTTGCTCTGGGCAACCCTGACCTGCATGTACTGTGCACCATGGGCGACGGCGACGGCGCTACCATCGGCGGCAACCACTTCATCCATGCTGCCCGCAGAAACATCAATGTAACAGCCATTATGTCCAACAACTACAACTATGGTCAGACCGGTGGTCAGTACTCCGGTACCACTCCGACCCACAGCATTACCCAAACCTCTCCTTACGGCCATGTAGAATCCAACTTTGATATGTGCCAACTGGCTATTGCTGCCGGCGCTTCCTATGTTGGCCGTGCTACTGCCTACAACCCTGTGATGATCCGCAAGCTCATGAAAGAAGCTATGCAGGTCAAAGGCTTCTCCTTCGTAGAAATCATGTCCAGCTGCCCCACCCACTTCGGTAAGTTCAACAAGCTGGGTGACGCTGCCCACATGATGAAAGCCATCAATGACGCGACTGTGACCGTTGCCCAGGCTGCCAAGATGACGGCCGAAGAACTGAAGGGCAAGATCGTAGTAGGCTGCCTGAAGAACGAACCTCGGGAAGACTATTACACCAGCTACAAGAAGATCATTGATGCTCAGGAGATTAAGTGAGGGATATCCATGAAAAAAGAAATCGTATTATCCGGTGTAGGCGGCCAGGGTGTTGTATCCATCGGCGAAGCCATGGGCTATGCAGCATCCCTGTTTGAAGAAAATATGAAAGCAACCATGAGCGCATCCTATGGTTCTGAAGCCAGAGGTACGTTCACGAAGACGGACGTGATCCTTAGCGACGGTATCGTAGGGTATCCTAACGTATCCGTACCTGACATCATCCTGTGCCTGGCTCAGGTAGCTTATGATCGTTACGTAGATGTACTGACGGACGACACGCTGGTCTTCTATGATTCCGACGAAGTGACTCCGAAAGCCGGTGCCAAAGGCCAATACATCGGCCATCCGTTCCGTAAGCTGGCTGTAGAACTGGGCAGCATCCAAAGCGCCAACTTCATCGCTCTGGGCGCTATGGTGAAGAAAACCGGCATGCTGCATCCGGAAGGCGTTATGAAAGCCATCGAAATCCGTTTTGCCGGCAAAGCAAAAGTCATTGCCAGCAACCAAAAAGCTTTTGAAAAAGGTCTGACCCTGGAATAAGAGAAATAGCAAGACTCTAGTAGAAGAATGAGGTTATTTCCATGAGCGGAAAAGATGAAATGATTTACAAAAACAGCCGCAGTGGAATTTTGGTAAATGGCCTGGGTCGAAGCGGCAACCGCGCCCTGCTGTACAGCATGGGGCTCCAGGAAGACGACTTCAAGAAACCCATGATCGGGATTGCCAATTCCTTCAGTGAATTGGTTCCCGGCCATCTCCATCTCCGCGAACTGGCTAACGACGTCCGGGAAGGCATCCTGGAAGCCGGCGGTATTCCCCGGGAATTCGATACCATCGCCCTGTGCGACGGCCTGTGCCAGGGCCACAGCGGCATGCGCTATTCCCTGCCCAGCCGGGAAATCATTGCGGACTCTGTAGAAGCTGTATGCCAGGGCAACCAGCTGGACGGCGTTGTCATGCTGGCTTCCTGCGACAAGATTGTGCCCGGCATGATCATGGCTGCAGCCCGCATGAACATCCCTGCGATCATTGTCACCGGCGGCCCTATGATGGCCGGCAAATGTGGCGACAAGAACAACATCTGCCTGAGCAACCTGCGTGAATTCGTAGGTCAGTATCAGGTAGGCAAGATTACGAAAGACGAACTCATCAAATTGGAAAAAGCCTCCCTGCCCAGCGTAGGCTCCTGCTCCATGATGGGTACTGCTAACACCATGAGCGCTCTGGCTGAAGTCCTGGGCCTGACCCTGCCCCGCATGGGCACCTGCCCGGCTATCATTGCCGAAAAGCACAGATTGTCCCGTGCCAGCGGCAAGCGCATCGTAGAAATGGTGAAGGAAAACCTGACGGCGGACAAGATTCTGACGAAGGAAGCTCTGCTGAACGGCATCAAAGCCGTTATGGCTCTGGGCGCTTCCACCAACTCCGTACTGCACCTGATGGCTATCTCCCATGAAGCCCATGTGGATGTACATCTGGAAGACTTTGACAGACTGAGCCGGGAAGTTCCTTACCTGTGCAACCTGCGTCCTTCCGGCGACTATGCCCTGGAAGTGCTCCATGAAAACGGCGGTATCCCTGCCGTGCTGAAAGCTATCCAGGACAAGATTGACGATACCCAGATTACTGTAACCGGTCATACGATCCGGGAAATCCTGGAAGCTCAGCCCTTGGTTGAGAACAAAGTGATTTATCCTCGCAGTGCTCCGAAACGGGAACAGGGCGGCATCGCCATCCTGAGAGGCAACCTGGCTCCGGACGGTGCCGTGGTAAAAGCCTCCGGCGTAAAGCCTTCTATGCAGCAATTCACCGGAACTGCCCGGGTATTCGACAGCATGGAAGATTCCATCGTAGCTCTGGAAGCCGGGGATATCCATCCTGGCGAAGTCATCGTCCTGCGTTACGAAGGGCCTAAAGGCGGCCCTGGCATGCGGGAAATGTTCCTGGTAACGGCTCTGCTGGTTGGCCGCGGCATGGATGAATCCACTGCCCTGGTGACCGACGGACGTTTCTCTGGTTCTACCCGTGGGCCATGTATCGGCCATATTTCCCCGGAAGCCGCTGCCGGCGGTCCTATCGGCCTGCTGAAGGACGGCGATGTGATCCACATCGATATTCCGAACCGCAGCCTGACCGTGGATGTATCCGATGAAGAAATGGCAGAACGGAAGAAGCATTTCGTACCCGTCAAGAAACCGACTTCTCCCATGCTGAAAAAGTATTCTGCCCTGGTATCTTCTGCAGACAAAGGCGCCATCCTTCACGTAGAAGACTAATTGCTGATTCAAATCGTCCCTCTTTTATAGATTTACAAAGCAATAACCCCCTCTTAATAACGCCGGATACCCTGGGCAAGGGCGTCCGGCGTTGGTTGCATAGGGGAGATCAGCATGATATATTAATTAGAAAAAAGAGTGGAGCATTAAAGAAAAGGAGCTTGAATATGCTGGAAAAGTACAGAAATAAAGTCAAGACAGCAGCAGAAGCTGCTAAGGCCGTACAAAGCGGCGACTGGGTGGATTTCGGCTTCGGCAACGGTTTCCCGGAACTCATGGATGAAGCCATCGCTGCCCGCAAGGAAGAACTGCACGATGTAAAGATCCGTGGGGGCCTGGTGTACCGTCCTATCATCCACACCATCGACTGTGACCCGGAACAGAAGAGCTTCCAATATTACAGCTGGCATCTGGGTGGCTATGAACGGAAGATGTTCCAGGCAGGGCGTATCCATTTCATGCCCATGCTGCTGCGGCTGATTCCCGCTATGTATGAGCAATACCTGCGGGTAGACGTAGCTTGCATTCCTGTGTCCAAGCCCGATGCCAACGGCTATTGCGGCCTGGGCCTGGCCAGCTATGCCTGGAAGCACATCATGAAGAAAGCCCGCACGGTCATCTTTGAAATCAACGAACATATGCCTACGCTGCAGGGCGTGGATGGGTCCCACAGAGTATCCCTGGATGACGCGGACATCATCGTAGAAGGGGAACACGCACCTCTGGCGACCAACAGCTACCGGACTCCTTCCGAAGCAGATATCCAGATTGCCAAGAACGTAGTTGCAGAAATCCCTAACGGCGCTACCCTGTCCCTGGGCGTAGGCACCATTCCGTTCACCATTGCCCAAATCCTTGCAGAATCCGATAAAGAAGATCTGGGCTGCCATACGGGTACTATCAGTGATGCCTTCCTGTTCCTGTATAAGGCTGGCAAGCTGACCAATGCCAAGAAGGAAGATAAGACGGGCCTGGCTACCTGGAACCTGGCCAGTGGCTCTCAGGAGCTGTATGACTGGCTGCAGGAAAAACCGGACATGTTCTATCCGGCTGACGTGGACTATGTGCACAATCCCCGGATTATGGAAAAGATTTCCAACTACATCAGCATCAACGGCGGCGTACAGCTGGACCTCATGGGCCAGGAAAACGCCGAAAGCGTTGGCACCCGTCAATTATCCGGCACCGGCGGCCAGCTGGACTTTTTGGAAGGCGCATTCCTGTCCAAGGGCGGCGCAGGTTATATCTGCATAGAATCCAGCCGTGTGGATAAGAAGGGCGTCCGCCATTCCAATATCCTGCCCACGATTCCTGCCGGCAGTACCATCTCCGCACCCCGGGGCCTGATCCAGAACGTGGCTACGGAATTTGGCGTGGCTCATCTGACCGGTCTGTCCCTGCGGGAAAGAGCTGAAGCCATGATCAGCGTAGCCCATCCTGATTTCCGGGATGAAATGCGGGAATACGCAGAAAAGACGTTTAGATAATGCTTGGTAAATAGCTTTGGGCTTTGAGCCTCGGGCTGTGAGCCAAAGGAAAGAGGCTGTGAAGGAATGAACAATTCATTTCTTTCATAGCCTCTTTCTTATGCTGCTCTGAACTTTTCACCTTTCACTGTTCACTTTTTACTGTTGATTTCTGCTATACTATAACCAATCTTACAAATCATAAGGAGTTCTTGGTATGCTGGGAAATGCTGTGTTGGGGGCGTTCTGCATCGTCCTGTTTTCGTTCATCCTGACTGGGTTGCCCCTGTTGGGAGCGTTGGCCGTAGGTTTTATGCTGTTTGTGGGTTATGGGGTCCGCAAGGGCTTTGGCCTGAAGAATGTGCTGCACATGGCCTGGGAAGGTATCCTGTCCGTAAAGACCATCTTCATCGTGTTCATGCTCATCGGCATGCTGACGGGGCTATGGCGGGCTTCCGGGACCCTGGCCTACATCATTGCCCAAGCCTCCCAATTCATCCGTCCGGCTATCTTCCTGCTGCTGGCCTTCTGGCTGAACTGCGGCATCTCGTTCCTCCTGGGCACAGCCTTTGGCACGGCAGCCACTATGGGCATCATTACCATGTCCATTTCCCAGACTTTGGGTATCCCTTCTGTCTATACAGGCGGGGCCATCCTGGCCGGGGCCTATTTCGGAGACCGCATGAGCCCTGTATCTACCAGCGCCCTGCTGGTCAGCGTGCTGACAGGGACAGATCTCTACAAAAATATCACGAATATGGTAAAGTCTGCCCTTATCCCCTTTATTGCTTCCAGCCTGATCTACCTGGGCCTGGGCCTGGCGTTGCCCGTAGTGCCGTCGGAAACTCTGGGGCTGGCAGGCCCTATGGATGCCGTGTTCGCCTTTACGCCCGTGCTGGTATTGCCGGCCGTCAGCATTTTGCTGCTCAGTGCCTTTAAGGTTTCCGTGAAGAAAAACATGGCTGTCAGCATCCTGTGTGCGGCAGTGCTCTGTTTTTTAGTCCAGCACATACGTCCCGTGGATATGCTGGAAATTATGCTGTATGGCTACCAATGTCCCAATAAGGAACTGGCCCACATGCTGAATGGGGGCGGTATCATGTCCATGGTGCGAGTCAGTGCCATCGTTCTCTTGTCCGCCTCTTTTGGAGGCATCTTCAAGGGCACGGGCTTGTTGAACGGTGTCCAGCACCTGTGCGACCGGCTGCATACGAAGATTGGTACCTTTCCTGCCATGGTGGTGTCCGCCATCTTTACGTCCATGGTAACCTGCAATCAGACCCTGGCTATTGTCCTGACCCATCAGCTGTGCGGACCTTTTGTTCAGGATAAGGACAGGCTGGCTCTAAACCTGGAAGACACAGCCGTCGTCATCCCGCCCCTGATTCCCTGGGCCATTGCCAGTGCCACCGTCCTGGATTCTGTAGGCGGCACCCTGACCAGCATTCCCTGGGCCTGCTATCTGTACCTGATTCCGGTGTGGGGGATTGTCAGGGGACTGAAGAAAGGGAAAAGTGAACAGTGAAAAGTGAAAAGGCGCCTGCGGCGGGCGTGGAAGAAAGGAAAAAGCGAAGAGCGAAGAGTGAAGAGGCCGCTGCGCGGGGCAAGGTGTGAAGATGATAGATAATAGATGATAGAACCTGTTGTCGGGGGTTAGAGAGTTGCTTGTCGACAGTTGGCGGTTCCCTTAAAGCAATACCACCTTTCCTGCCCGCACTAACCAAGCTGACGTCTGACTTCTGACTTCTATCATCTTTCATCTCACCCAAGCTAACCAAGCCAAAGGAGGAACAAAAATGCCACATATCGATCATAACGCGGAAGCGTATTTTGTAGGGCTCATGAATGCCTGCGGGTATCGGGATAAGGATCTGGAAAAGCCCATCATCGGCATCGTGAATTCCTGGAACGACGTGAACCCGGGACACAAACCCTTGCGGGAACTGGCACAGTACGTGAAGGAAGGCATCTGGTGTGCAGGGGGTACCCCGGCGGAATTTACCGTGCCCGCACCCTGCGACGGCATGGCCCAGCTGCGGGGCATGCAGTACGTGCTGCCCAGCCGGGATCTCATTGCCGGATCCATCAATACTATGGCCAGAGCTCACAATTTCGATGGTCTCGTGTTTCTGTGTGCCTGCGACAAGATTGTGCCGGCCATGCTCATGGCTGCGGCTACCCTCGACGTGCCCAGCCTGTTCCTGACGCCCGGCTCCATGCTGCCCTATGAAGAGGGCGGCGTGACCTACGTGACACCGGACCTGAAGGAAGCCATTGGCCGCTGGAGAGCCAAAGAAATCGATGATGCTGCGTTCCAGCGCTATCGGGAAAATATGTGTGCCTCCTGCGGCACCTGTTCCATGTACGGTACGGCCAATACCATGGCCGTATTTGCGGAAGCTATCGGCCTGGCACCCTTTGGCTCTGCCACCATGCCCTTCTGCGCCTCTGCCAAGTATAAACAGGCAAGAGACGTGGGTGAGCGGATCGTAGCCCTCGTAAAAGAAAAGAAAACGGCCCGGGATTTTATGACCCCGAAATCCATAGAGAATGGCATTATGCACGTAGCCGCTACAGGGGGCTCCAGTAATTTCGCCCTGCACATCCAGGCTATCTGTCGGGCCGCCGACGTACCCATGAGCCTGAAAACGTTTGACGAAATCCAGGCTCGGGTGCCCCTCATTGCGAAGTTCAAACCTTCCTCCCAATACAATCTGATTGACTATGGCAAAGCCGGCGGCGCTCTGGCCAGCCTGAAGACCATAGAGAAATTTCTGCATACGGACGTGCCCGTGGCCATGGGCGGTACCCTGAAAGACGCTCTGGACGCCTTTACCCGTCCCATCGACCGGAATATCATCCATGACCTGGATCATCCCATCCAGGAAAACGGCTGCTTTTCCGTGCTGTACGGCAACCTGGCACCGGACGGCGCCGTAGTGAAAAAGTCCGGTGTGGATCCGGAAATGTTTCATCATAGAGGCCCGGCTGTGGTCTTTGATTCCGAAGAAGAGGTTATGGACCACCTCATGCATTCCGATGTGAAGCCTGGCTCCGTACTGGTTATCCGCTACGAAGGGCCGAAAGGCGGCCCCGGTATGCGGGAAATGAGCATTCCTGCGGCCATGCTCATTGGCATGGGTCTCCAGAAGTCCGTAGCCATGGTGACGGACGGCCGCTTCTCCGGCGCCTCCCGTGGCCCTTGTGTAGGCCATGTGGCACCGGAAGCCTGGGATGATGGGCCTATTGCCTGCGTCCAGAATGGCGATATCATCAACATCGACCTGGACAAGCATCTGTTGGAAGTGGAAATCTCTCCGGAAGAAATGGCACGGCGGAAACAGCTCATCAAGAAACCGGACCATCCGGCAGAAGGCGTCATGAAGAAGTACCGGAAGATTGTCGAAGGCTCGGATCAGGGGGCCGTGTGGCTGTACTGAGCGGCTGGGATAAAGTGAAGAGTGAAAAGGCCGCTGCGCGGGGCAAGGAAGAAATGAAGAAAAAGGAGGAGATTCATTTGATTATTGAAACAATCGATAAAACTGTTGAATCCTATAAAGATACACTGGTGACCCTGAGTCATGAGATCCACGACGACCCGGAAGTGGGGCGGCAGGAATTCCATGCAGTAGCCCGGGCTAAAAAGGTCCTGACGGAAGCGGGATTTTCCTTCGAGAATCCTTTTGCCGGTATGGAAACGGCATTCAAGGCCGTGTACAAAGGCAAACCAGGAGGCAAGGTTGTGGCATTCCTGGCGGAATATGATGCCCTGGCTGGTTTAGGTCACGGCTGCGGCCACAACCTGATCATCACTATGGCCATTGGCGCGGCTTTGGGCCTGAAATCCATGCTGAAGGACATTCCCGGAGAAGTGTGGGTGTTGGGCACTCCTGCCGAAGAGACGGAAGGGGGCAAGGTGGAGATGGTGGAAAAACACGTCTTCGACGACGTGGACTATGCCCTCATGATCCATCCTTCTGACGTAAATATGATTCAGCGGGGCGGCCTGGCCTGCTGCGATGTGACGGTGGAATATCATGGCAAACCGGCCCATTCTTCCAGACCCTCTGCCGGCATCAATGCCCTGGATTCCCTCATCGCCCTGTTTAATGGCATCAATATGCAACGGTCCAGCTGGCCGGACAAGAGCCGCTGCAACGGCATCATTACGGCCGGGGGCACGGCTTCCAATATCATCTGTGACCTGGCTGTAGGCAAATTTACGGTCCGGGCGGAAAAAGTGGGTCAGATGAAGCCCATGCTGGCGGATATGAAGAAAATCGCTGAGGCAGCTGCTGCTATGACCGGTGCTAAGCTGGTGTGGAAGCAAGGCGTGCTGACCACGGAACGGTATCCCAATAAGGCCATGGACGAAACCCTGAAGGCCCATGCTGCAGATTACGGCGTGGATATGTTGTACCCACCGAAAGATATGCAGGTAGGCTCTTCGGACTTTGGCAACGTGTCCATGGTGGTGCCCGGCATCCATGCCTATCTGTCCATTGCTCCGGAAGGAGGCCATATCGGTGGTCATACGCCGGAAATGGTAGCCGCAGCCTGCAGCCCCATCGCCGATAAGACCGCCATCCTCGGTGCCAAGTGCCTGGCCATGACCGGCTACGATATCCTGACGCAGCCGGAATTGCAGAAGGAGATCGCGAAGGAATTTGCTAAGGTGCCGAAGCTAGGGTAAAAGAAGCGAAGAGCGAAAAGTGAAGAGCGAAGAGGCCGCTGCGCGGGGCAAGGAAGAAATGAAGAAAGGGAAGAGTGAAAAGGCGCCTGCGGCGGGCGTAGGCGAGATGATAGATGACAGATGACAGAACCTGTTGTCGGGGGTTAGAAGTGTGCTTGTCG
>OMUE01000158.1 GCA_900314165.1 uncultured Acidaminococcus sp.
TTAAAGACACCATTTTTGTAGATGCCGAACTTTACACCATAACGGGCCAACTGTCGGTTGATCAAATCAACATTTTGCTCAAGTTCCTGTACTCCCATTACATCACCTTCCATGACAACCTTTTTCGTAAAAATGTATTGAATAGAAAATATTTTACGGGAACATAGCCACATATATTCCTGTGAATATTTTTGCCATTAGAGCTGTCCATTCAATATACACTTTTTATAATTATTATAATTATTGAATGTTATAGTGTCAACGGGGAAAAGGCAAAAACGCACATGTATACTGAATTTTTACCACCATAAGACGCCCCTTATGAATTTACATACATGTTAACAAAATCGCTCTGTTTCTGTAGCGAACTAAAGTAAGATAAGTAACGTTTGTACACGTTCTCTCACGTTTTGTCCGTTTCAAAAGGAAATGTTCGAAATTTTACACACCAATTTTGAACGAGTATTTTACCTATCTGCTAAATATTCCAAAATGTGTTGCAATATTTCGGGTAGGATTTTCGCTACGCTTTCTACATTGACCCGTTCCGTACGTTCATGGAGGTCCTTGCCCCAGGGTCCTAGAAGCAGGAAGGGAATGGCAAGTTCCTGCAATGCCCCGATATCAAAGCCGTAGCCTTTGCCCCACAAGGGCATGTTGGCCGTCAGGGCTGCGGGCTCCAGGTCTTTGGCTATGCAGCAATAGCTGCAGTCCGAAATGCCGTTGAAGTACGAATCGAAGCGTACGGGCAGGATTCCCTTGATTTCCTCCAGAATCTCCGAATAATAGTCGGCGCCCAGAGCCAGGCTGTCGGCAGCAGGATAATACGGAGGCGCAAAGCCGATGACTACCAGGGGTTCTACAATCCCCGTAAAGTCCAGGATCTGCTCCATCAGCGTCATGGTGGCGTTTACATAGGTGCTCTCTCCTGCTGCTACCTGTTCTTTTACTCTATTCCGCGCCTGTTCGTAAAAGGCCCCAAAGCCTTCATAGGCTTCCGCCCGCTTTACCAGTTCACCGTAGGTCAGTACCTTCATCGTCAGGCCCGGACCCACATGGGACAGGGCTTCTGCACCGGCCTTTTTGGCAGCTTCCACCAGGATCTGCAGCACATCCTCCGGGGTCTTTGTATAGGTCAGATAGTTAGCGCAGGCTGCGGCCCTCTGAGGCAGGGACACGTCGTACTGCTGCTTCCTGTCCCGGGCATAGACCCAGGTAGGAGGCGGTGTCATTTCGCCGCCTGCCTGATCACACAGGGATGCTTCCCCTTCCGTAGCTGCTATGATCCTGGCCAGTACACCTAAGGGGTTCAGTCCCTGACGATAGGCACCTACATGGACGGGCTTGCCTTGGACAAGAACCAGAGGCAGCAGCTTGCCCACAGAGCCTGTAAAAGCCACCTGGGTGCCCTGTTCCTGATCATTGGGTTCACAATTAATTAAAAGCTTATAGTTCAGGCCTTTTGCAGCTTTCAGTTCCTTGAGGCAGGAGACAGCGGCCCGCATTCCATCAGAATAGGATTCTTCATCGGGCACGGAAATAAACAACAGGCTCAGTTTCCGTCTTGATCTATGGACGTATTCTTCCAGTACGGCCAGCTGCGCAGCTGCTCCCCCCTTCATATCGCAGGAGCCACGGCCTACCATCCACTCTCCGCTGTTCAGATCTGCCAAGACTTCTGGATCCGTTTCGTAAGCCTGCATCTGGGGCAGCAACGCTTCCGGCCGAAACGCATAATCCCGCAGCACTCCGTAGTCCTCACTGCTTACCACGTCATGGTGGTTCAGGAACAGCACGGTGTCTCCGCTGCTGCCAGGCACAAAGCCTGTGACCACCGTTCTTTCCAACGGATCCTCAGGAATTGGGAACCTGTGGACTTCCACAGGTGTCCCCATACAGCGCAAAGTATCATACAGAAAGTCTTCTATGTCCTTTTCCTTATCTGTATGAGTCTGGCTATCGATGGCGATCATCTGGCTCAGCAGCACTAAAATCCGGTTTGACAGATCCATAATTACATTCCCCCTCAAGAACTCTGACTGACAAAATCCGCGATGGCCTGCAAAAAGATCTTCCCATAGCTTTTCAGTTTCTTTTCCCCTACCCCCTTTATATCTTTAAACTCATCAAGAGTTGTTGGCTTTTTCTCTGCCATATCCTGGAGACTGGCATCCGGAAAGATGATGTAGGGCGGCATGCCCATTTCCTTGGACAGCTCCAGCCGCGTGCCCCGCAGGGCCTCAAACAAGTCTTTATCTGCAGCGTTGACAGCCGTCTTTTTACGTTTGGCTGCAGGCACTTCTAGGATCCTTCTACTCTCGTCTTTTTTCTTTTTTCTATCTTCTTTTTTCTCTGTACTTGCCTTGACCTTCCTGACCGCCTTGTGCTTGAGCAGCACCTGGCCAAAACCATTTGCCAGCTGCCGGCCTTTATAGGTCAGCTCCAGTACAGGATATTGGCCCGGTTCCTTGTCCAGCAGCTCCTCTTCCACACAGCCCGTAATTAAGTCCCGGATTTCCGAGGTCGTGTATTCGGACAACGCACCAAACTGGGCCAGGCGTTGGAACCCATATCGTTCTACCCTGTCGCTATCCGTGCCATGGAGCACGTCCGCAATAAGGGTGGAACCGAATTTCCGCCGCATGCTGCCGATGCACTGGCAGATCAGCCGGGCTTCTTTTGTCCGGTCTTCGGTGACCACTTCTCCCTCGCAGTTGCCGCAATTATGGCATTCTTTCCACGCCGGCTGCTCCCCAAAATATCTCAGGATATAGTGACGCAGGCAGTGAGTGGTCTGGCAATACTCGATCATCTGCTGCAGCTGCTTTTTCTCAATCTGCTGCTGGCTATAATCTTCCACAGAATTCTCGATGAGGAATTCCTGGATTTTCTTGTCCTGCCAGCTAAAGAGCAGGATGCAGTCGCTGGGCAGGCCATCTCTTCCTGCACGGCCTGCTTCCTGGTAATAACTCTCGATATTTTTCGGCATCTGGTAATGGATGACGTAGCGCACGTTGCTCTTGTCAATGCCCATGCCAAAAGCATTCGTTGCCACCATGACCTGGATTTTATCGTAGATGAATTTTTCCTGCATGGACTTGCGCACCTTGTCCGCCAGCCCTGCGTGATAATGTCCTACGGACACCCCTTGCTTTTTCAAGGCTTCATACACCGTGTCCACCACCTTGCGGGTAGCACAGTAGATGATACCGCTGTCTTCCGGATGGTCTTTCACGTATTGCAGGGTGAAGGCTGCTTTGCTCACGTTCTGGACCACGCTGAAATACAGGTTCGGCCGGTCGAACCCGCCGATGAACACCTTGGCCTGCTGGAGCCCCAACAAGTCCAGCATATCCTTTTTAACCTGTTCCGTAGCGGTGGCTGTAAAAGCGCCCACCACAGGCCGCTGGGGCAGGTTCTCTATAAAGTCCTTGATAGCACAGTAGCTGGGCCGGAAGTCGTGACCCCATTGGGATACGCAGTGGGCCTCGTCTATGACCACCATGGAGATGGGAATGTTTTCCATAAAGGACCGGAAGAAATCATTTTCCAACCGTTCCGGGGATACATACACCAGCTTCAACTTGCCGATGCGGATGGCAGAGAAACGGGCTTTGGATTCTTCCAGGGTGCACTGGCTGTTGATAAAAGCAGCAGGGATGTCCTGGTCTGTCAGCGCGTCCACCTGATCCTTCATCAGGGAGATCAGGGGCGAGATGATCAACGTAATGCCCGGCAGCATCAGGCCGGGAATCTGGTAACATAAGGATTTGCCGGCGCCGGTGGGCATAATGGCCAAGCAGTCCTGGCTGGACAGCAGAGTAGAGATTACCTCCTCCTGCCCGGGCCGGAAAGAAGGATAGCCAAAATACTGTTTCAGGATGTCTAAGGGTTCCACGGGTACAGACCTTCTTTCGATAAATATATGAAAAAATTGAGAAATTGTTCATGATTCATGAATTTCTCATAATAAAAAGTATATAATAAGAATAAATTTTTTCAAAGCAAAACTTGAAAGGGGTTATGCTATGACAAAGATCATTGCCATCAACGGCAGTCCCAGAAGGAACTGGAATACAGCCAAGCTGCTGCAGGCAGCCTTGGACGGTGCCGCTTCCTGTGGCGCAGAGACAAAGCTTGTTCACCTGTACAGCCTGAATTATAAGGGCTGTGTCAGCTGCTTTGCCTGCAAGAATAAAAAGCTGGAACACGGTCATTGCGCCCTGAAGGATGACCTGTCCCCTCTATTAGAAGAGATCCGGGACGTGGATGCCATCATTTTCGGCTCCCCTATTTATTATATGAACATGTCCTCCGGCATGCTGGCGTTCCTGGAACGGTTGTTTTTCTCCAATTACATTTATAGCAACGAGATCCGTACCGTATTCCCCAAAAAGATTCCCAGTGCCTTCTTTTACACTATGAATATGACGGAGCGGGAATTCGTCCATTACCGTATGAAGCGGGTGCTGTATATCTACGAATCCAGTGCCGAACGCCATCTGCAGGTGCCGCCCAAGATGCTGTATGGCTATGACACCGTCCAATTTTCCGACTACGATAAATTCGAATCCTCCATCTTCGACCCTGCGGAAAAATACGCTAATGAGAAAAAGAATTTCCCCAGGCTGCTGGAACAGGCGTTTGAGATAGGAAAAGAGTTAGTAACTGGGAGTCCTGAGTAAAGCTAAGAGCCGCAGGCTAGCCCCCTCGCCATCTATGATGGCCCTCTCCCCCTACGGGGGCGACAGGCCGCTGGCCGGGCAGAGCCCTGTCATCCCCGCAGGGGAGGGAAACCGGCGAAGCCGGTGGTGGGGCCGTGCGGAGCACTTATTCATATAAAAAACTGCGTACCCAATCGGATACGCAGTTTTTCTTTTAATGGTCTTCTTCCCAGGCGTTGATTGCCACTGCGGGCTGGTCCAAGAGGGCCAGCTGGGCAGGGGTGAAGTACTTCTTGTCAATCACCACTTCAAACACAAGTTCTTTAAAATACCGTTCCGAGCACACAAAATACCCGTCGTCGCCAACATCTTTGCCCCAGGAGTTCTCAATCTTCCAGCGGTCCGGCTGGCCGTCGGCACCGAAGTTCACCCCGGTCAGCAGCATGGCATGGTTCGGGTAGATGGCGTTGTAGTCCAGTCCGGCCCCTTTGGGCATGGAGATGTCAAAGCCTCCCAGCAGTCCGGCGTAGTCCACGCTATCCTGATCCCAGACCCCTTCCTTGCGGGCTCCGAAGGCCCCGGCATCGCAGGCAAACCAGATGGCCTGGCCGTCCTTCAGCTGCTTCACACATAACTCTTCCAATTCGCTTTGGGACAGGTTCAGCGCTGTCATATCCCGGCCTACCATGTTCTCAATACCGTGGAACGTGAACAGGGTGTTCATAGGACGGTTTTCCACTGGTTCGTTGGTCACAGGCATGAAATCCTTCAGTACAGGGCCTACATACTTATCCATAAAGCTCTTAGCCGTCAGATTCCGTTCGCAATGGTATTTCTTGTCTTTATCCGTATATTCGAAATCAAAGGTATCCACAGGCTCACCAAAAGCGATGCACTGGGCCTTGTAAACTTCTGCCAGCATCTGTTCCTTCCGGGTGTAAGGATCCTTGCCGGCTTTTACCAGTTCCCGCAGCTCGTAGGCATCCTTCCGCAACAGCTTGTTAATGGTAGAGATATAGCTGGCCGTATGTTCGGATTGGAAGGTTTCCGGCTGGACCTGTTTGGGTACCACACCGTACTTATTAATCAGGTCCGCCACTTGGGACCAGTAGCCCCCGTCGCTCATGCCCTGCAGCACGTACTGCATCTGTTGGCCCTTGATGGGCTTATCTGCATGGTCTATGCACATCTGGAGGAAATTGTTGGCTTTTTCTAGTTTATCGTAGAACATCAGGTAGTTCTGGGACAGCTCGAATTTTTCCAGGTTCAGATTCTTGGCAGCTACTTCCCGCAGAATATTTAAAGCCGCAAACAGCCAGCAGCGGCCGGACTTTTCCTGGGCCGTAATGCCGTTGGTCTGCACTTCCACGGCAAAGGTGCCCTTTAATTTTGCTGCCGCTTCCGGCACATAGGCCAGATCCGCCATCTCCGTCTTAGCCAGCGCATGATGCAGCACGTGAGACTGAGTGTCTGCAGCATATTCTGCCCGCACTTTGGCTAAAAATTCTTCTGTAATCTGTTTCATAAAACGGCCCCTCTTTCACAAAAATATGTCTATACCATACCATATTTTAATGCCAGATTCAGCACAGAAATTTACAAATGCTTTTCCGCTTGCACTAGCTCGTAGGGGCGTGCCAACCAACGGGCGGTACGCCCGCTATCATTCCTCTTCGCTCTTTACTTTTTGCTCTTTGCTTTTTCAAGAGAGTCTTGCATTTTCTGTAAAATATGCTACACTATCCATGTTCATCGGAGGTTGTTGTCATCGTAAAGACAAGACCGGATAAGATGCGGAGATCCATTCCTGTTTTGGAGGAGCTGCAACGTATTGCAGCTCCGGACAAGGAACAGGAACGGACTCTGACTCTTACCCGGTCTTTTTCTTATTTTTAGGAGCTCCGCTCTGCCCCACCACCATGCCTTTTGGCATGGTTCCCCTCCCCTACGGGGATGACAGGGCTCTGCCCAGCGGGCTGTCGCCCCCGTAGGGGGAGAGGGCCAGATGCCTGAATCTGGCGAGGGGGCAGTGCACTCCTCTT
>OMUE01000250.1 GCA_900314165.1 uncultured Acidaminococcus sp.
GCGACAGATTCGACTGCGACGTCAGCATCCGCTCCGCCGCGCGCGTGATGTTCCCCTCCTGTGCCACAGCGAGGAAGTATTTCAAGATGCGGATTTCCATGGCGATGTCTCCTTTTGAGGTTTTGCTTTCATGATACCACGAACTATGAATAAAATACATGGTTTTGTATCAAAATGAAGTGTTGGTAATATCTTGGAAAAACAGGTATCATAAAGCCATCAAGAGAAAACAACATGAAATGAGGAGAACGCATCATGAACAGCTACATCTACGACATTCCCACGAAAGTCTACTTCGGCCTCACCATCATCACGCCGAAATGGATGAAGTACATCCTCGACGAAACGACCGTCAGCCGTTTCTATGATTATGGCGTGCATGTCTTCGGCATCGATGGCACGCAGGATCCGATGGACGTCGCGAAGCAGGCCATCGCCGCGACGGAACAGTTCTTCTATGAAGCACTCGGTCTTGCATCCACACTCTCTTCCATCGGCATCGATGACAAGCATTTCGACCTGATGGCAAAACGTGCCTGCGGCGGTGCCCCCCTGCCGGGCTTCCGCCCGCTCCAGCAGGCGGACATCGTGGAAATTCTCCGGATGTCGCTCTGAGAAAGGACGCCCTATGGAATACAAAGTGCTCAAATATGGCGATCGGATGCCGCTCGTCGGCTTCGGCACCTACCAGCTCGGCAGCGAGACGGAGGCTTGTGTGCGCGCGGCGCTCGACTGCGGATACCGCTCCATCGATACCGCGCAATACTATGGAAACGAAGCGGACGTCGGTCGTGCCATTGCCGCTTCCGGCGTACCGCGTGAAGACCTGTTCCTGACGACGAAGCTCCAGAGCGGCCATAGTGTGACGGCCTCCGTCGAAACCTCGCTGCGCAAGCTCCGGACCGACTACCTCGACCTCCTGCTGATCCACTGGCCGATGGGCAACAACCTCACCATTTACCACGAGATGGAGCATCTAGTGCGGCGCGGCCGCGTACGAGCGCTCGGACTCTCGAATTTCTACGGACGCGTCTACGACGAAATCATCGCGCATTATGAGATCTGCCCGTCCGTCATCCAGCAAGAGACCCATCTTTTCATGCAGAACCGCGAACTGCAGAACATCTACCAGCGCCAAGGCGTCGTACTCGAAGCGTGGGCGCCATTCGGCGAAGGACGGGAGGACATGTTTCGCCTGCCGCTCGTAGAGGAACTCGCCGCCGCACACGACCGCACGCCAGCACAAATCATCCTGCGCTTCCTCGTGCAGCAGGGCATCGTCGTCATCCCCAAAACGCGCCAGCCAAAACGCATGGCAGAAAATATCGCCGTGTTCGATTTCTCCCTCACGGACGCAGAGATGCAGCAGCTGAAGCGGCTCGACCAGCAAAGGAGCCTGTTCGGCTGGTATCAATAAGGAGGTATTCTTATGGACTTATCAAGACGCGATTTTTTGAAAGCGGCCGGTCTGACGGCTGCGGGCGCAGCACTCAGCACGATGTTGCCGCAAACGCCAATCGAAGCCGCACGCAAGCACATCCGTCTCACATCGCAGGCACCTGTCGTCGCCAGCCGCTTGATTACGGATGTTGCGGCGGACGGCTCGGTCGCGAAAGTGTATTTCACACGCCACCTCGATGCAGCGCATCTGATCTCCATGTATGACCGCATCAATGACGGCATCTATGGCAAAGTTGCCCTGAAGCTGCATACAGGAGAGCCGAACGGGCCGTACATCCTGCCCGTGGACTGGATCAAAGCATTCCAGCAGCACGTGCCGAACAGCACGATCTGCGATACGAACACGCTGTATGTCTATGGGCGCGACACCACGGAGAAAAACCGCGAAACGCAAAAATTGAACGGCTGGACGTTCTCGCGCGTCGACATCCTCGACGAAGACGGCGGCGTCGACCTGCCCGTGCGCAACGGCAAGATCCTCGACCACGTGACGATGGGCAGCCACATCACGAACTACGATTCCATGGTCGTCCTGACGCATTTCAAAGGCCACGCGATGGGCGGCTATGGCGGCTCGCTCAAGAACATCGCCATCGGCAACGCCAGCGGACAGGTAGGCAAGCGCCAAGTGCACGGTTATTTCGATCCGAACCCGCCCGATGGCATCCACTGGGGCGTGTTGAAGGAGGGCTTCATGGAGCGCATGGCTGATTCCGCCAAAGCGACGTGTGACTACTTCGGCAAACATATCGTGTTTTTGAACGTGCTGCGCAAGATGTCCGTCGATTGCGATTGTGCTGGCACAACGGCGGCGGTCCCGACAATCCCGGACATCGGCATCCTCGCGTCGACCGACCTCATGGCCATCGACCAGGCCAGCGTCGATCTCGTCTACGCGCGTCCGGAAAACGAGCGCCATGACATCGTCGAGCGCATGGAATCCCGCCATGGCCTGCATCAACTGGAAGCCATGGCCAACCTGAAGCTCGGAAATGATCAGTATGAATTGATTGACGTCGATTGACAAAGGAGCGAACCATGATGAAACTTCAAAGCCACAGCATCCGCAACGCACTTTCCGCGATGGCTGTCGGAATGTTGATGGCAGGCATGTGCGCAGGATGCGGGGGCGCAGATGTATCAGAAGAGCGCATCCCTGCTTCTGCAGTTTCCGCATCGGAAAAACCGAGTGCGGCTGTAGCTGCATCCAGCGATGTACAAAAAGGAGCGCCGATGGAAAAACTTCAGACGACGACGTATGAGATCGGCGGCGTATCGTTCCAAATGATCCTTGTCGAAGCTGGGACGTTCCGCATGGGGTCGGATGACACGCACGTGGAATTCAGCGAATCCCCGGCGCACAACGTGACGCTCACGAAAGATTACCTCATCGGCGAGACGGAAGTGACACAGGCACTCTGGAATGCCGTCACGGGCAAGAGCTCCAGCAAGAGCATGCTGCCGCAGACAAGCGTCACATGGGAAGAGGCGCACGCCTTCGTGACGCGCCTGAACGAAGTCGCGCACGCGCAAGGCATCATCGCGCCGTCGCAATCGTTCCGCCTGCCGACCGAAGCGCAATGGGAATACGCAGCCAAGGGCGGAAAGGCAAGCAAAGGCTATCGCTACTCCGGCAGCAACGACATCAACGACGTCGCCGTCACACGCGAAAACTCCGGCAGCGACCATCCGGGCGAGGTGAAGACGAAACGTCCGAACGAACTCGGCATCTACGATATGAGCGGCAACGCGTATGAGTGGGTTGATGACTACGCGGGTAGCTACTCCGCAAAAGATCAGGTCGATCCGCAGAATACGACGCCCTCAGGACGTTACGTCAAGCGCGGCGGCAGCAACTACCACCATTTCAATGACGAAAGCTACCTCTTCACGACGACCGGCCGCTATTTTTACGGCAGCACGGACTGGACGATCGGTTTCCGTCTGGCACTTATGAACGAATGAACCACAAAAATACTGGGGCTGTTGCAATCTAGCTGCAACAGCCCCACAAAGCATCTTCTTGTCAAAAATTCTTGGTGGGCGCATCTTACGATGCGCCCCTACGGAGTTGTATTGGACTTAAATATATGCTTTTTGAGCATAAAAGGAAAGAGAAAGCAAGTATTATACAGAAATTGCGGTTGACCTTATAATATAGCTAAAAGATTTTATGATTCCAGGAGGAAACCCTTATGGATCGAAGAGAGTTCCTAAAAGTATGTGGCGGAGGCATGCTGACGCTGTTTCTCAGCGGCTGTGGCACGTCCATCGTGAATTCCAGCCAGGCTCAGGGGGAGGTGAAACCTGCGCCTAAGGGCAGCGTATCGGGAGGTAAGAACATGAAGATCGTCGTCATCAACAGTTCTCCCCATTCTGACGCGGAATCCACGTCCCGTTATATTTCGGCAGCCTTTACGGAAGGAGCCCGCAGTGCCGGCCACGAGGTGTTCGTGTTCGATGCAGCTAATTCCGACACTCATCCCTGCCGGGGCTGCGATGCCTGCCATATGGACGGCCCCTGCATCTTCCAGGACGATATCGAAAAAGTCCTGATGCCCAAGATGCTGGAAGCCGATATGCTGGTGCTGGCCACACCATTGTATTACTACACGGTTTCTGCTCAGCTGAAGACCATTATCGACCGGTTCTATTCCCGGACAGAAAAACTTCATGGTAAAAAGTCCATGATCATCGTCACTGCTTATAATAGTGCGGATTGGACTATGGAAGCCACGAATGTGTACTACGATACTCTGTGCCGCTATATGGAATGGAAAGACGTAGGCAAGGTTTACGGCGTAGGCTGTGGTTCCAGGAGCCTGGTAGAAAGCTCCAAATTCCCGGCGCAGGCAAGGGAGATTGGGAAGAACTTGTAAAAAGCGAAGAGCGAAGAGGCGTAATACGTTAGTACGTTATACGTAGTACGAATAACGTATCACGTAACACGTATCACGCATAAGGAGAATCAAATATGGGCATTGGTTTTGGAGAAATGGTTGTCATTGCTCTCGTAGCCATCTTTGTGGTGGGGCCGGACAGACTGCCTGGAGCAGCCCGCTCTGCAGGAAGGTTTGTACGGCAATTGCGGGAGATGCGGCAGGAATTTACGACAGCTTTGCATGAGGAGGAAAAGAAATGAGAATTGGTTGGTCTGAATTACTGGTAATATTGATTTTAGCGTTCCTTTTATTCGGCACCCAGCGGGTCAGCGGCCTGGGCAAGGCCTTGGGCAAGAGCGTCCGGGAGTTCAAGGAAGAGGTAGCTCCTCAGGATAAAGAGAAGGATGTCAAGGAGGCAGCCAGCCATGACGGAACAGAAGGTGCAGAATCCGGAAAACAAGCCTGATCCGGCAAGCGAGAAGCCTGTACTGGAACACGTAAGAGAACTGCGCAAACGGCTGCTGGTCTGTGTAGGTACTGTGCTTGTGATTGCTTTTGGGCTGTTAGTTGGCTTTGGAGATCAGCTTATGCTGCTGGTAACGGCTCCCGTCAATGCCATCGGCATCCAATTCGTGTATGTAGGCTTGGCAGAAGCCCTGACCAGCCAGATGAAGGTGGCATTTATTGCCGCTCTGATTTTGGCGTTCCCGGTTATCCTGTGGCAGACTTGGAAGTTTGTCCAGCCGGGACTGTTTCCCAAGGAGCAGAAGAATGTATTGACCTTTGGCCTGGTGTCTCTGATTCTGTTCAGCCTTGGGGTTATTTTTGGCTATGGGGTAGTGTTCCTGGCAGCCATTACGTTCTTCGTGTCCGTAGGCCAGAATTTTGCCACGCCTATGCTGTCCATAGATGCCTACGTGAATTTCCTGCTGGGTTTCGTCTTTCCCTTTGGGGTGGCCTTTGAATTGCCGGTGGCCCTGTATTTCCTGGGCAGAGCCGGAATTGTGGACAGTGCTATGCTGAAATCCGGCCGCCGCTACGCGATTTTGCTGATCGCCATTGTGTCCGCTATCCTGACGCCACCGGATGTCCTGAGCCAGCTGCTCATGGGGGCACCGTTGTGTATCCTCTACGAAGTAGGTGTACGGGTAGTCAGCTACACGGAAAAACGGCGCCTGGCCACTTTCAAACCGGCACCTCATCCGGGAGAATGAGAGCAGTGAAAAGTGAACAGTGAAAAGAGTGCGCTGCACTGCACTTAGTCCTATCAACATCATGCCTTCCAGGCATAAACATAGTGTGAAAGATAGGTGTTAGACTTGCCTAGAAATCCTATTTATAATGAACCCATCAAAGGAACATCAAGACAATAGGAGGTCTTACTATGAAACTGAAAAAATTAGTGGCTGTTGTGACCATGGCTCTGACTTTGCTGGCAGTGACAGCTTGCGGAGCAGAACAGAAGAAAGAAGCACCGAAACCGGCTGCGAAGACGGAAACCAAGGCAGCAGTGCCTGCTCCGTCCGGCAAGTCTAAAATCCTGGTAGCGTATTACTCTGCTTCCGGCAATACGGAAAATGTAGCCAAGGCCATTGCCTCTGCTAAAGGGGCGGATCTGCTGAAGCTGGAACCCCAGCAGCCCTATTCCAATGCAGACCTGGATTACCGCGATGGCAGCAGCCGGGTGTCCAAGGAGCACAACGATCCTGGCCGCAAGGTGCCTCTGAAGAATGCGAAACCGGCCAACTGGAAGAACTATGACACCGTATTCGTTGGCTATCCCATCTGGTGGGGCATTGCAGCCTGGCCTGTGGACGAATTCATCAAATCTAACGACTTTACCGGCAAGACCGTCATTCCCTTCTGCACTTCTGCCAGCTCCGGTATGGGCGACAGCGGCGAACTGCTAAAGAAGATGGCCGGTGGCAAAGGCAATTGGCAGGAAGGCCGCCGCTTCGGCGAACATCCTTCTGAAAATGATGTGAAGAACTGGGCTAATGGTCTGAAACTGTAATAGAGAAAGGTCGATATAAATGGCGGAAAAGATTGTACAAACGGCTGGACGGAAGGCTCTGGGAAATTTTGCTCCGGACTTTGCCCATTTCAATGACGATGTATTGTTCGGAGAAAACTGGAATAACGGGGATATTACCGTGAAGACCCGCTGTATCATTACCGTGGTGGCCCTCATGGCTTCCGGAATCACGGACTCTTCCCTGACCTACCACCTGCAGAATGCCAAGGCTCACGGCGTAACCCGGGCAGAAATCGCTGCGGTCATTACCCACGTGGCCTTTTATGCAGGCTGGCCTAAGGCCTGGGCTGCTTTCAACCAGGCCAAAGAAGTTTGGAGGGAAGAAGCTCCATCTGGCACCAAGGAAGCGTTCCAGCAGGAAATCATGTTCCCCATTGGGGCACCCAACGATGCCTATGCGAAATATTTCATCGGCCAAAGCTATTTGGCCCCGGTGTCCGGACAGCCGTTCCCTATGTACAACGTGACTTTCGAACCGGGCTGCCGGAACAACTGGCACGTCCATCACGCTAGTAAAGGCGGCGGGCAGGTTATCATCTGCGTGGGCGGCAAAGGCTGGTATCAGGAATATGGCAAAGAAGCCGTAGAACTGACACCCGGTAAAGTCGTCGTCATTCCGGAGGGGGCAAAACATTGGCACGGTGCCCAAAAAGATTCCTGGATGGCTCACCTGGCCTTTGAAGTCCCCGGTGAAAATACCAGCAACGAATGGCTGGAGCCGGTGACGGACGAAGAATACGAAAAGTTGAAATGAGTATAGAAAGGACTACGAATCGATGAACGCACTTGTTGCTTATTTCAGTGCCACGGGTACGACAGCGGTTGTGGCGAAAAAACTGGCCGATGTTCTGAATTGTGATATCTTCTCCATTATGCCTGTAGAACCTTATACGGATGCGGACCTGAATTGGATGAATGCCCAGAGCCGCAGCAGCCGCGAAATGAAGGATCCGGCCAGTCGGGTGGAAATCAAGAAGCGGGTAGCCAATATGAAGCAGTATGATACGCTGTATATCGGATTCCCCATCTGGTGGTATGTAGCTCCTCACATTATCAACAGCTTCCTGGAGCAGTATGATCTGGCAGGTAAGACCATCCACCTGTTTGCTACCAGCGGCGGCAGCGGCATGGGTAGAACTGTAGCAGAGTTGAAGGCCTCTGCACCCGGAGCCACCTTTGGCAAAGCCGAACGGTTTCCTGCCAATGCCAGTGAAAGAGCTCTGGAAAAGTGGGCGAAAAAATAAGAGAATAGTGAAAGGTGAGAAGTGGAAAAAGGAAAGGACGTTACCTGAGGATTGAGGTAACGTCCTGATTTTTTCTTGAGAGGATCCGCAAACAGGTAGAGAAAAAGAGAGATTCGTAGGGGCTTCGCAGCAAGCTGCACACTCATGCTGTCAGCCAATCAAGCTTCGCTTTCTTGGGACAGCAAGTCGTCGTAAGATAAGCCCACCAGGGATGCTCGTTTAAGGAATATTTGGTGGACGCATCTAACGATGCGCCCCTACGGGTTAGAATAAAGTGTAGATGTTTAGTGAAATAGAAAGAGGCGCTGTGAGGATTCACAACGCCTTACGTGTTTTATTACATATTTAAAATAAGCATATGATACTTTTTCTATAATCCAAGTGTCATTTGCGGATCCAGCCAGCTTTTCTGATGAGCCTCGTGAATCACGTCTCCGGGTTCACGGCCTCCGATAAGGAACGGAGACAGAGGGTTGTGGCGAAGCCTGTTGGCTTTGACCCGTCTGGCATCCGTATTGGCATAGCAATAGCGGCACAAATGGGCACCGGGTTCTTCGTGCAGAAGCTGATGCAGTCCACTACGTCCGGAGACAGGCTGTATTTTGTGACCTGGGAGGGGTTATAAGGATTGCGGACCAGCACGAAGCCTGCTTTCAAGCGATTCAGGAACCACTGGGAATAAAAGGCAGGGATATCCGTCCGCATACCGGTTTGCAGGATCATAAAGCGCCTCCTGATGGAGGTGCGGCCAGATACGCCAGGACGGCGGCAATATCCGCATTCAGCCAGACAGAACGGTCCCGGATTTCCTCGGGGGCACTGGCATGGCCGGCATTCAGACACACATAGGAAGCACGGGGATTCCGGTCCGTCATGTTCCAGAAATTGTATTTGATGATGCCCGGTGTATTGTAGCCCACGCCTAATTCTAGGTACAGGATGCGGCTGCCACTGTGCTCCTCTACAAAGGCTTTGTAACGGCGGTAGGCGGCCACCCAGCCCTCATCTTCTACAAATTTATCATCCGCCCGCAGGTTTGTGGTCATAGGACCACCATCGTCCGGGCACACGGGAATCAGTTCAGAGGGGATGGAGGATTTCAGAGTGACACCCTCAGGAATCTCCAGCTCATCGTTAAGGCCGATGGTAAAACCCTGGGCTAACAGCATAGGACGCAAAATCTCTTTGTTATCGTAGGTTTTGCGGAGGGAGGCTCCCTGCGGATCTGCACTTTGGAGCAGGCCGTAATCCCCCTGGGTATAGAACAACCGTTTTTTGTCAAAACCGGAGCGCTGGAAGCAGTGGTCCACGTTCGTGGTCAGCACGAAATAATCCCGGCCCTGCAGCAGGGTGCGGAGCTTGTCATACAGTCCTGTAGGGATAGGGGCGTAACGGTTGATCCAGATGAAACGAGACCAATAGGCCCAATACTCCTCCTGAGTGGGGAAAGGGTAGAACCCCCCTACGTACATATTGTCGAAGCCAAACTTCCGCTGGAAATCGCTGAAATAGTTTTCAAAGCGGGGACCGCTGTAGGTAAAGCCCGCTGCCGTGGATAATCCGGCGCCACCGCCTACCAGGATGGCGTCGCTGGTAAAGAACAGCTTGCGGATCTGCTCCAGTGTCTCCTCATCGGAGTAGGTCTTTATAGATTCTTTCGTCTTTTTCGAGAAAAACATTGAAAATCACCTTCATGGCGCCAGGATGCTCATCCTGGATTTTTTTTACAGTTTGGACGGCCAATTCAGCAGCCTGGTCGTTAGGGAAGCTGAAAACGCCGGTAGAAATGCAGCAGAAAGCCAGGCTTTTCAGGCCATTGTCCAGTGCCAGCTGCAGGCAGCTTTCGTAGCAGCTGATGAGCTGGGCTTTTTTCTGCTTCGTCACTCTGTCATAAATAATGGGCCCCACCGTATGGAGAACGTATTTGGCCGGCAGGTTGAAAGCCGGCGTGATTTTGGCGGTACCGGTGGCTTCTTCGTGGCCCTGGCGCTCCATAATCTCTTCGCAGGCATTCCGCAGCTGGATGCCGGCATAGGTATGGATGCAGTTGTCGATGCAATTGTGGCAGGGACGGTAGCAGCCCGTCATACCACTGTTGGCTGCGTTCACGATGCCATCTGCAGCGAGCGTGGTAATGTCGCCCCGCCACAGGTACAGGTCCGGCTGGATGGGCTCCAGCTCTTCCAACCGCACGATACCCCGCTCTGCATTCCGTTTCTGCAGGTACGCATCCTGCACTTCCTGGAATTCAGGAGATATAGCTTTAGGCGGCCGCACATTCATGAGGCTCCGCAGCAGCATCCGCTGGCCATGAGTATCGGAGGGGATATTTATCTCACGATATTCGCTGCGCTCAGAGAGGAGAGCCTTGATCAGATAGAGCCGTTGTTCACTTTCGTTCATGATGCACCTCATTACTCTTATAAAAATAGGAGCTGTAAATTGTCTACAGCTCCTATCCCAAACTACTCAATCTTTGCTTTTTCAAATTCTTCCTGGATCTCTTTGGAAGGTTCCGGGGTCAGCAGGCTGACGATGACGATGGCGAACAGGCCAACCAGGAAGGCAGGCAGCAGCTCATAGATTCCGAATACGCCTCCCATGGGTTTGATTCCGTATTTCCAGACGAAGGTCATGACACCGCCGGCAATCATACCGGCCAATGCACCCTGGAACGTGGTCCGTTTCCAGAACAGGGAGCACAGCACGATGGGGCCGAAACCGGCACCGAAACCGGCCCAGGCAAAGGATACAATCCCAAAGACAGAACTGTCCGGGTTTTGGGCCAGCAGCATACCCAGGAGGGCAATTACCAGAACGGTGAGACGGGCTACCCGCATGCTGGCTTCCGGAGTCAGTTTGTAATGGAAGGTCTGCTGCAGCAGGTTTTCGGAAACGCTGGAGGCAGCAGCCAGCAGCTGGGAGTCAGCCGTGGACATAACGCTGGCCAGGATCCCGCTGATGATGAGGCCGCCCAAAGCCGCGGGGAGGATGCCATAAGTTGCGATGAGTTTGGAAATCTGCACCAGGATGGTTTCTGTAGCGTTGCCATGCAGCATAGGGATGATGCCCAGGGTGCTGACGGCCCTGCCGGCCAGGCCGATGATGACCACCAGGACCATGGAGATGGCCGCCCAGCTGGAAGCGACACGCCGGGAAATGACCAGTTTATGTTCTTCCCGGATGGCCATGTAGCGCAGCAGGAAGTGGGGCATACCGAAATACCCAAGGCCCCAGGACAAAGTGGTGAGAATCTGCAGGGGAGTGTAGGGAGCACCGCTGTTTGTCTTTTCGATATACGTAGCATGAAGGCTCAAATAACCAGGAAGTGTTCTAGCGTTAGCCAGGACAGCGTCCATACCACCGGCTTTTTCTACGGTGAAGAGCAGCACGGCGATGAGGGCCAGTGTCATGATGATGCTCTGGATCAGGTCCGTAAAAGAAGCTGCCAGGAACCCGCCGGTAGCCGTATAGCCAACTACCACAATGGCAGATACGATCATGGCAGTCATATAATCCATGCCGAACAAGGAAGCGAACAGCTTGCCGCAGCCGGCGAACCCGGACGCCGTATAGGGGATGAAGAATACGATGATGATAATTGCGCTGACAGCGCACAGGATATTCTTTTCATCGTGGTACCGGTTAGAAAAGAATTCCGGCAACGTAATAGACCCCAGAACCTGGGAGTAACGGCGGATCCGGCGGGCTACTAAAAGCCAGGACAGATACGTACCTACGGACAGCCCGATAATGGTCCAGCCTACATCGGCAATACCGGACAGATAAGCCAGACCGGGCAGGCCCATCATCAGGTAGCTGGACATATCAGAGGCTTCCGCGCTCATAGCGGTCACAAAGGGCCCCAGAGACCGGCCGCCAAGATAGAAATCGGACGTGGACGAGGTCTGCTTGGCACAATAAAACCCGATGGCCAGCATCCCTATCAGATAAAGAAATATAGTTCCTAAAATGTAAATTGTTGCTTGTGACATACGCATCTGCCCCCTCAAAAAATATACTTCTTATTATACTATGAGAATTGATTTGAGGGTATCCCAAATTTGTCACAAATGGGAAAAAATAGCGAAGAGCGAAGAGTAAAGAGCGAAGAGGGGTGCGCGGCACGGGCTATTTATATGGTTTTTTCAATTTTTCTCAACAAGGCTATGGCAAGCTCTTCTTCGTCCTTAGTCAGCCCCGTCGTCACGCAGGTGTTGATTTCTTCCTCTTTCGGTTCGATTTCGGAAATCAGGGTTTTGCCCTTGTCCGACAGCGTCAGTACCATAAGGCGCTTGTCGTTTTCGTCGGGCTGGCGATGGATCAGCTGCCGCTTGGACAGCTGATCCACCATGGCCTTGATGGTATTAGGATTCTTTTCCAGTTTTTCCGCCAGGGACTTCTGGCACAGAGGACCGTCTTCTGCAATGAAGCGCAGGGCCGTCCACTGGTCCACCGTAATCCCCCAGCGCTTGAACAGGTCATTCAGCTGGTAATGGATCTTCCGGGCTACCCGGTTCATGATGTAGCCCAGAGTATCGTCTAATTTCGGTTCCGTCATGGCTTAGGCCTTTAGGTATTTGTCGAAGAAGTTCGTAATGACATCCAGCACTTTGTCCTGTACCCAGTACACACCGCCGTGAGCAGCTCCGGGAATGAGATACCGTTCACTGGGAATCTGCCGTTCTTGCAGAGCCTGGAACAGCAGATCCGTCTGGCTGGGGGATACTACCGTGTCTGCAGTGCCGTGCATGAGCAGCATAGGGGCGCTGGTTTTGCTGATATAGGTCATAGGGTTTGCAGCTTTTGCCGCTTCCGGATGGGCCAGGATGCCGCCGTCATCGCCACCAAATACGGCAGAACCGTTGACCCACAGAGCTTCCGTAGCACCGGCAGAAGCGTGGAGCTTCTGGATAGCTTCCGGATAATCGTCCCCGATGCGGGTCAGGTCGGACAGGCCATACATGTCCACAGCAGCCTTGATATCGCTTGTCACGTTCAGGTTTTCCCCTTTATCAAAGGTAGTAGTGCCACTGGTCGTGGCTGCCATAGCCGTCAGATAGCCGCCGGCACTGCCCCCAATGACGCCCACCCGTTCCGGATCCACACCGAACTGCTGGGCATGGGCCTTGATAAAGCGGATAGAGGCTTTTACGTCCTCCAGGGGCTGAGGGAAGCGGCCCGTAGGAGCTACTCTGTACTGGATGCTGCCTACCACATAGCCATTTTCCGCCAGATGCATGCGCAGCTGGGCACCGTTGTCCTTGTTAGCGTTGACAAAGCCACCGCCGGTCACAAAGATGATAGCCGGTTTCTTAGCTTTCGTCTGGGGCTGCAGGATATCCATCTTCATGGCTACGTTGGGATAGCCCCGCATGGGCACCTGTTCGTAGACCACATCAGAAATCAGCTTTACTTCATTCTTGGTAACGGTGACGGGCAGCTCCTGGCTGGGAACCTTGTTGACCATTTTAGCCGTAGAAGAGTCCACATTGACCACAGGCGGCTTCTTCGGCATCCGGGCATAGGCAGGAGAGCCTACAGTTAGTAACAAACTTGACAGTATGAACGCGTTATAAAACCATTTTCTTTTCATATTTACCTCCTAGGAATTATGTGATATACTACAGATAAATTAATACGACATCGTATTAATCTTACGAATAGAGTATAAACAGTACGATAACCGCCTGTCAATGGTATTATACCGAAAGGAGTCTTAAAATGACAACAAAAAGAATGCCTGTAGTATTTTCCGGCCACGGCAGCCCTATGATCGCCCTGGAACACAATGAGATTACGGAAGGCATGGCCGCTGTAGGCCGCAAGGTCCTGGAACAATATGGCAAGCCCAAAGCCATCCTGGCCATTTCCGCCCACTGGTACGTGCGGGGCACATACATCCAGAGCGCTGCGGTGCCGAAGCAAGTGTATGATATGTACGGTTTCCCCAAGGAACTCTATGAAGTCAAGTATCCCGTGAAAGGCCATCTGGAACTGACGGCGGACGTAAAGGCTCTGTTGGGCGCCGGTGTAGAAGTCAACGATACCTGGGGCATCGACCACGGGACCTGGACCGTCCTGTGCCACATGTTCCCGGAAGCGGATATTCCTGTGGTGCAGCTGTCCGTGAATCGGAACTTCAGCGCGGAACAGTGCTATAAGCTTGGCGAAGCATTGGCACCATTGCGTGACAAGGGTTATCTCATCTTCGGCAGCGGCAACATCGTCCACAACCTGCGGGAAACGAATTGGGATATGGTCCACGAGGGCACGCCCATGACCGCAGCTTTTGACAAATACATCGTAGACGCCATTGCCAAACGGGACGACGAAGCCGTCATCCAGTACGAAAAAGGACCTCACGCAGCCTATGCTGTGCCTACCCCTGACCATTTCCTGCCCATTCCATATATTCTGGGCGCCACCCAGGGCGAAAAAGCCACGTTCTTCAACCAGATTTTTGATCTGGGATCCATGGATATGACGGGCTTTACGTTTGGGCTGGAATAAAAGATAAGCGAAGAGCGAAAAGTAAAGAGCGAAGAGGCCGCCCTGCGGAATCCGGCCCCCGTTGGGGGCGGGGAACCATTCCTTTCCTTAAATCTCATGAAAGGAATGGTGGTGGGGTACGGCAGAGCCGCTTGCAACGGTGGTGGGGGCGTCCTGCAGACATACAAAGAAGGCTGTTGCAGCAACTCGCTGCAGCAGCCTTTAACTTTTCCTTTTTGCTCTTATCTCTTCGCTCTTCGCTTACTCAGCCAAACATCTTCTTAGTCTGGCTTCTACCTTTGCTAGTGTCTCCTCATCCACGCCCAGCACCTTCATGAAGGGCGGATCGATGGGGATGACCTGCAGTTCACCAGGCTGGATCCGGCGGACAGCGTCCTCGAACAGGGCGATGGAGGCTTCGTCATCACTGTAGCCTTTGACGACCGTGATTTCCAAATGGAATTTTCCTTTATATTGCTCCCGGAAGGTTGCCATATTAGTGATAAAGGAATCCGCATGACACCAGCTGACAGGCCGCTGGGCCTTCTGGAATTTAGCGTCCGTGGGTATCTTGATTTCCCCTGTAACTTCTTCACAGGTGTTGGCGATGGCGGCCAGTTCCGGTTTGTGGTACAGGGAACCGTTAGAAAGAAGCCGAACAGGGAGATCTGCTGCGTGAATGGTCTCAATCACTTTCGGCAGATCCTTATTGAGCAACGCTTCCCCCAGGGAGTTGATGAAAACCAGATCCGGTTTCACTTCGTCCATCCGGCGGCGCAGTTCTGTCAGGGAATCCCTCACATCTCCATAATCCTTTACAGTATCCGCCTTTACGTGCTTCCATTCTTTACGGCTGACCGGACAGAAGATACAGTTAAACGTGCAGTATTTCTCCGGCAGGATATTGACTTCCAGCAGTTTTCTGCCATCTTCCATATACGGTTCTTTATACGTAAAGTAATTCATAACAGACCTCCTTATAATAAAAAATGCCATTCCAGCGCTCTTCCAAGACCTAACGAGCGGCGAAATGACAGCAGTCCGACAACCCGGTGGCCATCGGTGTCTTTATGAAGTTGAGCTTATTTTAACATAGGCCCGATATACCGTCAAGGGGTATATAGCGGAGAGCTATTACTTCTTTTAAGTTCCGCGGAGCGTCTCTTTACTCTTCGCTGGCATTATCTCTTGACATTCCCCTCATTCTCCCTTACTATGAACCTGTATAATGAGTAATGAAAATCCATCACCACTATATACAGGAGAACGGTTATGAAGAAACAATGTCTGGCTCTGGCGCTGGTGTTGCTGCTGGGCAGTGCCTCTGTCGTACAGGCCAAAGCTTCCAATTGGAGCCTGTTGGGAGAAAATCCTGCCGGGTCGTATTACACGGACCTGCAGTCCTTTAAACAGAATACCAAAGAACCCGGAACCACCCATGCAGCAGCACGGGCGGTCTTTAAGAACGCTTCCTTTGTACGCCTGCTGAACGAGCAGTATGATGGGAAGCTGAAGGCTCTGGATGCTGCCGCCGAGTGCGTCATGCAGGTGTCCCTGAATCTGAAGGACAATACCTATAAAATAGAAGAAATCGAGCTGCGCTCCAAAAAAGGACAGACTCTGGATAAAAAGAAGGTTAAAGAAGAGTTTTCGCCTATTCCGGAGAAGACTTTCGTAGGGGCCTTAGCCAAAGAAGCCTCTGCCTGGAATGTAGAGCAGGCCCATAAGGCCCGGCTGAAACAGGCCGCACAAAAGGAAAAGCCTCAGCAGAAGAAAGCAGCAAAACAGCATAAGGCAGGCAGGACTGCCAAGAAAGGAAAGATTCATGAGTAAGATCCGTGGCTTTGAAAAGATTACGAAATATGAGAATGTTGAGTTCCCTCTGCCCAGCCGGCAGACGAAGCGCAGTGCAGGCTATGACATCTACCTGCCGGAAGAAGTGACTATCCCGGCCCACACCCAGAAGATGGTGCCAACAGGCATCAAGGCCTACATGCAGGAGGACGAGTATCTGGGCATCCACATCCGCTCCAGCATGGCCGTGAAACGCCATCTGCGCCTGGTGAATAACGAAGGCATCGTGGATTCCGACTACTATAATAATCCCGACAACGAAGGCCATCTGCTGCTGGCTCTGTACAATGACAGCGACAGTGACATCACTCTGCCCAAAGACGAGAGGGTGGCTCAGGGTATCTTCTATAAATACCTGGTGGCTGACGATGATGACGCGGACGTTAAGGCCGAACGCAGCGGCGGCTTTGGCAGCACGAAGTGAGGCAGAATGATGAGCAACTATAAGAAACTGATCAGCGTGGTCAATACCATGGGGGATTGGGGCGGCTACCAACTGTATGAATGGTTCAAGCTGTTTGCAGAAGACCGGGAAAAATCCATCCGGGAGTATATATATTTGAAAGCATTTTTGGTCCGCACGACCCTGAAGACTCTGGGACGGGACCTGACCCTGGAACAATGGAATGAGTTCTATCTGGAACTGGGCAAAGAGATGGAGTCCAATCCGGATTTCAGCTATAAAGCTAACTATGAAGAACTGTGCCAGGCTCTCCGGGCCTATGAAGGGCTGACACCTAACCAGGCAAAGGCTGTATTTGCCAAACGGGCAGGCATCGGAGATACGGTGTATTCTCAGCAGCTTGTCCCTCAGCTGACAAACTTTTTCAGCCGGACACAGGCGGAATTACGCAAAAGTCTCAGATAAGTGTATTTTAAGCGTATTTTTTTGTATACTGTATGGAATATGGTTGACAATTTGCAGAGAATTGCCTATACTTATAGCATAACTTAACAAGCGATAGAGGCGCGGAGCACAAGAGTAATTTTCCGAGGGACACCGTTGAAGAAAATGAAAGGGGAACCGCCGAAGCACCTGGGCGGGTACGTGTGGGTGCTGGTATACAGGTAAAGAATCTGTATACTGTCGCCTTCGGGTGGAGAGCTATCCAATCGAACTAAAACGGAAAACTGGCTTCCTGGCTTGCCAGGATGGTATCTATTTTATGTTGGTCATTGGGCTCGCCCGATGACCGATTTTTTTATGGGCTAAACGAGGGAGATGGAATTATGATCAAAGTTTTGGTGAATGGGGCCTTGGGCAAGATGGGGCACACAGTCGTACAAACTGTCCTGAAACAAGAAGACATGGAACTGGTGGGAGCTGTAGATGTGTTCGGTGCCGGGAAAACCGTGGAAGGGGTACTTGTAGACACGGATCTGGCAAAAGCTCTGGCCGACCATAAGCCGGACGTAGTAGTGGACTTTACCCGTCCCGATGCTGTCATGAACAGCCTGCGCATCGTACTGAACGCCAAGGTCAATGCGGTCGTAGGCACCACCGGTTTTACACCGGAAAAGCTGGCGGAAGTGAAAGAGCTGGCCGAGAAAAACGATGTGGGCGCGCTGGTCTGCCCCAACTTCTCTATGGGCGCTGTGCTCATGATGAAGCTGGCAGAAGAAGCAGCGAAGTATTTCCCACAAGTGGAAATCATTGAAATGCACCATGACCAGAAGCTGGATGCTCCCAGCGGCACGGCAGTGCTGACCGCTGAGAAACTGGCTAAGGTCCGGGGCGGCTTCGTCCAACAGGGCCGTCCTGATGAAGAAGAAAAGCTGCCCCACGCCAGAGGCGCAGAATACGAAGGCATGCGGATCCACAGCGTACGGCTGCCGGGCTTTGTAGCCAGCCAGGAAATCATCTTCGGCAGCATGGGTGAAACCCTGACGGTGCGCAACGATCCTGTGAGCCGGGAATGCTACATGCCAGGCGTTATGCGGGGCGTGCGGACTATGGTAAATAGAAAAGGCCTTGTCTACGGACTGGATGCCATCTTATAAATACATAAATTAAAGAAAGAGGGAATAAAAATGAAAGAATACAACTTAGCGATTTTAGGGGCTACCGGTGCTGTAGGCCATGAATTCATCAACCTGCTGAACGAACGGGATTTCCCGTACAAAAACCTGAAACTGTTGGCTTCTGCCCGCACGGCAGGCACTCAGCTGACCGTCCGCGGCAAGACCTATACCGTAGAAGAAGCCAAAGCTGACTCCTTCAACGGCGTGGATGTAGCCCTGTTTGCAGGCGGCTCTATTTCCAAGACCTTCGCTCCTATTGCTGTCAAGGCTGGCGCTGTAGTTATCGATAACTCCAGCACCTACCGGATGGATCCTGAAGTTCCCCTGATCGTTCCGGAAGTCAACCCGGACGCTATCAAGAAACATAAGGGCATTATCGCTAACCCTAACTGCTCCACCATCATCATGGTTATGGCTCTGAAACCCATCTATGATCTGGCCCGCATCAAGAGAGTCATCGTTTCTACGTACCAGGCAGCTTCCGGTGCCGGCAAAGACGGCCTGGATGAACTGGAACGGCAGATCAAACAAGCCGCTGCCGGCGAAGAAATGACCGCCAACATCTTCCCGGGCGCTGCGTTCCCGAAACATTATCCTCTGGCCCTGAACCTGGTGCCTCAGATCGATATCTTCTATGATAACCTGTACACCAAAGAAGAAATGAAAATGGTGAACGAAACCAAGAAGATTTTCGATGATTACGATATGCGCATTACCGCTACTACCGTCCGCGTTCCTGTGTACAGAAGCCACAGTGAATCCGTAAACGTAGAATGCGAACACGACCTGGAACTGGCCGACATTCGCAAGGCTCTGGCTGCGTTCCCCGGCGTCATCGTCCAAGACGATCCGTCCCAGCAGATTTATCCGATGCCTCTGTACACCTCCGGCAAGAACGACGTGTATGTAGGCCGTCTGAGAAGAGACGAATCTGCTGACAACAGCTTCAACTTCTGGTGCGTAGGTGACCAGATCCGCAAGGGTGCTGCTCTGAACACGCTGCAGATTGCTGAAGTCATGGTGAAAAACGGCTGGCTGTAATTTAGAGGGGAGTTCTGTTTTAAATGAAGATCATTGTACAAAAGTTTGGCGGTACCTCTGTAGCAACACCGCAAACCCGTCAACTGGTTCTGAACAAAGTAAAAGAAGCCCGGGAACAAGGGTATTCTCCTATCGTGGTAGTTTCCGCCATGGGGCGGAAAGGGGATCCCTTTGCAACGGACACCCTCATCGATATGCTGAAATCCGTCAATCCGAATCCGGAAGCTCATGAAATGGATTTGCTCATGGCCTGCGGGGAAATCATTTCCTCTACGGTTATGGCAGCCACCCTGCAGGCTGCAGGCCTGAAGGCTAAGGCTCTGACCGGTGGTCAGGCCGGTATGATTACGGATGACGAATACGGCAATGCCAAGATCCGTAAGGTCGTTCCGGAAAACCTGTATGAACTGGTAGAACAGGGCATCATTCCCGTTATCTGCGGTTTCCAGGGCATTACGGAAGACGCTAAGAACATCACGACCCTGGGCCGTGGCGGTTCCGATACTTCTGCCGCAGCTTTCGGCGTAGCAGTTCACGCAGACAAAGTGGAAATCTACACGGACGTAGATGGCGTTATGACCGCCGATCCCAGAATCGTAAAAGATGCCCATATTATCGACCAGATTTCCTATGATGAAATCCGGGAAATGGCTCACCAGGGCGCCAAAGTCATCCATCCTCGTGCCGTAGAAATCGTTATGCGGTACGGTGTACCCATGGTAGTTAAGAGCACGTTCTCCGATGCTCCCGGTACCCTGATCCACGAAGAAAACGATGGCAACATGGAAGAACAGGATACGGTGAAGGAAAATCATCTGTGTGGCGTTGCCAACCTGATGAACCTGACGTTCTTCCAGGTAGAACTGGACGGCAAAGAAGGCCACAAGGGCAGCGATGTATTCGATATCCTGGGCAAGGCCGGCGTCAGCATCGGCAGCCTGAGCTTCCAGCCCCAATCCCTGGGCTTTGCTGTGTATAAGGCAGCTGCTAACGATGCCAAAGCGGCTCTGACCCAGAAGCTGTTTAACTTTACCTGCATCCCTGACTGCGGCAAAGTCACTGTCGTAGGTACCCACATGGGCGGCGTGTCCGGTATTATGGCCCGGTTCATGACCGCACTGAGCGACGAAGGCATCAAAGTCCTGCAGACCACGGACTCCGATAACCTGATTTCTGCTATTATCCCGGAAGACCAGGTGAAGACAGCCGTCAACGCCCTGCATAAAGCATTTAATTCCTAAGAAGGTGTATGAATATGACGAATCCAAAACCTTTATTTGGCCGTGTCGTTACTGCCATGGTCACATTCTTTAATGAAGACGGTTCCCTGAATGCCGATGGCACTGCGGAATTTGCTTCCTGGCTGCTGGATCACGGTACGGACTCCATCCTGGTTTCCGGTACCAGCGGCGAAGCTCCCACTATGAGCTATGAAGAAAAGAAAGAGCTGTTCACGAAGGTTATCGCCAAAGTAGGCCATCGTGCTCCTGTCATCGTAGGTACCGGCACCAATGATACGGCTGCGGTGCTGAAAATGAACAAGCTGGCCGAAGAAGTAGGCGCTGATGCCGTCCTGGTAGTAGGTCCTTACTACAACAAACCCACTCAGGAAGGCTATTATCAGCACTTCAAGAAAGTCGCTGAAAACACGAAGCTGCCCATCATCATCTACAACGTACCCGGTCGTACCGGTTCCAAGATTGCAGCAGAAACCATTGCCCGTCTGGCACACGATTTCAAGAACATCGTAGCTGTAAAGGAAGCCACAGGGGATGTGATCCAGACTGCGACCATCTATCGCCTGGCTCCGAAAGATTTCAATATCTACAGCGGCGATGATGATCTGCTGATTCCTCTCATGAGCGCCGGTGCTGTGGGTGTCATCTCTGTACTGGCCAATGTAAACGGCCAGATCATCCAGGATACTATTAAGGCTTATTTGGCTGGCGACGTGCAAAAAGCCTGCGACCTGTATTGCGAATCCATCGTACCTCAATCCAAGAGCATGTTCGTGGTCTCTAACCCCATTCCCATCAAAGAAGCTGTGGGCCGCATGACCCCGTTCAACCCCGGTCCGTACCGCCTGCCCATGTGCCCCATGACCGACGAAGAAAGAGCGAAGGCTCTGAAGGCCTGGAAGGCTTGTGGATTGCTGAAAGAATAATTTATAGTGGGCTAGTTGCTAGTGTGCTAGCGGCTAGTAGTGCTCCGCACTTACACCCCCACCACCGGCTGCGCCGGTCCCCCGCCCCCGCTAAAGCGAGGGCGGACTTTTTTTCTCTTGTCAAATAGTTTATATAGCTGTATAATTTTAACATAAAGTTAGATTAAACTAACTAAGACTCCTATAAACTATAGACAGAGGAAACACGGAAACTCTTGGATGTGGTCTATGGGAGCAGACAACCAAGGAGGAATTCACATGAACAAGAATCTCGTAATGGCCATGGCTATGGCTCTGGGTGTCAGCGCTACTGCATTTGCTGCAAATCCTTTTTCCGATCTGCCTGCAGGCCACTGGGCTTATGGCGCTGTAGCTAAATTAGCTGCTGCCGGCATTGTAGACGGCTATCCTGATGGCTCATTCAAGGGCGACCGGACCATGACCCGCTATGAAATGGCACAAATCGTTGCCAAGGCTCTGGCTAAAGGCGCTATCGGTGCTGATGACAAACTGGTCAGCGAATTTGCTGACGAACTGGATAACCTGGGTGTTAGAGTAGCCAAACTGGAAAGGAACGCTGACAACGTACGGATCAGCGGTGAAGTCCAAATGAGTTATGCTGACAACAAAGGCGGCATCTTCAAAGGGGATGATTCCGGCAACTCCGAATCCGACCTGCGTACCCGTCTGTGGTTCACCGGTGAAGTGAACGACAACTGGCATTACACCGCTATGCTGGAAAACCATCAATATTT
>OMUE01000019.1 GCA_900314165.1 uncultured Acidaminococcus sp.
CGCCGGTTTCCTGGTTCACGGCATACACCCACACCCGTTCGTAGCCTACGCCACGAGCCTGGGTGGGAACCAGCAGCCACTTGCCCGTCCGGTCCAGCACGCAGGCATGGGCATGGGATACGCCCTTGTCGGGCTGGCCTTCCATATGAGCCACGCTGACGGCTTCGCCCAGGCTGCCATCCTCCAGGATGGGCAGGCTGGCTACGGCGCCGCCCTGCAGCGTTGCCACAAACAGGAACTTATTATTGAAGGAGGGAACTGCATACACCGGGTTTTTGCCCTGGGAATCCACCACGTTCAACGGCTGCAGATTGCCGTCGGTCAGCACTTTGAAAGCGCTGACCTGATGCCCGTCCCCGTGGACCGTGTACAGGAATTGCTTCGTCCGGTCAAAGACCAGGAACGCCGGGTTGTCCAGCGTGGGAACAATGTTCTGCAGCGTCCAGTTGCCGCTATTGTCGATTGTGTAGACAGAGATTCCCTTGCCATGAGCGAACCGTTTCTTCGTAGTCCGGCAGCCCACATAGGCGTAGGTTACGTGTGTGCTTTCCATCATGTATGCTTCCCCTTCCTTATTTCTCAGTGCAGTTGTGCTTTGTAGAATCTTAATTTCCCGCCGGCCAGCAGGGTTTCTACTTCCCCATCCGTCAGTTCCAGTTTTACCGCAAAGGATTTACCGGTGGTCTTGTTCAGGATTTCAATGGATTTTTTCTTCATCTGGTCCCGCAGATCCGTAATTGCCAGGTCGTCGTCCAAGTTGATGTGATCGTAAGCCGCAGGGTCTGCGAACACAGCGGGAATGACGCCATGGTTGATCAGGTTGCCCTTGTGGATCCGGGCGAAACTCTTGGCAATGACCATCTTCACGCCCAGATACATAGGAGTGATGGCTGCGTGTTCCCGGGAAGAACCCTGGCCGTAGTTTTCGCCGCCGATGATGAAGCTCTTGCCGTCAGCCTGAGCCCGTTTTGCGAAGTCCGGATCGTACCGGCAGAACGCATATTGAGCCATAGCTGGCATGTTGCTGCGCATAGAGGAGAACTGGGCGCTGGCCGGGGTAATATCGTCCGTGGACACGTTGTCCCGGGCTTTCAGGCTGACCTTGGCTTCCAGAGTATCCGTAGGAGGATCGGCAATGGGCAGCGGTTTGATGTTGGGGCCCCGGACGATTTCTACGTCCTTGCCGTCTGCGGGAGGCTGCAGGAACAGGTTGTCGTTGATAGGATACGTTTCCGGTTCCTTCACGTCTGCCAGCACGCTGACGTCGTCCATGACTTCCTGAGGCAGTGCCAGGACGCCTTTGATAGCCGTTGCGGCAGCCACTTCCGGGCTGACCAGGTACAGGCTGGCATCGGCCGTAGAGCTGCGGCCCTTGAAGTTCCGGTTGGACGTACGGACGGAAATGCCTTTGCTGGGAGGCGCAATGCCGATACCGCAGCAGGGTCCGCAGGCCAGTTCCGTGAAGCGGGCACCGGAGTTCATCAGATCTTCAATGACGCCGTCACGCAGCAGGCGCAGGTAGATCTGGCGGGAGCTGACGCCGCACACCAGGCTTACGTTCGGGTTGATCTTGTGGCCTTTCAGCACCAGGGAAGCTTTCTTGAAGTCGCTGTAGGAACCGTTGGTGCAGCTGCCGATGAACACCTGCTGTACAGGAACTTTCGGAGCGTCGGCAACCTTCACGACCTGATCCGGCATATGAGGGCAGGCTACCAGGGGTTCCAGATGATCCAGGTCGATTTCCATTTCTTCGTCGTATTCGGCATCGGCATCCGGCAGCCATTCCGTGTAATCCTGTTCACGGCCCTGAGCCTTCAGGAAGTTCCGGACCTGTTCGTCTGCAGGGAATACGGACGTGGTGGCACCCAGTTCAGCGCCCATGTTGTCGATGGTGACCCGTTCCGGGATGGACAGGGTGGCAACACCTTCGCCTACGTATTCATAAACCTTGCCTACACCGCCCTTTACAGTGAGCCGGCGCAGCATTTCCAGGATGATGTCCTTAGCAGCGGAACCGGGCTGCAGACGGCCCTTCAGGTTGACCTTCACGACCTTCGGCATCTTCATGACATAGGGGAAGCCTGCCAGGGCTACAGCGATATCCATGCCACCGACGCCGATGGCCAGCATGCCCAGAGCACCGCAGCTGGGAGTATGGCTGTCGCCGCCCAGCAGCAGAGCGCCGGGTTTGCCGAAACGGCTGTAATGCAGCGCATGGCAGATACCGTTGCCGGCTTTGGACAGGACCAAGCCGTATTTCTGAGCGATGGACTGCAGGTAGATATGGTCATCAGGAGTCTTGTTGTCAATCTGCAGCAGGTTGTGGTCAATGTAGCTGACGGCCAGGGGAATCCGGACCTTGTCAATGTCCAGGGCTTCGAAAGCCAGGTAAGCCATAACGGCGTTGATGTCGTGGGTCAGGGTGTTGTCCACCGTTACCTTGATTTCTTCGCTAGGAATCATAGCAGAAGGTTCTGCCAGATGTGCCTGTAATAATTTTTTCGTTAAGTTCATTCCCATGATTTTGTCCTCCTTATTTATCCAACCCATTTGAATGATGTGCTTCCGCACGCCCCCACCATCCACTAACCGTGGATACCTCCGCCCCCAGAGGGGGCCGGATACGCCGCAGGCGCCTCTT
>OMUE01000117.1 GCA_900314165.1 uncultured Acidaminococcus sp.
CTCAAATTTCTTGCACAGAGTTTATTTTGCCTATCTTGATACGTTTCCTGATAAATCATGATTTAAGATTTCTTTTATGATAAGGAGAAAATATGCCGAAAATACGAACCCACCACCATTTTGCTAAAGCAAAATGGTCCCCCGCCCTTGAAAAGGGCGGACAGAAAAGACTAAAGCGAAATTTTTAGTCCCGCCATCCTGAGTCTGCCCTTTTTAACGGTGGACAGGAAAAGCTAAACCAATATTTTTAGTCCTGCCATCCTGAGTCCGTTCTTTTTAGGGCGGATAGGAAAGGTTAAAACTAGATTTTTAGCCCTGCCATCCTGAGTCCGCCCTTTTCAAGGGCGGGGGACCGTTCCTATACAGGGATTCAAGAGTTGGAACGGTGGTGGGTTCCTTTTTCCAATTATTTTAACTTCAGTATTTCATTCTCTCTGACTGCTTCTGTAGCGATGTTCATGGATTTCAAGGGTTCGTAGCTTCTGCGGTGCCAGGGTGTAGCACCGTATTGGGCAATGGCGTCCATGTGTTTGCTGGAGCCATAGCCCTTGTGACCGGCAAAGCCATATTCCGGATACTCTTTATCCAGCCGGACCATAATCCGGTCACGGGTGACCTTCGCCATAATGGACGCCGCTGCAATAGCCGCACTTTTGGCATCTCCGTGGATGAGGCTTTCCACCGGCAGGCCCGGCAGCTCCAGGGGCATGGCGTCCGTCAGGGCCATCTGTGGCTTCGTAGTCAGATTCGTCAGGCACAGGGTCATGGCCTTCTTGGCAGCCTGGTAAATATTCAGCTCATCGATTTCTCCCGGCCCCAGGATGCTGACGGTGACCGCCACCGCCTGGTCCAGGATCTCGTCGTATAATTCTTCTCTGCGTTTGGCCGTGACCTGCTTGGAATCGTTCAGCCCCGGCAGGTCGATTTCGTGGGGCAGGATGACCGCCGCCGTCACCAGAGGTCCTGCTAAAGGCCCTCTTCCGGCTTCGTCGCAGCCGGCCACAAACTTCAGCCCCTGCTGCCAGTATTGGCGTTCCGGCTCCATGAGTTTGGCCAGCCGCTGCTGTTCCTTTTCCCGGGCAGCCAGGTGTTTGGCATAGGCTGCCAGCAACTTTTGGACTCCTTTCCGGGGATCCTGCTGCCACAGGGCCAACTGTTCCGGCGAAGGGGTACCTGCCAGAAGCTGTTTGATTTCACTGATGGGCTGGCTCATTGGTCCGCCTCCTGGCCTGCAGCTTTTTGTGCAACGGCATCCTGCTTAGCTCTGGGCGGAATTTCCAAGGTGAAACGGCCCATTTTGCCCAGCTTGAAGTCCCTCAGGAGTGTCTGGATGCATTTGCTCATGTCCAGTTCCCCGCCGGCCTTCAGCCAGCCCCGGGACCGGGCCACGGCCTGTTCCAGCTCTTCTACGGTCATGCCTTCCGGTACGTCCACACCATATACGGCACCGATCTGCTGGCCGTACCATTTAGCCAGACGGCCCATAAGGATGTGCACAGCGATTTCCTGATCGAACACTTCTTCCCGGATGGCGCCTGTAACGGCCAGATTAAAGCCCACTTCCGGATTTTCAAATTTCGGCCACAGGACGCCGGGAGTGTCCAGCAGTTCCAGGTTCTTCCCCAGGATCACCCATTGTGGGCCTCTGGTAACGCCAGGTTTGTTCTGGGTCACGGTCTTGTTCTTGCCCAGCAGCCGGTTAATAAGGGTGGATTTGCCAACGTTGGGGATGCCCACAATCATGACCCGGACAGCCCGATTCCGGACGCCTTTTTTCAACCATTTGTCGATAGCCGGCTGTCCCGCCTTCTGGATAGCACTGACGAGAGCCTTTACACCTTTCCCCTTCTGGCAGTCCACTTCCAAAGCCGTGAAATTCTGCTTTTTCAGGTACTCCAGCCATTGTTTTGTGGCATCAGGATCCGCCATGTCCGTCTTATTCAGCACCACAATCTTCTGTTTATTGCCGATGACTTTCTTCAGCATGGGATTGGCACTGGAACGGGGAATCCGGGCATCCAGCAATTCCACCACCACATCCACCAGTTTTATCTGTTCTTCCATCATCCGTTTGGCCTTGGTCATATGACCGGGGAACCATTGGATTTGGAATTTCTGTCCATCAATCTTGCAATCCATAGTGACTTCCTTTCTCATTGTTCACAGTACACATACATTGGCGTCATTATATCATGTTTTTTTACTATATGCGAATTGGTGCAAAATCCTTCGGGAATCGACACGTTTACCGCAATAATCGGCATTTTAGGGGTTAGGGATTGGGGATTAGGGGGTTAGGGATTAGGGTGCGCTGCACGGGACGTCAGAAGTCAGACATCAGAAGTCAGAGGTGCTCCGCACATCCCTATAGGGTTAGGGCCTAAGACGCGGAGGACTTCCTCCGGAGTAGTTTCACCGGCCAGGACTTTCCGGCGGCCATCCTGCCACAGGCTTTCCATGCCTTCCCCAAAGGCCAGCTGCTCCAGGGCCATTTCGCTGGCACCGGAAAGGATTTTTTGTCTCAGAGATTCTCCCGGCACCAGCACCTCCTGAAGGGCCAAACGCCCCACATAGCCCGTGTGACGGCAATGGCTGCAGCCCACGGCCTTATAGAGCACAGGCCTGCCGGTCAGTTGGAAATAATTATAAGGCCACTGGTCCGGACTACAGGTATAGGCCTTCCGGCAGTGAGGGCACAGCTGCCGCACCAATTGCTGGGCTGCCACTCCTTGCAGGGCCGAGGCTGCCAGATACGGTTCTACGCCCATATCCAGCAGCCTGGTAACAGCCCCCGCCGCCGTATTCGTGTGCAGGGTACTGAACACCAGGTGCCCCGTCAGGGCTGCATGGATGCTCATGGCTGCTGTTTCCCGATCCCGGATTTCCCCCACCATAATCATATCCGGGTCCTGGCGCAGGATCGTTCTCAGGCAGGCGGCAAAGGTAAGCCCGATTTTCGGCTGCACGGACACTTGCCGAATGCCCGGCAGTTGGTATTCTACCGGATCTTCCACCGTAATGATGTTCCGGCCTGCTCTGTCCAGGGAGGACAGAGCCGCATACAGGGTGGTGGACTTGCCGCTGCCCGTAGGACCGGTAACGAGAAACAAGCCATGGGGCTGCTGGCAGATCTGCTGCAGCTTTGCCAGGTTTGCTTCGGTAAACCCCAGGCTCGCCAGGTCCAGCTTGACCATTTCCCGGTTCAGCAGCCGCAACACCAGGGTCTCTCCATGGATGGTGGGCAGGGACGACACCCGGATGTCCACAGGCTTCTGCTGCCACATTTTTTGCAGCCGGCCATCCTGGGGCAGCCGTTTTTCGCCGATATCCATGCCGGAGGCAATCTTGAACCGGCTCAGCAAAGGCTCCTGCAGATTTTTTGGTACGGTCATAACCTTCTGCAGGACGCCGTCGATCCGGCAGCGGACTATGAGGCAGTCTTTTTCCGGTTCCAGATGGATGTCGCTGGCCCCCAGTTGAAGGGCCTGGTTCAGAATCGTCCCGGCCAGCTGGACAGCCGGTGCCTGAAAAGAGTCCCGATTGTTTTGGTTCAGAGAAAGATTTTTTGCTGAAAAGACAGGGGAATTTTCACTGTAAGAGTGCAAATTTGGGTTCATTGGTTAACCTCCTGGATGAATTTTGGTCGATTCTCTACGCGTTTTTCCTCTTTCCTGAAAAAAATGAAAATGTTTCGTTTTATACACTATAATAAACAGTATGAATTCACAAAGCAATTAGAATTTCCAGAAAAATGTTCCAGGAGGCAGCTATGAATCCAACAAAGCTATGTAAAAAAATCCCTGTCCGGTACGCAGTTTTTTCCTGTATCCTACCCGCTACACTTTACCTGTTGTACAGCCAGTCCCGTCCCCTTTCCTGTCCCCAGCTGCCCCAGCTCCCGGAAGCTGCAGCAGCGCCTGCCAGAGAGGAACAGCCTGGAAAGGCAGAACCCATGAAGCCTTTACGGGATCCCTTCCGTCCTCTGAATCACCCTGCAGCTCCTGCCAGCCTGCCCCGTGCCACCGTTGCCGCCCCTCTGTCCGGCCTGCAGAATCAGCAGAAGAAACAGAACATAGGGATTTCCCCGGCTCAAAGTTACAGGCTCTGCGGCATCGTAACGGTAAACAGCCGCAGCAAGGCCCTGCTGCGGAACCCCTCAGGCAGCCTGCTATTAGGCCCCGGGGACGTATTGCCCGGCGCTGGCACAATAGAGTCAGTGACTTCTTCCGGTATCGTCTGCAGTGGGAAAAAACTGGCTATCGGCGAGGTGTGGCAATGAAAAAACTCCTTGTATGCTGCTTGTTCTGCCTGCTCTGTCCTGCCCGCTGGGTTTTGGCGGAAGCCCTGCCCGTCAGCCTGTCCGTCAGCGAAGCCCCGGTAGGTGACGTCCTGCGGACTATGGCGTCCCTGTCCGGAGAAAATGTGATCGTGGACCCTCAGCTCCGGCAGACCATAACCCTGGAGCTCCACGATGTCCCCTTTGACACGGCCCTGGACATGGTGACCCGCAGTCAGGGGCTCAGCTGCCGCCGTCTGGGCAGCCTGCTGCTGGTGTCCAGCCAGAGCCAGATGGATACGTATTTCGGTTCCCTATCCACCCATGCCTTGCAATATATTCCGGTCCAGGAAGCCGCCAAGACCCTGCAGCCCCTGTTTTCTTCACCTTTGGCCTGTGATTCCGTAACGAATACACTGCTGTTTAACGGCAGCCCCGGAGAAAAGGAACGGCTGGAACAGGCCCTGGCAGCCCTGGACAAGCCTACAAAACAGATTACCCTGCAGGCGAAGATCCTGTCCCTGCAGGAAGAAGCCTCGAAGGAATTGGGACTCCGTTGGGATTGGAGCCGGATTCCTTACAGGGACAGCGGCGGTGATGAGGACTACGGTGGCAGAATCCACCTGGGCCACGGCTATGGAGCCCGGTTCCAGTCCACCCTATCCGCCCTCTGCCAGCAGGGCAAGGCCAAAGTCCTGGCCAATCCCAGCATCATCACCCTGCCCGGCAAGGAGGCCAGCATCTTTATTGGGGATCATATCCCAGTAGTGACGGAAAAAATCACGAATAGTACTACGTCCACCACCACGGAATACGTGGACGCCGGCATCCGATTGTCCTATACGCCGGTGCTGAGCCAGGACGGCCTCATTACGGCAAAAGTCCATACGGAGGTCAGCACCCCTACCCTCATTACGGAAATGAAGAATTACAGGATCACGAGTCGGACGGCGGACACGAACGTGCGATTGCGGGAAAAGGAAACGTTAGTGATCGGTGGGCTCATCAGCGAAGAGGAACAGAAACGGCTGGCAGAAGTGCCCCTGTTAGCAAAATTGCCCCTGCTGGGGGAATTGTTCAAATTCCGCAGCAGGAGCAAAACGAAAACAGAAGTCTGTATGCTATTGACCCCCTACGTCAGCGACCCCGGGGACAGCCCGGCCATTTACGAAGGAGTGAAGGAGAAGTGACGAAGCGTGATACGTGATACGGGGTACGTGGTACGAGGGAGCGTGGTACGTGAGGCGTATGACGTATGACGTAGTACGTAGTACGTGGATACGTGCATACGAATTTATCTCTATATTTCAACACTTGTGAACGGGCGCTCCGACGCTTCGCTTTGGGGCGCCCCTACGGGGCAGCAATGTCCGTTTCGCTATCTTTTTTATCTATCCGGCAGCCATTCGCCGGTGGCTGCTACTTCATGGGTCAGGCGTTTGGCCTCGTCGCTTTCGGGGATGTCCGGGTCCGGGCTCACGTGAACCATGCAATGCTTCACTTCCGGGAAATGCTTCTCTATGGTATCGTGAACCTCTTCGGCCACCTTGTGGGCTACGAACAATGGCAAGTTGCCGTCCGCGTAAATATCGATATCCACGAAAAACTTGGCCCCGAACATACGGGTCCGGATAGTCTCGATGCCCCGGACTCCGGGCTGCAGCAGCACGTGCTGCTTCATCGCATCTATGGTTTCCTGGCAGGCTGCATGATCCACCAGTTTGTCGGAAGCGTCGTGGAAGATACCCCAGGCTGCCTTGATGATCATGAGGCAGATGATAAAGGACGCCAGAGGATCCATAATAGGATAGCCCATGCGGGCGCCGGCAATACCGATGAAGGAACCGATGGAGCTCAGGGCATCGCTGCGATGGTGCCAGGCATCCGCCATGAGGGCGCCGGAATTGATCTGTTCCGCAGCGTGCTTTGTCCACCAGAACATGGCTTCCTTCACCACGATGGATACCACGGCAGCGGCCAGAGCGATGACGGCCGGTGCTTCCTTTGTCTTATAGGAATTGTCCAGCATGGATGAGAGACCTTCGTAGCCGATGCCCAGGCCTGTGAACAGCAGGATAAACGCCAGGAACAACGTGGCAATGTATTCCTGTTTTTCGTGGCCATATTGGTGGTCTTCGTCAGAAGCCCGGCCGCTGAGCATGACCCCGAAGATGACGATGATGGACGCAAACACGTCGGAGGCAGAGTGGATAGCATCGGAAACCATGGCGCTGGAATGGCCTACAATACCGGCAACGAACTTGCCCACGCTGAGCACCAGGTTGATGACGATGCTCACGTAGGAGACGTGAATGGCCAGGTCGCTGCCTTCTCTATTTTTCTTTCGTTTTAATTTCAGCATAATTACACCCCATATAAAAAATCACACCTGAGGGCTTGCTGTCCTTCAGGTGTTGGACTGATATGTTCTTCTTTATAGTAGGCTCACGGGGGAAAGTTGTCAAGGAAGTTACTGCAATTTATATGGGTGTAAAGTAGGTTAGTGGGGATTAACTTCAAAATTGCATGAATCCCTGATATAACTCCGTAGGGGCTCCACAAGATTTTTCAACAACCTAAAGATAACAAGGTTGAAAATATCGCCAGTGGAGACCGTGCCTGGCGGGCGGCACAGGCGACATTTTGCCTTAATTGCTTGTTCCGCAAAAGTCTGGTACCGCCCCTACGGAATTGAATGTGGAAGTTATTTATAATCTTCCATACCGGTGTGAACCTATCCATATTTACGCAGTCCCCGGAATATTGTAGACTATACGTATATTTACGATATAAGGAGCTAACTATGGAATATAAAGAGATGAAAGATACTGACCTTGAAAGACTGTTTGCCAAGCAACAGCCTGAAATCGATAAGACCTTGAAAATCTGGGAGTCCGCTGTGCTGCTGCCGCTGCGGCAGGGCCCCAAGGGCTGGGAAATCCTGTTCGAGGTCCGGTCCGCCGCTATCAAATGGCAGCCGGGGGATATCTGCTTCCCGGGCGGTCACAAAGAAGAAGAGGATGCAGATTTTATGGCTACGGCACTCCGGGAAACAGAAGAAGAGCTGGGCATTCCGAGGGACAAAATCCAGGTCCTGGGTCCCCTGCCCTATTTTTACGGCTATTCCGGCCCCATGATTTTCCCCTATGCAGGCATCATCCCTGCCGATGTGCCCATTACCACGGACCCGGAGGAAGTCGCAGAGGTGTTTACGGTGCCCCTCAGGGACCTGCTGACCATGGAGCCCATGACCAGCACCATCGACCTGGGCAGCCGCCGCAGCGAGAACTTCCCCTACCATATGGTGAAGGGCTACAACTTCAAGCCCGGCTGGAGCAAACGGAGCACCTACACCGTGTACTTCTACCCTTGGAAAGACCGGGTCATCTGGGGCATTACGGCCCGGGTGCTGCATCACTTCCTGGAGAAGATAAGAGCGAAAAGCGAAAAGTGAAGAGCGAAACCAACCTGCCTAGCGGCACCCCTATAGACGAAAATAAATAGATAT
>OMUE01000216.1 GCA_900314165.1 uncultured Acidaminococcus sp.
TTACGGATGAAATCCTGCGTCACATGATCATTCGCAAAGGCGAATAAGGAGGCTGAAGTATGAATCGCATTATACTGTTGGGCCGTCTGGTACGGGATCCGGAAGTCCGGGTAACCCCTACGGAAAAAACGGTTTGTACCTTCACTCTGGCTGTTGACCGGCCTTTTACGGCAAAGAACGGTCAACGCGAAGCGGATTTTATCAACATCGTTACGTGGAATAAAACCGCTGAACTATGTGGGAACAGTTTGACCAAGGGCCAACGGGTCCTGATCGAAGGGCGGCTGCAGATCCGCAGCTACGATGGCAAGGACGGCAACAAGCATTATGTGACGGAAGTCATTGCGGACCGTGCTGAATTCATCGAACGGAAAGGTACCGGCAGCGGTGCCCAAGGTGCTCCTTCCCAGGCTCCATCCGCACAGGGCAGCAAAGCTGCTGACCCCATGAACGGGTTTGGGTCCGAAGTAGGTTTTGACGAAGAGATCCCATTCTAAAAGGGAGGATAGAGATAAGCATGATTAAGCGTGATAGAGGAAACAGAAGACCCAGAAGAAAAGTCTGCTCCTTCTGCGTGGACAAAGTCCAGGAAATCGACTACAAGGATGTAGCCAAACTGCGCAAGTTCATTACGGAACGCGGCAAGATTCTGCCTCGTCGTATCTCCGGCACCTGCGCTAAACATCAGCGTCAGCTGACCATCGCTATTAAGCGCGCCAGAAACGTAGCTCTGCTGCCTTTCACCGCTGAATAAGCTAAGGAATCAAAGACAGACCCTGCGGGGTCTGTCTTTTTTTTGGCAAATATTGTACAATATAATATTACTGTGGTGTAGAGTGTTCGTACCTGTGGACAAGGATGCGCCGTAGGGGCTTATCGTAAGATAAGCCCACCAGGAATACTTAGTTAAGGAATTCTTGGTGGGCGCATCTCACGATGCGCCCCTACGGGTATAGGAACATATATGATTTCGAATTTTATTGTAATCCGATTTTGAACGGAGCAAGGAGGACATAGTGAGAAGGATAGGAAAGACCTCGGCCCTGGTGGAATCCGGGATTCTGGCGGCGGTGGCCGTGCTGTTTACGTTAATAGGCAACTACGTGCCCGTGCTGGATATGATTGTGAATGTACTGTGGCCCCTGCCCATCATCCTCTGCGGCCGCCGGAACGGACTGAAATGGAGTGTCCTGTGCCTCATCGTCACAGGCTGCGTGGTAGCCGTGCTGCTGTCTCCCCTGCAGGCGTTGACTCAATGCCTGATCCTGGGGCTGATCGGGCTCATGATGGGCTACGGCATGCGCCGGCAGCTGTCCCCGGTGAAGACCCTGCTGCTGGGCAGCCTGGGAGCCCTGATCTCCGTGATCCTCAGCGGTATTGCGGCCTATGTGTTTATGAATATCAACGTAATTGAGACATTTTATTCCTCCCTGGATGAATCTCTGGATATCAGCAGCGGCATCTTCCAGACTCTGGGCCTGGGTAATGCGGCGGAAGCCCAGTTGGCCCAGATGAAGAAGATGTTCGAGCTGATCCTGCCCGCCGGGGTGCTTTTAAGCGCGCCTATTACGGCCTTTGCCAACTACTGGGCCGCCCGCAAGGTCCTGGCCCGGATGGGGGACTATTATCCCTGGTTCCCGCCCATGTCCCTGTGGACCCTGCCCAAATGGCTGCTGCTGCCCTACGGCATAGGCATGATTATGATGGTATATTTTGGTAAGGATGATGCCAGCATCATGTACCGGCTGGCCTTTACGGTGTACACCATGGTTAGCATGATGCTGCTGCTCCAGGGCCTGTGCGTGGTCCGCTGGTATGTAGAATACCGGGGAGGACCTAAATTCCTGCTGCCCCTGGCCCTGATGCTTACGTTCACTATGCCCATTGCTTCCCAGGCCCTGGTGGTGACAGGAGCCTATGAGATGGTTGTGGATTTCCGGAAAATACGGCATAAGAAGCCCGGAGAAGAATAGGGGGGCCTATGGACGAGAAAATACGGAAAAACATCTGGCAATACGTACGGATTGCCATTGCCCTGCTGGGTTCCATGCAGGTCATCTACGGCTTGTGGGTGAACCAGATCCTGTGGACGGGTACGGGGTTTGTGGCGGTCCTCCTGGTGTATTATTTCAGCTTCCGCAGCAACCGGCTGCGGGAGGCCTGGTTCAACCATTCCATGACCACGGTGGTCCGCAATATCGAACGGGCTAACAACTACGCGGTCCAGCGCCTGCCCGTGGGCATCGGGGTCTTCGACAAGGAAGGCCAGCTCCAGTGGCGGAACCGGCTGTTTAACGAATATGTGAATGTGAACGCGCCTTCCGGCACGGCTTTCGAAAAGATTTTGCCCCCGCCGGACAATAATTTTGCCACCCTCAGCGTCCGGGACGCGGACAAGCAGATCAATATCGGGGACCGGATCTACACCATGCTGGTGCGCCGGATCCAGATTGCGGAAGACGCAGAAGACAATACGGGCGTGGTGCTGTACCTGTACGACGTGACGGATAAGCAGCGCCAGAAAAAGCGCTACGAAGAAGAACGGCCCTGCGTGATCTACGTGCAGTTCGACAACTACGACGACGCTATCAAGGGCCTGAACGAAAATAACCGGGCCAGCCTCATTGTGGACGTGACCAAGGCCATCGGGTCCTGGGTGGAGGAGTGCCACGGGTACTTCCAGAAGTATTCCGAAGATATGTACGTGGTGGGCATGAACCGGAAAGGGCTCACGGAAACCATCAATAAGAAATTCCCCATCCTGGACAAGGTCCGGGAGATCAAGACCAGCAGCCGCATTACGCCCACCATCAGTATGGGTGTGGCCGCGGACGGCCGGAACCTGTCGGAAATGAGCCAGAAGGCCCAGGCCGCCTTGGACCTGGCCCTGGGCCGTGGGGGCGACCAGGCCGTGGTGCAGCTGGGAGAAGAAACCCATTTCTACGGGGCCAGAGGCTCCGTCCAGGCCAAGAATACCCGGGTACGGGCCCGGATTGTGGCCCAGGCCATCCACGAGCTCATGACCAGCGCGGACCAGGTGTTCATCATGGGCCACGCCAACGAGGACTACGACGCCCTGGGCTCTGCCATCGGCGTGGCGAAGATGGCCCTGACCCTGGAAAAGAAAGTGACCATCATCACCAGCGGGCTGGGATCCTCCCTGAAGAAGCTGGAGAATGTGTCCAAGGACCAGAGCGACCAATACCTGTCCCTGATCACTAACGAAGAAGAAGCCCTGAAGCGCATTACCCCCGGCAGCATCCTGGTGCTGGTGGACCACCATCGGGCCATGCTGACGGCGGCACCGAAAGTACTGAACGCCATCCGCAAGCGCATCATCATCGACCATCACCGGCGGGCGGAAGACGCTATCAAAGACGTGATGCTGCAGTACATGGAACCCTCCACCTCCTCCACCTGCGAAATGGTCACGGAAATCCTCCAGTATTTCGAAAATAAGCTGACCTACACGGAAGTGGAGGCTACGGCCCTATACGCCGGCATCATGGTGGATACGAAGAACTTCGCCGTGCAGACCGGGGAGCGGACCTTTGAAGCGGCCGCATTCCTGCGGCGCAACGGGGCGGATCCCCACATGGTCTCCCAGCTGTTCAAGGACGACGAGCATACGGTCCTGACCAGGGCCCGGATCGTTACGGCAATGAAGCAGCCCTTGCCGGGCCTGGCGGTGTCCGTCCACAAATGCTCGGCGCAGGACAAAGATACACCTGTGATTGTGGCCCAGGCGGCCGATGAGCTCATGACCATGGATGACATCCGGGTCAGCGTAGTGCTCAGCGAAAATGAAAATGGTGTCAGCATCAGTGCCCGCAGTGACGGCAGCGTCAACGTGCAGGTCATGATGGAAGAATTGGGCGGCGGCGGCCATCAGACCGTAGCCGGCGTCCAGATTAAAGGCATCACGGCAGAAGCGTTGATGCCCAAAGTCATAGAACTGGCAAAACAACAAATGAAGGAGAGCGATACCGATGAAGGTAATCCTGCTGAAAGACGTCAAGAAATTGGGTAATAAGGGAGAAATCGTAGAAACGGCGGAAGGCTACGGCCGCAACTATCTGATCCCCCACGGCCTGGCAGAAGAAGCTACGGCCAAGAATGTGAACGAAGCAAAACAGAATCAGAAACTGGCTGCCCACCGGAAAGCCCGGGCCCATGACGAAGCCATCATCCTGGCTGCCCAGCTGGAAAAGATCACCCTGCGCATGAAGGTGAAGGTAGGGGCCAACGGCAAACTGTTCGGCTCCATTGCGTCCAAGGACGTTGCCGACGCCCTGCTGAAAGAAACGGGCATGGAAGGCGTGGACCGCCGCAAGATCGAGATCCCGGAAACCATCAAGAGCCCGGGTGAATACACCGCTACGGCCAAACTGCTGCCGGATGTGGTGGCGAAGTTTAAAGTCCTGGTAGAAACGGAGGGCTGATGGAAGACCGGATACCTCCCCAAAATATAGAAGCTGAACAAAGTGTCCTGGGGGCCATGCTCCTCAGCCGGGATGCCATTGATAAGGCTGGGGAAATCCTGGTGGAAGATGATTTTTACCGGCAGGACCATAGGGTCATCTTTTCTGCCATTATGGCCCTGCACAACAGGAATCAGGCTGTGGACCTGGTAACTGTGACGGAAGAACTGCGGAAACTGGGCAAACTGGACGCCATCGGCGGCACCGGGGTCATTACGGCCCTGTCCAACATCGTGCCTACGGCGGCCAACGTGGTGTACCATGCCAAGATCGTGGAGGAGAAATCCCTGCGGCGGCAGCTCATCAACGCGGCTACGGAAGTGGCTTCCAGCGGCTATGAGGAAGAAGAGGATATTTCCCAGACCATCGACCAGGCGGAACAGAAGATCCTGGCCGTGGCCAACCGGAAACAAACCGGCAGCCTGGTGAAGATCGGGGATATCGTCAAAAGCTCCATTGCCCGCATCGAAGAATTATACGATTCCAAGGACGCCTATACGGGGCTGCCTACGGGCTTCACACAGTTCGATCTCATGACCAGCGGGCTGCAGCCCTCTGACCTGATCATCCTGGCGGCCCGTCCTTCCATGGGGAAATCGTCCCTGGTATTGAATATTGCGGAACACGTGGCCCTGAAAGGGCAGAAGTCCGTCATCTTCTTCTCCCTGGAAATGAGCAAGGAACAGCTGGTCCAGCGTATGCTCTGCTCCCAGGCCGGCATAGACGCGGCCAAACTGCGGATCGGCCAGCTGTCGGATCCGGAATGGACTCAGCTGCTGGAGGCTGCGGACCGACTGAGCCAGGCCAAAATCATGCTGGACGATACGCCGGGCATGACGGCCCTGGAAATGCGTTCCAAGGCCCGTCGCTGGAAGAATGAGAACGGCCTGGATCTGATTATCGTGGACTATCTGCAGTTGATGCAGGGGTCCTCCAAACGGGCCAGTGACAACCGGCAGCAGGAAATGAGCGACATCTCCCGGTCCCTGAAGGGCTTAGCCCGGGAACTGAATGTGCCCCTCATCGCCCTGTCCCAGCTGAGCCGGAGCGTGGAATCCCGTACCAGCAAGCGGCCCATGCTGAGCGACTTGCGGGAATCCGGGGCCCTGGAGCAGGACGCCGATATCGTGTGCTTTATCTACCGGGATGACTATTACAACCGGGAAAATTCCGATCAGCCCAATATTGCAGAGCTGATCCTCGCTAAGCACAGAAACGGTCCTGTGGGTACTGTGAAGCTGTTCTTCAAGAAAGAGACCACCCGGTTCTACAATCTGGACAAAGAACATGGCGGCGAAGGATGATTTCCAAACAAAATATTCTTCTCATTGCTATACGTTCGGCGAAATGATAAAATAAACTGTACGAAACAACGGGCAGGGAAAAGTGTGTCCCAAGCCTGTACCATTTTCTGTTTCATTTAAGGAGGAAGTACTGTGATTCCACGTTATACTGGCAAAGAAATGGGGTCCATTTGGACAGAAGAAAATGAAGACCGTACTATGGTCAAAGTAGAAATCCTGGCTTGCGAAGCCATGAACAAACTGGGCATCGTCCCTGACGACGCTCTCCATGACATCCAAACGAAAGCCGATTTCGACCTGGACCGGGTGCATGAGATTGAAAAAGTCACGAACCACGACATTATTTCCCTGCTGACCTGCGTGGCAGAGCATGTAGGGGACGCTTCCAAATACATCCATAAGGGCCTGACCTCCAGCGACGTGAAGGATACGGCTATGGGTGTCATGATGAAACAGTCCTGCGAACTGCTGCTGAAGCTGGAACATGAACTGCATGACGTACTGAAAGTACAAGCACAAAAATATCGCAACACCATCTGCGTCGGCCGTACCCACGGCATCCATGCAGAACCCATGACCTTCGGCCTGAAGTTCCTGCTGTGGATGGACGAAACGGAACGGAACATCGAACGCCTGGAACTGGCTAAGAAATACATCTCCGTAGGCAAACTGAGCGGTGCTGTGGGCACGTACTCCAACATCGACCCGTTTGTGGAAAAATACGTCTGCGAAAAGCTGGACCTGACTCCTGTGCGCCTGGCTACCCAGGTTGTCCAAAGAGATCGCCATGCCTTCTACCTGAGCACCATCGCCGTCTGCGGCGCTACGCTGGAAAAGATGGCTACGGAAATCCGGGCCCTGCAGCGCACGGATATCCGGGAAGCCGAAGAATATTTTGCCCCCGGCCAGAAGGGTTCTTCCGCTATGCCTCACAAACGGAACCCCATCACCTGCGAAAAGATCTGCGGCCTGTCCAGAGTCCTGCGGGGCAACGCCCAGGCTGCTCTGGAAAACGTAGCTCTGTGGCATGAACGGGATATTTCCCACTCTTCCGTAGAACGGATCATCCTGCCGGATTCCACCATCCTGCTGGATCATATGCTGCGCAAGATGAAGAACATCATGGAAAAACTGCTGGTCTATCCGGACGCTATGATCGCCAACCTGAACAAGACCGGCGGCCTGATCTTCAGCCAGAACCTGCTGGTAGCCCTGGTAGGCAAAGGCGTACTGCGTGAAGACGCTTACAAGTGGGTACAGCGCAATGCTATGGCCCGCTGGCTGGAAGGCGCGGACTTCAAGACCAACGTAGAAGCAGATCCGGATATCGATAAATATCTGACGAAGGAAGAAGTAGAAGCCTGCTTCGAACCGAAACACATGCTGAAACATATCGACGATATCTACGCCCGGTTCGGCATGTAAGTTATACGCAATCCACATAAAAAAGAGGGGGATTCTATGTCATCTGTAGTAATTATCGGTTCCCAATGGGGGGACGAAGGCAAAGGCAAGATTGTGGACTATCTGGCCCAACAGGCAGATGCGGTTGTGCGCTATTCCGGCGGTTCCAACGCAGGCCATACGGTAGTGGTTGACGATGTAGCCTATAAGTTGCGCCTGCTGCCCAGCGGCATTCTGTATAAGGACAAGACCTGTATCCTGGGCAACGGTGTGGTCATCAACCCCCGTGTCGTACTCCAGGAAATCGCCGACATGAAGGCTAAAGGCGTGGACACCAGCAACCTGCTCATCAGTGACCGGGCCCACGTGGTGTTCCCCTATCATGAAAAACAAGATGAACTGCAGGAAGCTGCTCTGGGCGATGCCAAGATCGGCACCACGAAAGGCGGCATCGGTCCCTGTTACATGGATAAGTACGCCCGTACGGGCATCCGGGTCTGCGACCTGCTGAACAAGGACGTGTTGGCTGCCAAGCTGAAACGGAACCTGGACGCCAAGAATGCCCTGTTCACGAAGGTCTATGGGGCAGAACCCATGGAATATGAACCTATGCTGAAAGATTACCTGGCCTATGCGGAAGAACTGCGGCCCCATGTGACGGATACCAGCGTGGCCCTGGGCAATATCTTCGACGCCGGCAAGAAAGTGCTGTTCGAAGGGGCTCAGGCTACATTCCTGGATATCGACTATGGCACGTATCCATATGTCACCAGCTCCAACCCTACGGCTGGTAATGCGGCTACGGGCAGCGGCGTAGGCCCCCGTTTCATCGACCACGTCGTAGGCGTTGTGAAGGCTTATACGACCCGTGTAGGGGAAGGCCCCTTCGTTTGCGAACTGTTCGATACGGATGGCCCCGGCACGTACCTGCGCAATACGGGCCATGAATTCGGCACTGTGACCGGGCGGCCCCGCCGTACCGGCTGGCTGGATGCCTTTATGGTGCGGTATTCTGCACGGCTGAACAGCATGGACTCCCTGGCTATCACCCGCCTGGACATCCTGGACGGCCTGGACGAAATCAAGATGTGCACGGGCTGGACCATTGACGGCGAAGCCATCCAGCACATCCCTGCAGACCTGACCATTTCCGCCAAGGCAAAACCCGTCTACGAGACCTTCAAGGGCTGGAAGACGGATATTTCCGGCGTGCGGAAATACGAAGACCTGCCCAAGGAAGCCAGAGTGTACCTGGAACGGCTCAGCGAAGTGGTAGGCGTGCCCATCGGCATCGTTTCCGTAGGCCCCAACCGGGATCAGACGTTCTCTCTGCGGGAATTCTTCTGAGGTAAAGCTACAAAAGCCGGTTTTTCGGATTTCTTCCGGAAAATCGGCTTTTTCTCTTGACAAAAGACCCTAAAAGCGGATAGAATAATAAAGCTGTAACAAGCCATATGATTCACTAGCTCAGTTGGTAGAGCACCTGACTTTTAATCAGGGTGTCCCGGGTTCAAGTCCCGGGTGGATCACCACAAAAACGCAAGGACTGTGAGGAAGCATCCTCACAGTCCTTTTTTTGTAAGACACCCCCACCACCGTTCCAACTCTTGGATGCGGGCTTACCGCCGCTACGCTCTGGCAAGCCCCTACGGCAGGAACGGTCCCCCGCCCCCGCCCTGCGGGGGTCGGACTTAGGCCGCTGGCCGTGCAGCCAGAGGCAAACTTGTAAAAAAACCTAATTTGTATACATTATACTTTTCATCTCTGGCAGGCTATGGATTTATTTTCTTGTAAACGAAATTATTTTGATGCACCTGTATATAGTATTCTAGCAATATAAAACACTAGATGTTGTGGAGTAGCTTTGCTTGACAGATTTACAAGGTTTACACAATAAAAAATACAAAGCTGTTACTGTAATATCATGTTGACCACTTGAAAAAATCTGTGCTATACTATTTTCATAAAAATTAGACTTTGCAGACAGTTGCCGAAATTGTCAGACCAGTGGTTGCAGCCAGCCACGCATCATGCATATATTGTGCATGAAGCGGTATTTTTTATTTTCCTTTTTTCCTTGGGGTGAATAAAAACTCAGCCCACTAAACTCAGGTTTCATCCCCCTGCCCAGGGGTGCGACATAGTAAGGCAAATTTAAAGGAGGGGTTTTTGTGAAAAAGTGGTTAGCAGTATTGATGGCCGGTATGGTAGCTGCAGCAGCCGCAGGCTGCGGTGGCAGTGGTGGCGGTGGCGCTGCCAAAAAAGAAGGCGGGAAACTGGATCGTAGCAAACAGTTCATCACTGTGCTGACTGGTCCTACCAGCGGTATTTATTTCCCCATCGGCGGCGCTTTCTCTAAAGTAGCCG
>OMUE01000031.1 GCA_900314165.1 uncultured Acidaminococcus sp.
GGCTAGTGGGCTAGTGGGCTAGTGGGCTAGTGGGCTAGTGGGCTAGTGGGCTAGTCCCTAATCCCTAATTTCTAATCCCTTGCGAAAGGACTCTCATCTATGAACGAGCAAACAAAATATCTTGTCCGGGGCGCCCTGCTGCTGGCAATCGCCCTGGTTGTACAACAGCTAAGGCTTCTGATACCCCTTCCCGTCGTCGTTATGACCCTTATAATAGGTACGGTCGTGAACTGCGTGCTGGTCCTGTGCCGGCGCATGACTACAAAAGCGATTACGGTGGCCGTGTCTTTTGCCCTGCCCTTTGTGGCAGCAGCCCAGGGCCATATCCTGCCTCCTGTGATTCCTGTTATCTTTATAGGCAATACTCTCTATGCCTTGTTGTCCGGGCTGAAGGACAAGCCTTTGCCGTATCTGGTCCTCCTGGTGCCTGCTGTCAAAGCCTTCTGCATGGGCGCCGGCCTGTTCCTGGTGCTGTACATTACGAATATGCCGCCAGCCTTGCGCCTCCATATGGTAAAAGCCTTCATCCCCATCCAGTGGGCTACGGGGATTACGGGGCTTTTCCTGGCAGACTTGATTGGAAAGAAAATAGATGATAGATGATAGATGATAGATGATAGACGTCCGCTGGACTTACCTGGATTTGGTAGTTTGCTGTCGTTTGTTATGCCCTAAGACGTTAACTATGCCCAAAATATGCCAATCGACAAGAAACTTCTAACCTTTGACATTGTGTTCTATCATCTATCATCTATCATCTCTACCCCAGCAACCACGCAAACTATTCCAAATTTTACACTCTAAACTAGCTTTTTCGCCTCAAACGGTGTATAGTAGATTTAATTAAGCAAGTTTTAAGGAGTATCATTATGCAGATTATCATTGTGGGCTGTGGCAAGGTTGGCCGCAGCATTGCCGCGCAGCTGATCCAAGAAGATAATAACGTAACGATTATCGACATGGATCCTACTATCATCAAAAATATTTCCACCACCTATGACGTTATGGGCATCGTGGGCAACGGTTCCAGCTTTAATGTCCTGGACAAAGCAGACCTGGCCCATACGGACATGCTCATTGCGGTGACGGAAAGCGATGAAGTAAACCTGCTGACCTGCGTCATTGCTAAACTGAACAACGACAAGTGTCACACCATTGCCCGTGTGCGCAGCCCTCATTATTCTGCAGAACGCCATTTCCTTATGAAGGGCCTGAACCTGTCCATGACCATCAACCCGGAAATGGAAGCCGCAAAGGAAATTACCCGGCTGTTAAACTTCCCCTCCGCCATTGAAATCTTCAGCTTTGCCAAAGACCGGATTGATATGCTCCGCTTCCGGGTGCCCAGTGATTCACCTCTTATTGGCTTGTCCTTGCGGGAAATTTCCGCCCGGACTACGGACAACCTGCTGGTATGTATCGTAGAACGGAAAAAAGATATCATCGTTCCCGATGGCAATACGGTGATCCAGCAGGGGGATGTGCTGACGATTATCGCCATGCCTTCTGTGGCCCAGAAATTTTTCAAGACCATCGGCGTCCGTACGAATAAATGTAAGAATGTCATGATTGTGGGCGGTGGGGATATTACGTACTACCTGGCCAAGATGCTCCAGAACAACCATATGAACGTGAAAATCATCGAGAAGGATATGGCCCGCTGTGAAGAGCTGGCGGACGACCTGCCCGGCGTCTCTGTGGATTGCGGCGATGGTTCTGAAAAAGCGTTGCTGGATGAAGAACGTATCGATAACATGGATGGCTTCGTAGCCTGCACCGGCATAGACGAAGTAAATGCTATCCTGTCCTTGTATGCTATGAAGCGGATCAAGGGCAAAGTTGTCACGAAGCTGAATCATGTGGATTTTGGGGACGTGATGGAAAATCTCCAACTGGATAGCATTGTAAACCCCAAGGAACTAACGGCCCAGCAGATTGTCCAATACGTCCGGGCAGCCGGTAACTCCATGGAATCCAACGTGGAAACCATGTACCGGTTGTTGAATGGCCGGGTTGAAGCCCTGGAATTCTACATTGATAAAGACTGCGGTATGAAAGGCCAGAATCTGGCCACTATGCACATCAAGCAGGGTGTGTTGATTGCCGGTATTGTGCGCAACGGCAAACTCATTATTCCCGGCGGCCAGGATGAGTTCAAAACCGGAGATACGGTTATCGTAGTTACTATCCATCTGGGCTTCCAGGATATTACGGATATTCTGGCCTAGTGGTAAGGAGCTCTGCCTATGAATTACGGTGTTATCCGGCAGGTCCTGTCCTGGATCCTTTGTACAGAAGGAGTCATGATGTTCCTGCCCTGTATCATTTCACTGGTCTATGGGGAAGACGAGGGCATGGTGTATTTTGCGTTTGCCCTTATCGCTATCGTCATAGGCTATGTGTGCGCTCTGAAAAAAGTAAAGAACAGGGCTATTTACCAGAGGGAAGGCTTCGTAGCCGTAGGCCTCAGCTGGGTAGTCATGTCCCTATACGGGGCCTTGCCTTTTGTGTTTACGGGAGAGATTCCCGGCTACGTGAATGCTTTGTTTGAAATTGTGTCCGGCTTTACGACCACTGGCTCGTCCATTCTCCAGGAAGTGGAGGCCATGTCCAAAACCTCCCTGTTTTGGCGCAGTTTTTCCCACTGGATTGGGGGTATGGGTGTACTGGTCTTCATCCTCATGATGATGCCCAGCAGCAGCGGCGGTACCCAGATGAACCTGATGAAGGCCGAAAGCCCGGGCCCGGATGTGTCGAAATTCGTGCCCAGGGTGCGTAATACGGCGATTATGCTGTATCGGATCTACTTGGGCATGACCCTCTTGATGATTCTGGCTCTCACATGTTCTGGTATGTACTGGTTCGACACCTTGTGCATTACGTTCGGCACCGCTGGGACCGGGGGGTTCGGTATCCTGAACGACAGCTGCGGCAGCTATACCCCGCTTCAGCAGTGGATCATCACGATCGGCATGATTGCCTTTGGGGTGAACTTTAGTTTCTATTATCTGATCCTGATCCGCAAAGCTAAGGATGCATTTCGCTTGGAGGAAGTACGGGCCTATATTGCCATCATTATGGTGACGGCTCTGGCCATTGCCTGGCAGCTGCGGGATACGTTCAGCAGCTGGGAGGAAACCTTGAGGGCGGCTTTCTTCCAGGTGGGCAGCATCATTACGACGACAGGCTTTTCCACTGTGGATTTTGATGCCTGGCCCAGCTTTTCCAAAGGCCTTTTGGTCATGCTCATGATCATCGGTGCCTGTGCCGGCAGCACGGGCGGCGGTGTGAAGGTGAGTCGGGTGCTGCTGGTGTATAAGTCCATCCACCTGGAATTGCAGCAGCTCCTGAATCCCCATGGCATCCAGAGAGTCCGTATGGACGGCAACGTAGTGGACAGCAAGATGCTGAATTCTGTTTATGTATTCCTGGTCAGCTATTTCCTGATTTTCTGCCTGTCCATTGTGACCATCAGCCTGGATAATTTTAATTTTGAAAGTAACTTTACGGCTGTGGCTGCCACGCTGAATAACATCGGCCCCGGCATCGGCCAGGTAGGACCCACCCAGAATTTCAGTCATTACAGCTACATGTCCAAACTCGTCCTGATCTTTGATATGCTGGCCGGCCGCCTGGAGCTTATGCCCATGCTGATTCTGTTCTATCCGAAGACGTGGAGGAAAAACTAGTATGACAAACCACAAATAACTTGCATAGTAAACACCTACACTTAAATTTGCAACCGTAGGGGCTTATCGTAAGATAAGCCCACTAAAGATTCCCTAAACCAGCATCCATGGTGGGTTCATCTTACGATGAACCCCTACGGAGTCGTATCAGAGGTTGGTGTATGTTTTAAGTTATAAGTGAAAGTTAATTACAGTTTTCTATACTAGAGAAAGAAGCTGTGAAAAGTGTTTTTTCACGGCTTCTTTTTTTGTATAATAGTAAGATAAACTTTTTAAATTTATCCCGGAAAGTAGGAAGAAATCATGAAGTGTCCGAACTGTGGCGTGGAAATAGAGAAAGGGCAGACCTTTTGCGGAAACTGCGGCTATCAGATGGAGGATGACCGTTCCTTCTTCAGCCGGCACAAGAAGCTGGTGATCTTTCTGCTGCTGGTTATGTTCTGTCTGGGGATAGGCTTCGGGGCCTTCCAAAACCAAAAGGAAATGGAAGAGAATCAGAAATTTGTAAACCAGTGTAATCTGGTAGCCCAGCAGCTGGAGGCCGTCAACAAGGAATTCGTCCAGCAGGTGGAAACCTTTGTGAAGGCAAAAAAGAACGCCGATAAGCACGCTGAGTTGGAAAACCTCCAGCGCTCCCGGGCCAAGCTGGCCAAGGTCAGCTATGTGGCGGACAAGCTGCCCAAGGATACCCGCTGGTCCAGCAGCACCCGTCTGATTAGGAACCTGGTGAAGCAGGAAATGGAAGTCTACGACAAGGCTATCGGATTCCTGAACGGCACACATAATGATATCGGCGGGGCCAGAAGCCTGCTCATGACGCCCATGGCCCAGGCAAGGGCTACGGCTGGCCGCATCAGCATCCAGGGAGCAAACTTCGAACATACGGCAGATTTCGGCAAGCTGGATGGACTCTTAGACAAATACGCCATAGACAATGTGAAACAGCGGACCATTGCCGGGGCCGAAGAAGCCTTGCAGGACTATTTCCGTTTCATGAGCCGGCAGGAATTCCGGAAGGCGTACAATTGCTTTTCTACTAAATTCAAGAAGAAATTATCCTACACGAAATGGGTTATCAGTTATATCAAAACGTCTTCAACAAAAGTGTCCCGGCTTACCAGTGAGTATGTGAGTGAAAACCATGTAAGTATTACCTATGAATTGTCAGAAAGCAAAAAGCAGAACAAGGGCTATGTGACGAAGAAATACGAGGGGGAAGCGGAACTGGTAAAAGAAGAGGGTCACTGGAAGATTGGGGAATTATGACCAGGAAGGTATATAAAGGATTATTGGTTCTCTTTTTGGTGTTCATCTGGGGCCATTCCCTCCAGAGCGGCGCTGCGTCAAAAGGGGAAAGCGACTACGTGCTGGATGTAACGTTGACCGTATTAGATGGTGTGCCTGGCATCGGATGGCTGGACTTCCATACCATCCGGAAGCTGGCCCATCTGACAGAATTTGCGGCTCTGGGCTTTGTCCTGTCCGGTCTGCTGCGTCCTGTGAAACAGCATTGGATCCGCTGGGCCATTGCCTATGGCTCTCTTGTGGGAGCTATAGACGAATTCCTCCAGCTGTTCAGTCCCGGCCGCAGCAGCCAGGTGTCGGATGTGTTGCTGGATACGGTGGGCGTGGCTGTAGGAGTGGTGGTATTTTTAATTATTGGGGTAATAGACGTCAGACTTCAGACGTCAGACGTCAGCTAGGCTAGTACGGTTCGAATTGTCAGTGTTGCTTTAATCAATTTGGAACACCACATCGTAGAATTCATTATGAAATCTATCGACAAAAAACGAAACAGTTTTCAGTTTAAAATGAACAAAACCTGACGTCTGATGTCTGACCTCTGACGTCTATATTCAGGCAATCCGGAGGAACACATGCAAACTCAGAAACTCCGTCAATTGGCGGATGAATTATGTAACGCCGTCACAGAACTGGGATATCCCAGGGAACTGGGGGAACTCATGGCTACCCAGCTGGGCACAGAATATGCCATCCAACGGATGACCACCTACGTGATCCGTTATCAACCTGCCACAGCGGAAGAAATGGTGGATGAAATGCTTGCCATCTGTGATGAACGGGACAAATGGGTCCAGAAAAAGAAGAATGAGTACTATAACCAGAAGGTGAATGAGTGGATTAACAGGGATAGGGAAGAGTGAAGAGCGAAGAGGAGAGCGCTGCGCTGGACGTATAGTCCTCTGGACTGCCCCCTCGCCAGATGCAAGCATCTGGCCCTCTCCCCCTACGGGGGCGACAGCCCGCTGGGCAGCGCCCTGTCATCCCCGCAGGGGAGGGGAACCGTGCAAAGCACGGTGGTGGGGCCGGCCAGCGGCCACTCACGTCTAACGTCTACCATCTAACGGCTAAACCGTGCTATAATATTACTATTGCATTAACATACGAGGTAATTAAACGACTATGAAACATCTACTGTTTACAATCTGTGTCCTTTTGGCAGGTGCTATGGGGACGGCCCAGGCTGCTGAAAAGATTCTGTTTGTGCCTTTGGACAATCGCCCTGTGTCCCTGTCTTATACGGTGGATACGTTCCGCAGGGCTGGGTATGATGTGGTAACGCCGCCTGCAGAGCTGATTGCCTCTGACACAAATTCCGGGAATCCGGAAGGGCTGCTTTCCTGGTTGAACCAGGAGGCCCCGGGGGCTTCCGGTGCTGTGGTGTCGGGGGATGCCATGATTTATGGAGGCCTTGTTACGTCCAGGACTCATGCATTACCGGCAGAAACACTGGAACAACGGACAGAGGCATTGCTTTCCTTTAAAAAGAAGCATCCGGACGTACCCTTGTATGCCTTCAGCACTATTATGCGTTCGCCCAGATGGAGCGGGGCCCCGGTGGAGCCGGCGTACTACAGTCAGTATGGGCCCCAATTGTTCCGGTGGGGGCAGCTGCGGGATAAGCAGGAATTGGGCCTTTTGAAGAAAAAAGACCGAAAGGAACTGGCTGATCTGGAACAGGTCCTGCCGAAGGATATCCGTCAAGATTTGTTGAATCGCCGTGCCAAAAACAGGACGGTACTGGTCCAATTGGCGGACGGGCTGAAGGATGGAGCTCTGGATTACTTCCTGATTGGTCGGGACGATTCGGCGCCCTATTCCGAAGCTCACCGGGATGCCCGTCATTTTATGGCCGCTGTCCAGGATGTACCGGCCTATAAGCTGCGTTCCTTTGCAGGCGCGGACGAACTGGGCATGGTGCTGCTGAACCGGGCTGTGAATAAAGCACAGGGCAGAACGCCTTTGGTGTACGGCTATTATCCGGAAGGCAAGGGGAAAGAGACCGTCCCTTCCTATGAGGATAATACGGTGGGCCACAGCTACCGGGAGCACGTGCTGGCCGCTGGTGCCTATCCGGCCCAGTTTGACAAACGGGCAGATCTGCTGCTGGCACTTCATACCCCGGTGGACGGGATTACGCATGGGGCTAATGAGTCTCAGAACGGCTATACCCTGGATCCGGAGCAGGAGCGTTTCCTGAAGCGGACTGAGACCTATCTGGCTGCCGGCAGGAATGTGGGGATGGCAGATATGGCCTTTAGCAACGGAGGCAGCAATGCCCTGGTAAAAGCCCTCTTTGACCGGGGCGATGCATACCGACTGGGCTCCTATGCCGGCTGGAATACAGCCAGCAATTCCCTGGGCTATGCTTTGGGGCAGGGGCTGCTGCGGCCGAATTTGGCCGGCACAGACCGGGAACAACTGCTGACCGTGCGCTATCTGGACGATTGGGCCTACCAGAGCGATGTGCGCCAACAGGTCCGAAAAGACCTGATCTGGGCAAATCAGTGGCCCGATGGCAAGCTGGACGGGGCACAACTGAAACAAGTGGAAACATTCATTACAGAGAAAATGCAGGCAAAACCAGCGCCCTATATGGGCCAAGAACGAGTAGGGCAGTACGGATTCAGACTGCCGTGGAAGAGGAGCTTTGAAGTAGAAGTGAAATGTAGACGTGATTAAGTGGGCTAGTTGCTAGTGTGCTAGTGGCTAGCAGTCCGCTGGACGGCCCACTCTTCACTCTTTACTCTTCGCTCTTCGCTTTAGCCAAGTTAATTAAGGAGGAAAAACCAATGAGCATGTACGATGACGCAATGGCAATGAGAGATGTGATGATTCACCGGAGACGGGATTTTCACGCCCATCCGGAAACAGCCTGGACGGAATTCCGGACTACGTCCATCATCGCTACGGAACTGAAAAAAATGGGGTATAAAATCTATATGGGCGCAGATATCATGAAAAATTCCGCCCGTATGCTGGTGCCCGATGCGGAAACACTGGAAGCCTGTGCCAAACGGGCTATTGACGAAGGCGCGGATCCTGAATTGGTGGAAAAAATGAAGGGCGGCATGACCGGTGTCGTAGGCGTCATGCATTTTACGAAACCGGGGAAAACCGTGGCCCTGCGCTTTGATATCGACTCCTTGTTCGTAGTAGAGGATTCCAGCCCGAAACACGTGCCGACGGCTCTGGGCTTCCAGTCCAAACATCCCGGCCTCATGCATTCCTGCGGCCACGATGGCCATGCGACCATCGGCCTGGGCGTAGCCAAGCTCGTAGCAGAACATCGGAACGAAATGGCTGGTACCCTGAAAATCTGCTTCCAGCCCGGTGAAGAAGGGGTGCTGGGGGCCAAAGGCATGGTGGAAAGCGGCATCGTAGATGACGTGGACTACTTTATGAGCGGCCACATCGGCCTGGGAGATTTTGAAGATGGCTCCCTGGTGTGCATGGCCAATGGTTTCTTAGCTACGAATAAGATTGACGCGGAGTTTACCGGTAAACCAGCCCATGCAGGGGCAGATCCTGAAAAGGGGAAGAATGCCCTGCTGGCAGCTGCTCAGGCAGCCTTAGCCTTACATTCCATTGCCCGTCACAGCGCCGGTTCTTCCCGCATCAACGTGGGGGTCCTGCAGGCCGGCACAGGCCGGAATGTGATTCCTGCCAATGCTCGCATGAAGTTAGAAACCCGTGGGGAAACGGCGGAAATCAATGACTATATGGCGGCAGAGGCCGAACGGATGTTGAAGGCTGCTGCACAGATGTATGATGTGTCGGTAAAGATCACACCTGCCGGCAGCGCGACCACAGCAGCATCCACTCAGGAAATGGGCGAAGAAATTTATAAGCTCATCGAACCGCTGGGCGTCTATAAGCACGTGCAGCTGCAGAAGAAGGTCAGCGGCAGCGAGGACTGCTGCTATTTCCTGTCCCGGGTCCAGCAGCACGGCGGCCAGGCCGTGTACATGCTGTACGGCACGAAAGAAGCGGCCGGCCATCACCAGGGCAATTTCGATTTCAACGAAGATGTATTGCCCACCACGGCGTTCACCATTGCGTATCTGGTGAAGCATTTTGGGAACAAATAAAGCGAAGAGCGAAGAGGAAAGAGCGAAGAGGCCGCCTGCGGCGGAATCCGGCCCCTAAGGGGGTGGGGGACCGGCACTAGCCGGTGGTGGGGGCGCGCGGAAGCACAACTCGTATGCACGTATGTACGTATGCACGTATGCACGATAAGGAGGAAACCAGGTGAAAAAAACAGCAGCAGGAGCACTTCTTTGTGCCTTGATAGGCGCCGTGTGCGTGTACCGTACGCTGGCACCTAAAGGGACGGAACCGTTCGTGCCTGCTCCTGTGCCTGTGGTGGAGAAATGGGCGCTGTTGCCCATCGACAACCGGCCTCCCTGCCGGGATTTCACTGTGGACTTCGGTGTCCTGGCGGGCCTGGACATTACGGCGCCTCCCGTGTACCTCATGGACTGGTACGATGAGCCGGCCCGGGTGTTCCAGCTGAAGCAATGGCTGCAGGTCATTATGCCGGAGCAGCAGGGCGCCCTGATCTCCACAGACCTGCTGCTGTTCGGCGGTCTGCTGCACTCCCGTATGTCCCCGGTTACGGACGCCAAAGCAGGAGAACTGTTCCAGTACCTGGAGGATCTGAAAAAAGCGAATCCCTACCAACAGTATTATCTGTATACCATCATTCCCCGACTTTTGATCAGTGACCATGTGCTGCCGGATCGATGGTACCAGTGGCATTTGATGACCTGGGCCATCAATATGGATAAGAAAATTAAAGGCATTCCTTACGATGAGGAAAATTATGAGGATGTGAAGGCCATCATCCCCATGGATCTGAAGTGGAAATACATCACTTTGTATAGGGATAATGACAAGTTCAATCAGGAACTGATCCAGTTCGTAACGGAACAGAACCTGACAGATCTGGTTATCGGCCAGGATGATGCTCATCCTTATGGACTGCCCAACTATAATCGCAGCAATATTCCAAGCTATCTGAAACAATATGACCTGCACCCGCCCATCTACGTTTCCCAGGGGGCTGATGAGCTGGGCACTTTGGCTGTGTCCCGGATTTATTGCCGGAAATACAGTTATGTCCCCAAAATCAAGGTAGTGTACGGAACACCAGCGATGAAGGACTACACGCTGCACTTTGTGCCCCAGACCCTGGAGGAGATTGCCGAGGATAAAATCCAACTGGCGGGAGGACAACGGACGGAATCCCTGGAAGGCGCGGATTTTGTGCTGTACATCCATTGCGGCGGGGAGAAGAAGAATGATTACAACGCTATCGCTAAGGATGTGAAGTCCATAATGGACAAAAAGCCTGTGGCCCTTGTGGATTTGTCCGACCGGTTTGTAGGAGGGGACTGTATCCTACCTTCCCTTATAGCCAACAAAGTGCCTCTGCCTCAATTGCTGGCCTATTCCGGCTGGAATACGGCTTCCAATGCCATCGGCACAGCTGTTGCTCAAGGAACTATCGTGTCGGGCCAGAGTCGGCGTCTGCCTAAAGAGCAGCTGGTCAATCTGTACAGTGCGAATTTTAAATTTAACTTTGCCCGTTTTCTGGATGACTGGGCTTATCAGAAGCTGATCCGTCCCCGTATGGCGGAACTGCAGGAACTGAATGGCACGGCTCCGGGGCAAGAGGGCTATGCCAAACAGGCTATTCAATACGTTGGCCGGCAGATCGGAATTTATAATACCCTCCTGACCTGGTATTGCCGTCAATTCCCCTATTATACGGATGGAAATAAGGCCTACGTGTTGAATGATGCAGGGTTTGGTGTGGACCTGCCCTGGGAGAGGCCTTTTGAAATTCGGTTGGAAATTTTGCCGGAATACGGGAAATATGAATTGACAAAATAGAAAAGACACATTATAATTTATTAATGTGTTGTCGGGGCGTAGCGCAGTTTGGTAGCGCGCTTGGTTCGGGACTAAGAGGCCGCAGGTTCGAATCCTGTCGCCCCGACCAACTTTACAAGGGATGCCGCTGGATAACCAGCGGCTTTATTTTTTGGGAGTGAAGAGGATGAGAATTATCACAGGAAAAGCCCGGGGATTGAAACTGGTGACACCGAAGAACTATCTGGTACGGCCTACGGCGGACCGGGTGAAGGAAGCCCTGTTCAACATCATCCAGAGCAGGGTGCCGGGGGCTGTGGCGCTGGATGCCTTTGCCGGCACGGGCAATCTGGGCCTGGAAGCCTGGAGTCGGGGGGCAGAGCGGATTGTCTATTTCGACCAGAGCAAGGAGAGCCTGCGCCTGGTGAAAGCCAACGTGGAGAAGGCCAGAGCTGTGGACGATGTCAAGCTGATCCACACGGATGCCCTGAACGGTATCGCCATGCTGGCTCAAAAGAAGCAGGCCTTCGACCTCATTTTTTCTGATCCTCCCTATAATAAAGGCCTGAATGAAAAAGTCTACAAAGCCCTGCGTAAATATCCTATCCTGAAAGCCGGCGGTCTGCTGGTGCTGGAACATTCCCTGGAAGAAGAGCCCAGGGATTATATCCAATCTGATACAGAAATCCGCACGGAAAAATACGGTGATACGAAAATATCGTTAATCGTATGGAAATAGTAAAATATTTTTGTTATAATGTGTGTTGTAAATCTGCAACTTTAGGAGGGGTACAGTGCGTAAAGCCGTCTGCCCGGGGTCCTTCGATCCTGTTACCTTGGGGCACCTTGATATCTTTGAGCGTGCCAGCAAAATGTTCGATGAAGTCATCGTCAGTGTCTTTGTGAATCCCAGCAAGGACAAAGCCATGTTTTCCATGGAAGAACGGGTGGCTATGATCAAAAAGGCAACTGCCCATATTCCCAATGTGCGGGTTACTTGTTTTTCCGGACTGCTGAATGAATTCTGCAAGAAAGAACAGGCACAATTCATCGTCCGTGGGCTGAGAGCCTTTACGGATTTTGAGTACGAATTCCAACGGGCTCTGCTCATGAAGGAAATCGACAGCCATCTGGAAACCGTCTTCATTATGACCAATGCGAAATATTCCTATCTCAGTTCTTCCGGTGTACGGGAAATGGTATATTTCGGCGGAGATATTACCGGGTTTGTGCCTGACTGCGTGAAGGAACAGGTCATGGCCGGTAAGGAAAAAAAGAAATAAGACTATACTAGGGAAGGATAGAGAATCATGGAATTAGATAAGATTTTAGACGAACTGGAAAGTATTCTTTCTGATGGAACGAGACTGCCGTTTATCAACAGAGTGCTCATTGACGAAAACGAAATCACCATGGTGATCGACAAGTTGAGAGCTGCTGTGCCCCTGGAAGTCAAACGGGCCCATGACCTGCTGGAAGAACAGAAGAACATCATCGACAAGTCCCGTGCGGAAGCTGACCACATTGTGGAACAGGCTCATGCCGAAGGCAACCGCATCGTAGATCTGGCCAAGGCCGAAGCGGACCGCCTGGTACGCCAGGAAGAAGTGGTAAAGGCTGCCGAAGAAAAAGCCAACGGCATCATTTCCACCACCCAGCAATACGACCGGGATATGCGGGCTGCTGCGGACGCCTATGCAGAAAAGCTGCACAGCGAATCCATGCAGTACGCTATGGACGTGTTCAACTACCTGGAAGAAAACCTGACGAAGACCCTGTCCGCTGTGAAAGACAACGGCAACGCCCTGAAAGCTTCCTACGAAGCCGACAACCGTCTGGAACAAGGCCAGGAAGAAAAGAAATAATCCGTGAATTTAAGGAGCTGTGAAAAAATGAATTTTCACAGCTCCTTTTTATTGTCAGCATAGCTGACTTCCTTGCCCGCCGCAGGCGCCTCTTCACTCTTCACTCTTCGCTCTTCACTGTTTTTTCACAGCCGTTTTTCTTGTGTTGAGGGATTAGTTTTCAGGGATTAGAGGGCTTACCGGCGCTACGCTCTGGCAAGCCCCTACGAGTTAGTGCAAACAGAAAGTTAATTATAATTTCCTATACTAGGAAATAAAGCAACAACATTTTGCGTCGAAATGTGTGCGTTTCGTGCTATCCTTTGCGTATTTTTCCTTTTCTACTGTATAATAAGAAAATAAATAAGTATATTTTGGCATGAAAAGGCCAATCGGAAAAAGAATGGACTGCCCGCGTTCAGGAAGAAGCGGGGCACGTACTGATAAAAGGGAGGTTTTAGTATGAAGAAGTGGAGGTCCCAGAAGAAAAACCGCCGCCTGGCGCTGCTCATCGCCGGCACGCTCAGCCTGACGGCTGCATTCTCGGTCTGCCCCCCCTCCGTGGACATGCGTATTGCCGGAGTGGAAATCTGCAGCAGCATCGCGTATGCTGAGACAGTTGAGGACGGATACACGGCGGTGAAGGCTTCGGCGCTGAGTAGTCAGTCATTCACTGCGGGTCAGAGCTACAAAGTAGTCACCGATAGCGGCACGGAGCTTGCCACGTTCACGGCGATGGATATATATAAAACGTCGTGGGAGAAGAGCGAACCGCTGAACCTCACCTATACGCCGTCCAGCGATGGAACAACGAACGGGACGATTACCGTAACGCGTGGCTGCCTCAAAGACCTGACGGTTTTCGACAAAACGACCGTAACGACCACGGAGGACGCAGGGGGGTTAATAGACGATAAGAATATGACGGTTCAAACCGGCGTCTCTGGGGATGTCAAGCTCACCGGCGGCAGTGCAACCTATGCCTATCCGATCACCACCAATGCGCAGACGGGTGAGAAAAAGACAATCTCTGTAGCGACGGCGGCGGACAGCACGGGAACCGTAACGTATCACGATGCAAGCGGCCTAACAATCACCGGTACAGACGACGCGAAGCTCTCTGAATTTAGTTACTACGGAAATAACGAAATCCACCTTTCCGGCACGTTGGATATCAGCAAAGTCTCCATTAACAATGAGCTGTTGTTGGATGCTGGCTCCACCATCACGGCGGGCGGAGGGATCACGATCACGGTTCCTAGTACGGCCGATGGTGGAGGTAGTGGCGGGAAAATTTATTATCATAAAGACACGAAGACGGTTGACCTCCACTGGTTAGGAACGTATGACGAAATCACGATAACGAGGGACGGCAAGCTCGATATTAAAAAGGGTGCAGGCGTCACGATAAAGAACCTCATCTACACGTCTGCTGATCTCAATGTACAAAACATCGAGGCGGGGGAAAACCTCACAGTGAAGACGATCACGGCGACAGACCACCTTACCGTGGGGGATACCCTCACGGCGGAAAATGTCCATGTGACGGGCTCTGGTCCCTTCACGGCTGGCACCATCAAGGCAACGGGTGACGTCGACACACGGTGGAGCGATGTGATTGTGGAGAAGGGCATCACGGCGAACAATGTCGTCTCGACGTACAACTCCATCCAGGCGGGCTTCATCGAAGCAAAAGGCAACGTCTCTGCGTGTCAGAACCTCACGGCAACGGACGGCGACATCACAGCAAACGGCAACGTCTCTGCGGATAGGGGGAACATTAAGGCAGAAAACGGCAACATCAAAGCGAGCACGGTCTCCGCAGGCAAGGACATTTCGGCCAAAAGCATCGAAGCAACGGGCGGCGCCGTCACTGCAGGCGGAAACCTCACGGCAACCGGCGGCGACATCACCGCAGCGGGCGCCGTCTCTGCGGATGGGAACCTTTCGGCAAACAATATCACAGCGAGTGCGGTCTCTGCTGGCAAGGACCTTACGGCAAACGGGGACATTACCGCAACGGACGGTGCCGTCACTGCAGGTGGAAACCTTACAGCTAACGATATCACGGCAAAAGACGCGGTCACTGCGGGTGGAGATCTCACGGCAGACAATGTCACGGCAAAGGACGTCACAGGAAAAACTATCGATGCCGCCTCCATCAATGCAACGGGCAATGTTTCTGCGAAAGATAGTGTTACAGTGACGGACAACCTCACGGCAAAGGATGTCACAGGAAAAACTATCGATGCCGCCTCCATCAATGCAACAGGCAAGGTTTCCGCAGATGAAAGCGTGAATGTGACGGGGAACCTCAAGGCAGATACTGTCACCGCGGGAACTACCCTCACAGCCGGATCCATCACGGCAACAGGCAAAGTCTCTGCGGATGAGAGTGTTACGACGAAAGACAATCTCACAGCGAATGAGGTCACGGCCAAAGACATCACGGCCAGTTCCATCACAAATTCGGGTACGATCACTGCGACGGATACGGTGAAGGTAACCAATAACCTCGAAGCAAAAGATGTCACAGGCAAAACCATATCGGCGGACACTATCACGGCAACGGGCAACGTCACGGCGGATGAGAGCGTGAAAGCAACCAATATCACAGCTGATACGGTCAAGGCGGACGAGATTGCTGCGACGAAAAACCTCACGGCAAACGAAGCCACGGCAAACGTCATCACGGCGGACTCTATCATAAACTCGGGAAAGATCACTGCGAGTGAGAATGTTACGGTGACCAATACCCTCGAGGCGAATGAAGTCACGGGCAAAACTATCGATGCCGGCTCCATTACAGCAACAGGCACGATCCATGCGGATGAAGCCGTTAAGGTGACGGATAACCTCACAGCTGATACTGTCGATGCGGGAAGTACCCTTACAGCCGGATCCATCACGGCAACAGGCAATGTTTCTGCGAAAGATAGTGTTACAGTGACGGACAACCTCACGGCGAAGGATGTCACGGGCAAAACTATCGACGCCGGCTCCATCAATGCAACAGGCAAAGTCTCTGCGGAAGAGAGTGTTACGGCGAAAGACAATCTCACAGCAAATGAGGTCACGGCCAAAGACATCACGGCCGGTTCCATTACAAACTCGGGTACGATCAAAGCGACGGATACGGTGAAGGTAACCAATAATCTCGAAGCAAAGGACGTTTCGGGGAAAACTATCACAGCCGGCTCCATCAATGCAACAGGCAAAGTCTCTGCGGAAGAAAATATAACGGCTCAGAACGGCAGCATCGAGGCAAAAGAAGTCTCGGGCAAAGTCATTACTGCTGCTGACTCCATCAAAGCGGATACAGTCTCTGCAAGCGAGAGCGTGTCCGCAAACAAGAATATCGAGGCAAACGACATCACAGCGGGCACGGTTTCTGCGGATGAGATTACAGCGGCCAACAACATCGAGGCGGATGAAGTCACGGGAAGAGTGATCACGGCCGATTCCATCAAAGCGGATACAGTCACTGCAGGCGAGAGTGTTACCGCAAACAAGAAAATCGAGGCAAACGACATCACGGCGAAGACTGTTTCTGCAGATGAAATTACAGCGGCCAACAACATCGAGGCAGATAAAGTCACGGGAAGAGTGATCACGGCCGATTCCATCAAAGCGGATACAGTTTCTGCAGGCGAGAGTGTTACTGCAAACAAGAATATCGAGGCAAATGACGTCACAGCGGGCACAGTCTCTGCGGGTGAAACTATTTCCGCAAATAGCATCAAGGCGGACACCGTCTCTGCAGGCGGGGATCTCACGGCAAAAGACATCGCCGCTACGGGTGCAGTCACTTCGGGCGGAAACCTTACGGCAAACACTGTCACGGCGGACTCGGTCTATGCGGTGGGGAATGTGAAGGCAGCAAGCATTACGGCGGACAGCGTTGAGGGGGAAACCATCGAAGTGGATTCCCTCAAAGCAAACAAGATCACCGTGGGCGAGCTGACGACGCAGGATGACGTCACAGCAAAGACATTCTCTACACGCAGGGATCTTACGGCAAACAATATCACCGTAGACACGGTCTCTGCAGGCGGAAACCTTACGGCGAACGACATTACGGCAAAGGACAAAGTCTCTGCCGGTAAGAATATGACGGCAAATGACATCAAAGCAGATACAGTTTCTGCGGGTAAAAATATTACGGCAAACAGCATCACGGCGGGTACGGTCTCTGCAGGTGAGAGCGTTCATGTGAAGGATACGCTTTCTGTTACCAAGTCGCTGAATGCACCTGAAATCACGGCCGGGACCTTCATCCTTCCCCAAGGGGCAACGGCGAATGGCAATGTCGCTACGGATGCGCTCTGGGTCGATTCCAAGGCTGTTGTAAATAATAAAGATACGAACATCAAGGTCAAAACCAATACCGCCAGCAAGGTCAATATCGAGGATGCGGACGGCGTTAAAATCAAGAATCAAGCGACGCTTGCAGCCATTGCGGCGGCTGTCGGCCTCGGGGCGGACAGCTATCTCTCCAGGATGACGGAAGACGGAATACCGGTAGCGATTGCCAAAGTCGCCACGGTAAATCCCTTTACAGATCAGCTCTGGGATTACGCGGATCTGGAGGAAGCCGGCCTCTCGAGCGAGCGGCTGGCGGCAGAGAAAGCGAAACTTGCGCAGGCGTACCGTGCGAGCCAGCCGGTGCGCAGGCTCGTCAACGCTACGGCAAATACCGGCGCGGCGACGACGCAGGCCATGACGAGCATCTTCACCAGCGGCGTGACGACGCGGACAGCCGAGCTGCGCTCGGGTGCTCCGGCCTCGGCTGCCATCGATAAGGACGACAAGGACGTGAAGGTCAGCAGCATCTGGGTTTCCACCAAAGGCGGCAAGACGAAAATGGATGGCGGCGACTATGCGGACACCAACGTCCACCTCACGGGCTACCAGGCTGGCTATGACTTTAAGCTCAGCAACGCAGATTACCTGGGCTTCTACCTGGGTACCGCTAATGGCTATGCGCGGACCGATGGTTCCTACGGCAAGCGCGTCGACATCAAAAATGCGCTGAGCTACGGCATCTACGGCACCCATGCATTCGGCCGCGGCCGCTACCTGGACTACATAGTGCACGGCGGCAAGTTCGAGAACAGGATTGACGGCTTCGATCGGTGGGATACGAAGAGCTATGGCGGCGTCCTCACCTACGGCAGACAGATCCGCACGTCCGATAAGCTGACGCTGGATCCGTACCTCCGCTTCAAGTACGACCGCATCAAGATGGACGACCGGACGATTGCAGGCAACAAGATTACGACGGACGACGAGAATGCCTTTTCCATGAAGCTTGGCCTGAACGCCTTCACGAATGCCGGCCTCTACGGCGGCATCGCCTACAGCCGCGGCCTCTCCGGCGATCTCTCCTCCTACGTCAATTCCATCGCCATGCCCTCTTCGGACTTCGATGACAATGTCTACTACCTGAACGTGGGCTACAAAGGGCTATTGAGTAAAAACGTGCTGTTCAATGTGAACTACGAGCGGATGTTCGGCGACTATCGCGGCTGGACCGCTGAAGCCCGCCTGGACTTCCGGTTCTGAGGAGGCTCAGGATAAGCGAAGAGTGAAGAGCGAAGAGCGAAGAGGCGCCTGCGGCGGGCAAGGAATTGAGACGTTAGACTTTAGACGTTAGAGGCTAGTGGCCTGCCGGCCAGCTTGAGTAAGATAGAAAAAAGAAAAAAGAAGACCTGTTGTCGGGGATAGATTCTAACCCCGACAACAGGTTCTTTTTTTGTAAGTCCGCCCTCGCTTCAGCGGGGGCGGGGGACCGGCGCAGCCGGTGGTGGGTAAGTGCCCAACAACTTGACGTCCTTCCACCTCACTCCTCTTAGTGAGATACTA
>OMUE01000012.1 GCA_900314165.1 uncultured Acidaminococcus sp.
AACTGGAAAAAGTTATGGTTATCGGCGCCGGCCAAATGGGCGGCGGTATTGCTCAAGTTATGGCTGCTCATGGGGTAAAAGTTACCCTGCGGGATATCAAACAAGAATTTGTAGACCGCGGTATTGCTAAAATCGAAAAGAACCTGGCTCATAGCGTAGCTAAGGGCCGGATTACCGAAGAAGAAAAAGCTGCTACCCTGGCTAACATCACCGGCGTAGTAGACCTGACTCCGGAAAACTGCGACGTGCATCTGGTCATCGAAGCAGCTACCGAAAACGTGAAGATCAAACAAAGCATCTTCAAAGAACTGGATGAAAAGTGCCCTGCTGACTGCATCCTGGCCAGCAACACCTCTTCCGTATCCATCACCATGCTGGGCCATGGCACCAGCCGTGCCGACAAATTCATCGGCATGCACTTCTTCAACCCTGTACCTGCTATGAAGCTGGTGGAAGTCATCAGAGGCCTGGCTACTTCTCAGGACACCTTCGACAAGATTTCCCAACTGGCTAAAGACCTGGATAAGACCCCTGTAGAAGTTCACGACGCTCCGGGCTTTGTGGGCAACCGTGTCATGATCCCCATGCTGAACGAAGCTATCTTCGCTCTGGGCGAAGGCGTTGCCAGCGCTGAAGATATCGATAACGTAGCTAAACTGGGCTTCAACCATCCCATGGGACCTCTGGCCCTGGCTGACCTGATTGGCCTGGATACCGTCCTGGCTATCATGAACGTTCTGTATGATGGGTATGGCGATCCCAAGTATCGTCCGGCTCCTCTGCTGCGCAAGATGGTAGAAGCTGGCTACCTGGGCCGCAAGACCGGCAAAGGTTTCTACGACTACAACAAATAATCTAGCTCGTTTGCAAAACTGGTGGTGAACTCCATGTACGAATATGATAATCTGCTGGTCAATACCAATGCAGAAGGTATTACTACTGTAACTGTCAACCGTCCCAGATTCCTGAATGCTCTGGATACCCATACGCTGATTGAAATGAAGGATTGCTTCAATAAATTGGCTACGGATGAAAACACGAAGGCTCTGCTGGTCAGAGGTGCTGGCGAAAAGGCATTTGTAGCCGGTGCTGACCTGGGCGCTATGTCCACCATGACCGCCGTGGAAGCTCGTAAATTTTCCATCCTGGGTCACGATGTGTTCGATGCCATCGAACGGTTGCCTTATGCGGTAGCAGCTGCTATTAACGGCTACGCGCTGGGTGGCGGCTGCGAACTGGCTCTGGCCTGCGATTTCCGTTTTGCTTCCACGACCGCTAAATTCGGTCAGCCGGAAGTCAACTACGGCATCATCCCCGGGTTCGGCGGCTCTCAGAGACTGGCCCGCCTGATCGGCAAAGGGATCGCCAAGGAAATGATCTACACCGGCGAAATGATCGATGCCCAGGAAGCTTACCGGATCGGCCTGGTCAACCAGGTATACCATCCGGAAGAACTGTACGATGCTACGGAAAGAGTCCTGCGGACCATCGTAAAGAAGGCTCCTCTGGCTATTGCTTCTGCCAAAGACGCTATCAACAAAGGCCTCAGCATGGACCTGAACTCCGGCCTCAGCTACGAAGCTCAAGCCTTCGGCAACTGCTTCGCAACCCTGGACCAAAAAGAAGGTATGAACGCCTTCCTGGAAAAACGGAAACCCGTGTTCCGGAGCAAATAAAAGGCAATAAAAAACACGCACCTGGCGGTGCGTGTTTTTTATTGCAGTGAAAAGAGAAAAGTGAAAAGGCGCCTGCGGCGGGCAAGGAAGAAATAAAAGCGAAGAGGGAAGAGCGAAGAGGCGCCTGCGGCGGGCAAGGAAGTCAGCAGAGCTGACAAAATTAAGAGAAGAGGGCCCGGACTGTACAAAAATTCCGATTCCAGATATACTATTAGATATATTGACCTATAACTTTTGGTTGCACAAACTCGTAGGGCCTCATCGTAAGATGAGGCCGCCAGGCAAGCTGCTCGCACTATCCCGTAGGGGCGCACCAGAGCGAAGCGGCGGTGCGCCCGCTCAGCAGATTGAATGACAAATAAGGAGGAACACCAATGAAAGAACCTTATAGCAGAACCTCGTCCGTGTGGCAGCGGATGGACGCAGAGGAAAGAAAAGCCGTGATGGCTTATGGGGAAACCTATAAAGCCTTTTTGGATACGGCCCGGACAGAACGGCTGGCTGTGAAGGAAATCCTGAAACGGGCAGAAGCTGCCGGCTTCAAACCCGTGTATGACTGCACAGAACTGAAACCCGGGGACAAGGTGTATTGGAATCAGAAGGGCAAATCTGTCATCTTAGCTGTCATCGGGACGGAACCCGTCCATGAAGGTCTGAAAATCGTAGGCTCCCACGTGGATGCCCCCCGGCTGGACCTGAAGGGCAATCCGGTCCACGAGCAGGATGGGCTGGTGTACCTGCGGACCCATTACTATGGCGGGATTAAGAAATACCAGTGGCCCTGTATCCCCTTGGCTCTTATAGGTGTCATTTACACGAAATCCGGCGAAAAGCTGGAACTGAATATCGGCATGGATGAAAAGGATCCTGTGTTCTACATTACGGACCTGCTGATCCACATGGCTCAGGACCAGATGAAGAAGACCTTGGCCGAAGGGGTTACCGGGGAACAGCTGCAGGCCGTCATCGGCTCCGTGTCCGACAACAAGGATGAGAAGCTGAAGGACGCTATCTTGAAGCTGCTGGAAGAAAAATACGGCATTACGGAAGAATCCTTTACCAGCGCCGAACTGGAACTGGTGCCGGCCATGAAGAGCCGGGACGTGGGCTTCGACCGGTCCATGATCGCCGCCTATGGCCAGGACGACAGAGTGTGCTCCTACGCGAACCTGGAGGCCATCCTGACCGCAAAACCCGGGGCCAAGACTCAGGCAGCTCTGTTTACGGATAAGGAAGAAATCGGCTCCTACGGCAATACGGGCATGCAGTCTTCCTATTTCGTAAAGTTCGTCATGAAACTGTTGGCCCTGCAGAACCGGCCGGGCTTGTTGGATTTCTACGAAACTATGGAGAACAGTGAGATGCTCAGCGGCGATGTGAACAGCTGTATGGATCCTATGTTCCCGGAAGTGACGGAAAAGGACAACTCCAGCCTGTTGGGCTATGGAATCGCCCTGACGAAGTACACCGGTGCCCGGGGAAAGGGGGGCAGTAACGATGCCAATAGCGAATTCATGCAGAAAATCCGCACCATCCTCAATGAGGCTGGCGTAGGCTGGCAGATTGGGGAACTGGGCAAAGTGGACCAGGGTGGCGGCGGCACCATCGCCTTCATGCTGGCCGACTGGGGCTGTGAAGTCGTAGATTGTGGTACTGCCATGCTCAGCATGCATTCTCCCTATGACCTGTTAAGCAAAGCCGATGCGTATGAGACCTATAGGGCGTACAAAGCATTTTTCGAAAGCAAATTGTGAATGTCAACCAAAAAGTGAGCCACTTGCTCACGAATTTTTGAGCCACTCTT
>OMUE01000192.1 GCA_900314165.1 uncultured Acidaminococcus sp.
TGAGGTGGGTCATTTTTTTCCGGCCCTTTGGGTCAATTATAGTCCGGCCTTAACAATACCTTTGTTTTATTTAAATGCTATAAAATTATTTGACGTTTAAGCTTTTTAAAAATTCCTTTGTCTGGGAAGATGCCAACGTTTCTCTTGCCTGTATTTCTTCATCATATTTCCTAATAGAATCTTTAACTGTTTGAAGAAATAATTGATCAGCTTTTGTCAGATAAGGACTCTTTAAAGTCGCATAGCAAATATCCCAAAAAGCTCCATATCTTTGGGGAATATGGCAAATGATAGGTTGTATCGGTGTTATGCTTCTGAAAATATCATGCCTAGGTAGAATTGCTATGCCCATTCCTGCAGAAGCAAGGCGGAATACAGTGGATGGAGAAAGATTTTCCATAATAATATTTGGCCTATTAATATTTGCTTTTTTGAAAACCTTTTTTGTGATTTCATAGATTAGCTGATTTTTGGTTACTGTAATGATCGGATAGTCTTTAAAATCTTCTATGTCACAAAATAAGGTATCATGGTTTAAATAAATCTTGTTGAATAATGTTGTGAAAGATTTTGGAATCACTGCCATAAAGGGATCCTTACTCAGAACATTGTAAGACAGATGATCATTCTGTTTATCTTTAGCATGTAAGTGCATTAGAGAAAAATTAACAGTCCCCTCAATCAGTTGTTTTTCTTGCTGGCTAGAAACCATTTCGGATAAGTTTATTTTTAGGTCCGGATAAATTTTTTTAAAAGGAGGAATGATATAAGGGAGCAGGCAAATGCTTAAATTAGGAGTAATGGCAAATTTGATTGTACCGGATTTTAAATCAGATATATCTTGTATATCAAAAGTAAAGTCATCGATATTTTGCAGAACTTTTCGAGCTAGGTCATAGTATCTGTACCCCACGTCCGTCAATCCAATCCCTGATGGTAGTCTGTAGAAAAGAGGGGCTCCTAATTCTTCTTCTATTCTTTTTATATATTGACTTAGCGAAGGCTGTGCAATAAATAGCTTTTTTGCGGCTTTAGTAATACTTCTCTCTTCAACAACGGTTAAAAAATATTGAAAGTCTTTTACGGTCATTAAGGGTATCATAGTTTTCACTTCCATATAATAAATAACCTATTACCTTCATTAAAAACAAAATATTTGTGCTATTACTATTTAGTTATATAATAAAAGATGAAAATTAAAAAGATGATAAATTCTGATAAAGGTGGTGCGATATGTCTGAATTAAGAAAATTATCAGATTTCCTTGTAAACCTTACTTGGGAACAAGTACCTGCGCATGTCCAGCAAGCTGTGAATAAAACTGTTCTGGATACAATAGGCGTTGGCATTGGGGCTTGTCGAAATCCTCAAATTTCCGATATGTTGAAAACATATCGGAAATTGGATCATGACCATGAATCTGTGAAAATTTGGGGTCAACCTGAAAAAGCCTCTTTATTCACGGCCATATATATCAATGGTATGGAAGGACATACCCTGGAAATGGATGATGTACATACTCGTTCTAAAGTCCACATCGGTACGGTCGTAATTCCAGCGGTATGGTCTGTTGCAAAATTTAATCACAATACGGGTAAGGAATTCCTGCTTGCTGTATTGTGTGGCTATGAGGCAGCTGCGAGAATTGGAATGGCTTTGGGTGTTTCTTCCCATAGAAACTTGGGATGGCATGCGACAGCTACGGCCGGTAGTCTGGGAGCTGCTGCCGGTGTTGCTAAACTGCTTGGCCTGAACGAAGATAAAATGGTCTATGCTTTAGGAATGGCTGGACAGATTGCTGGTGGAACATGGGCATTTTTGGGAGACGGTGCTTCTTGTAAGGTACTAAATCCAGCAACTGCTGCCGTCAATGGTGCTAGATGTGCATTTAATGCATTAGCTGGAATGACAGGACCAGAACACGTATTAACTACTTCAGACGGCGGTATGTTAGCCGCTATGTCTCAAGAATATGATGCCTCTCAAGTTTGTAAGGATCTGGGAACAGTTTGGGAAATTTTGCAAGTTGATAACAAACCTTATCCATGCTGTAGAAGTACCCATTGTACTATTGACGCGGCTCTTGAGTTAAAAGGAAAATATCAAATTCAGCCTGAGGATGTGGATCATGTTGTGGTTCATACATATCAGATTGGCTATAAACAATGCGCTGTAAGCAAAGCAAGTTTGGAACCCACACTTGCTGTAGAAGCTAAATTTTCTACTCCCTTTACTGTAGCTGCAGCTTTACTTCGCGGGAAAGTAGCCCTTTCTGATTTTACGCCGAATATGATTAATGAAGAAAAAGTTCAAACCCTATTGCGAAAAGTTAAAGTTATGCCAGATCAGGAATTTACAGATAGGTATCCAAACCATTGGGGCTGTAGGGAAGAAGTCTTCATGAAAAATGGCGATATACATATCTGTGAAATTGCTGATGCAACTGGCAGTGTGGCTAATCCTCTAACAGATGTTCAATTGGCGAAAAAAATCACCCATATTCTTGAGGCGGTGAAAACTCCAGAAGAAACAGATGAAATTATTCAAAAACTTTCTAATGTAGAATATCAAAGTGAACTATTTGATGTCTAAAAACAATCTAATGTAGAGGTGGTATAAGTTATGGAATTTGATCAGGTTATCGTAGAAAAAATACCTGAAATCAAGGAAATACAGAGTGTTGCTTTGCGAGAAAAAGTAATCTCAGCATGGCAATTTGCATTTCAGGATAGTCTCTGGAAATGTGCCATTGATGAAGTGCCTTTCAACGATAAAATAAATGGCATAACTTTGATCAAACATACTCGCAGTGTGACCCAAGAAGCCATAGCTATGGCAAAACATTTGCAGGAAACATATGATGTGGAATTAAATCGAGATTACGTTTTGGCGATTGCTTTGCTTCATGATTGTTGCAAACTTGTTGAAACAAAACCTGACGAGAATAATGTGTCTGTAAAATCTGAAGTGGGGGGGTTGTATCCCCATGGTGCTATGTCTTTCGCTTATGCGAAGAAGGCAGGACTGCCGGAGGAAGTATGCCATGCTATCTTGACTCACACAGCTCAATGCCGAATGACCCCAAAGACTTTGGAAGGCCTGTTGGTACGCTATGTAGATAGTTTGGATGCGGACTGTCTTTATTTTTTGAGTCCGTACCCTACTTTAATGGAAAGAGGTAATAAATAGGTTAGAAAGGTTTTATTAAGAAATTCCATATTTAATCAGTGAATTATAAAAAAAGTAATATAACAATTATATGAGATTTCATATTGGAGATATTGCCAATTATCAGATAAGATAAACATGGAATACCAAAGCAATTAGACAATTACGGAAATTTGCGCAAAAGGAGATGAAAAAACTAATAACTGAAGGATTTGCAAGGATGTGAGTAATCCGGCTCATTTTGAGCCAACAGTCCGGCGGGGGTGAGCCACCCTTCC
>OMUE01000006.1 GCA_900314165.1 uncultured Acidaminococcus sp.
TGAGGTGGGTCATTTTTTTCCGGCCCTTTGGGTCAATTATAGTCCGGCCTTAACACCATAAGGGGGTATCATGCATTATTGTGGAAAAAATCACAAAAAATTCACAAGAAAAACTTTGTAAGGAAACATGCTTCTATAGTATGACGTCCGATGCAGAAACCAAAACATTTATTTTTTGTGCTAAACTTAATTTAACCTATCCCATGGTTAGTTTAGTAAAGAAAGAGAGGAATGAAAACATGGAATATGTTCGAGTCGATGAGAAAAAGCGTCAATGGTTACAGCCGAAACAGTTGGTGAAAGAGTTCAGCCTGAGTCGGTCTACGGTTGGTGTCCTGCTGAACGAAATGAAGGGTCATAAAAAGTATATGAAGTCTTTCATCAGGATCAGCCAGCGTTGTGTGTTGGTTTGTGTACCTGACTTTGTAGACTTCCTACAGGCAAGACAAGCGGAATAGGGGGTATTACTATATGGGCAATAACGAAAAAACCGCTCATAACGAAAATTTGAAAGCCTTATTTTGTGCCTGTGATTCTAAAACAGTAGTTCAGTATCTTTTAAAAGGTTTGATTCCCTGGAACGATGCCAGCATTGGGAATACAAGGGAAGCTGCCTTGGATCAGTACCGTATGAAGTTTGCCAGAGTCTCCGAGAATCAAGCAGCCTTGGTACTTCCTGTCCGGCCTATCATGATTGATGATGATGTCTGCTATAAAATCGTAGCTCCGGACAATGTGAACGAATGGTTCAGACAGTTATCTTTATACGGTTTTGAATGTCAGACTACAATAAGAACCTATGTCAAGAAATAAGGAAAACCGCCATAGCTAAGGGCAATAGCTACAGCGGTCTATAAAAAGAGAGGGTGAACCTTATGCAGTCGATTACACCCTCTCTCATTTTATCAGTATTGGGAGCGTAACGCAATGAACAACAATGATAGGACTTTACACATCAGCATGAGCGGTAGCCAGGGGAAGAACACTAGAGTCTGGACACCGATGCAAGTCACATGGTCAGCATTCCTGGACTACCTGGACAAGCCACAACAAATAGCAGTCACATCGTCAGAATATGGGCAGATGGACAAGGCAAGCAAGAGCAATGTGAAGAACATGCTGCCCGGTTTTGTCGGTGGTACCTGTGATGGGGGAAGCCGGAAAAAAGCAGATATTTCAAGTCGTTCTATGGTTACTCTGGATTATGAAGGAATGACAGCAGCAGATCTGCCCGGTATCCTGGATAAGATAAGGGACTTCCCTTATACGGTATCTTGGTATACTACCTTGTCACATACTCCGGACAGGCCACGTATTAGAATCATTGTTCCTTTACTTGATGATATTGTCAGGAGCGAAACAAAAGCTATAGAAGAATATGAGCCATTAGCCAGGATTCTGGCTCATACCTTTGGTATAAGATTCTGTGATCCTGCTTCCTTTAACATCAATCAATTTATGTATATGCCGGGTCAGCTTAAACATGGGGAATACTTGCACGGTCAGCACGGTGGTGACTTTCTCCCCGTTATGAACTACCTGGAAGAAATGTATCCAGACTGGAAGGATTGTCAGAATTGGCCTATTGTTCCTGATAAGGAAGATAAGCAGATCCGAAAGCAGATTGAAGATAAGAAAGCAGCCATGGAAAAACCGTCTACCAAGGGTGGGTGGATTGGTGCCTTTTGTGCTGCACATAATATCCTGGACGCTATAAAGACTTTTATTCCGGATGCCTATGTTGAGACAAAAGAGCCTAACAGGTTGACTTATACGGGCGGTACTACGACCGGTGGTGCTGTCCTGTATGATGGGGGTCAATTCCTTTTCAGCTTTCATGCTACAGATCCGGCACGTGGTCAACTCTGCAATAGCTTTGATTTGATACGAATTCATAAGTTCGGCAGCCTGGATGCGGATGCTGATCCGGATTTACCTATGAACCGTCTGCCCAGCTATAAAGCTATGATGGATTTTGTCCGGAATGAGTCAGGAACGAAAAAGTACAAGACTCAGCAAGATTTTCCTGAGATGGATTCAATCCCTTATGATGGAAATGATTTTCCAGAAACGCTGGAAGATATGCTTGCTTTGGAAGCCAGACAGGAGAAACAGCAGCCAGGACAAAAGCCTGACCAACAGCCGGAAAAGGGAAGCCGGAAACGGAAAATAGCAAAAGGCGACTTTGACCGGACGGACAGAGGAGCCTATAAAGGTACTCCCCATAACTTTTACCTTGCAATGGGTGGTCTACCTGAGTTTAGAGGGAAAATACATCGTGATACTTTTTCTCAGGATATTGTAACAGCAGGTGGCCTGCCTTGGAATTCTGACAAGGCTTTGCGGACTTGGACAGGTGAAGACGATGCAGGCCTTATACAATACTTAGGTGAACGACTGGATGTAACTGTTGAGCCTGGAAAACTAAGAACCGCATTAGTCAACATAGCAGCCGACAACAAAATAAATGTTCTACAAGATTGGTTAGATGGTCTTGTATGGGATGGGGTGCCACGTTTGGACACGGTGATGCCTTGGTGCCTTGGTGCAGACGATACGCCATATACACGGGCAGCCATGCGGAAATGGTTATGCGGTGCAGTCGCAAGAATCATGCAGCCAGGATGCAAATTTGATTATACTTTGTTGCTTATCGGTGCTGGTGGTATTGGCAAAAGCCATTTTTTTGAGGTCTTAGGCGGTGACTATTATTCTAACAGCCTTTATACCTTCACTGGCAAGGAAGCCTTTGAGAGTGTCCAGGGCAATGTGATTATGGAAATCGCTGAGTTGTACGCCTATGGCAAATCAAATATTGATGCAGTGAAAAACTTTCTGACAAGCCGGGTGGACAAATTCCGGGCTGCTTATTCCCCGTCAAAAGGTATTTTCAAGCGTACGTGCGTGTTCGGTGCTACGACTAACGACTATCATGCTCTAAAGGGGGATGCTGCCGGACTCCGGCGTTTTTGGCCTATCGTTTGTCATGCCAAGGATGCCAGTAAAGTATGGAATGAGCTGCAGAAAGTCAGAAATCAGTTATGGGCAGAAGCTAAATACAGATATGAACATGGGGAAATCTTGACCATGGATACAGACCAAGCACTAAAGGAAGCAGCCAGGGAAGCACAACAAGGAAGCGTCCGGATAGACCCCTGGACTCCAAGTATAGAAGATTACTTGGATGCTCAGCTTCCTAACAATTGGGATTCACTCTCCCAAGCTGCCCGGATAGCCTTTTTCCAGTCAGATCAGGGACAGTTAGAGGATGATATAGTAGATCCGCATATCCGGCAGCGGGTTTGCTCTAAAGAAATTGCTTTTGAATGTTTCGGATTTACTGAGGATGAATACTCTGTACATCGTAACAGGATCATTGCCATAATGGACAATATGCCAGGATGGGCAAAATATGATTCCGGTCAGCGTTTCGGATGCTACGGTACACAGAAAAACGGATATTACAGGATCAGTAAAAACGAATAGCAGATTGCAAGGCCGTTGTCCGGATGGGCAGCGGCTTCATTCATTTAGGCGGTTTGCACCTAACTCCGTAACTTTATTTTTGATGATTGAGGGGAAAACTTGCTAACTCCGTAACTTTACGTATTCCAGTAAGTGACGCTAACTCCGTAACTTTATTTTTATAGAATAAGGGCATTTGCACCTAATTCCGTAACTTTGTGTAACTGATTATTTAATCTAAATTTGTTAACTTTGTTACCGCTTGTTACCGTGTCGGTAACAGCGGAAAACCGCATGGATACTGGCTAT
>OMUE01000013.1 GCA_900314165.1 uncultured Acidaminococcus sp.
TTTCGCTCTTCGCTTAACCCTGGTTATTCCCTCACGCCCATATTCATAAAATCCTTGGAGGAGGCTTTGCGGATGACCACTTCTCCGTTGTCCTTCTGCAGGAACAAGATCTTGTCCCCGGATTTTAATCCCATCAGCAGCCGGATTTCTACAGGTACCGTAATCTGCCCATGACTAGAGAGTTTCGCCAAATTCATACACAGCGCCCCTTCCCAAAGTTGATTCATAAAGAAAACTTGATTTCTCCTGCTTATATTATATATCAGAATTATAAGAAAAATAATATTTTTCCATAAAAATTTAATAGTAAATTTTATACTCCCAATAAAAAGTCAGAGCCGTGATTGCTCACAGCTCCGATTTTTACATCCACTATTCAATTACAGTACCAGGCTGGCAATATACGTAGCTACAAGACCACCCAGGGCCATGAAGACGTTGCCGATGGACAAGGTTTTCAGACCGGTCTTCATATCGAAACCCATGCAGTTCGTGTAAACCCAGAAGTAAGAGTCATTTACGTGGCAGCAGCTTCTTGCACCGGCGCCAGAGGCCAGGAAAATCAGGATGGGGTTCAGGCCCAGGCTGCTGGCAATAGGAGCGCACAGAGTGGCTGCGGTCGTTACAGCCACAGTACCGGAACCTTGTACGATCTTCAGCAGGCCGGAGATGACGAAAGGAATCAGGATGAAAGGCAGGCCAGTGTTGATGACCATCTGAGCCAGGCTTGCACCGGCACCGGAGGCTTTCAGTACCTGACCCAGAGCGCCGCCGGCAGAGGTGATGAACACGATGGGGCCGGCATCTTTCAGAGTCTGATCCATAATCTTCATAACAGCTTCCGTACCGATCCGTTTGCCCAGGCAGATGATAGCCAGGACAGCGCCGATAGCCAGAGCTACGTTAGCGTCACCGATGAATTTCGTTACAGCCAGGATAGGGTGTTTCTTGGGCAGCAGCATAGCAGCGGTGGTATTGCCTACAATCAACATCAGGGGAACAACCAGAGGAATCAGGCTGGCCAGAGTGCCGGGCAGATCGTCCGTGCTGTCATCAAACTCAGCTTCTTCTTCTTTCAGGGCATCAGGGTTGAAAGTATAGTAGCCTTCCGGACGGGTACGCAGATAAGTTTCTGCAAAAATCAGGCCGCCAGCAGTCATGAATACGGCAGCGAAAGCACCCCACATGATGGCTTGGCCGATATCGATACCAAGAAGGCCTGCAGCAGCCAGAGGGCCGGGAGTAGGCGGAACATATACGTGGGTAGCCAGCAGGCCGCCGGACAAGCTTACAGCCAGCACAGCCAGAGGAATACGGGTTCTTCTGTGGATAGCCTTGACCAGAGGAGCCAGGATGACGCAGGCTGCGTCAGAGAATACAGGAATGGAAACCAGGTAACCGGTAATAGCCATAGCCAGGGAGGCTCTCTTCTGGCCTACCAGACGGACAGCGTCCAAGGCCATACGGTTCGTACCCTTGGCAGCATCCAGATAGTTGCCCAACAAGATACCGAAGATAATGACGATACCAATACTTTTGACGGTTTTAGAAAAACCGGTGGTAATGGCATTGACCGTAGCAGGGCCGCCCATACCGGACAACAGGCCCATGACCAGAGCCGTAGCCAGCAATGCGATGAAGGCGTTAGCCTTGACTTTCAGGCACAGGAACAACAGGATGGCAATACCGATGACGAATACTAATTCTATAGGCATAATGGAGTCTCCCCTTTTTATTTCTTCGCAAATTTAGCACGCATAAGCGGTTTGATCCCGCCAGCTTCCAGGATCATCATGGCCTGGGGTCCCAGCTTTTCGCAAGGGAACACTTCGCCGGTTTCCTTTACGGTGACAGTGTAGTTTTCCAGGTCCAGAGTCAGAGTTTCGCCCTTCTTCACATGCTTGGACAGTCCCTTGCAGATAATGGGCAGCAGACCCAGGTTAATGGAGTTGCGGAAGAAGATCCGGGCAAAAGAGTCAGCCAGGACAGCCTTAGCACCCATAGCCAGCAGAGCAATAGGAGCATGTTCCCGGGAGGAGCCGCAGCCGAAGTTCCGGCCACCGACTACCATACCACCTTCAGGGAAGTTTGCCGCAATGCTTTCATCCACGCCGCACAGGCAGTGGCTGCCGATTTCTTTCGGATCCGTCAGTTCCAGGAAACGGCCCGGATAGATTTGGTCCGTATCGATATTATCGCCAACAACAATGATTTGACCAGTCAATTTCTTTTCCATAGTTCCAGTTCCTCCCTTACAGATATTTCCGAGGGTCAGTGATATAACCCGTTACCATGCTGGCAGCTACCGTTGCAGGGCTGGCCAGATACATTCTTGCTTCCGTGGAACCCATACGGCCGGGGAAGTTCCGGTTCGTGCTGGTAATACAAACTTCACCGGGAGCCAGGACACCTTCGTGAGCACCCAGGCAGGCACCGCAGCCGGGAGTGGAGATCGTAGCGCCGGCAGCCATCAGGTCTTGGATATAGCCTTTAGCCAGGCAGTTCTGCATCACTTCTGCAGAAGCAGGGATGATGACCAAACGAGTGTAAGGAGGAATGTGTTTGCCTTTCAGGATCTTGGCAGCTACAGCGATGTCTTCTTCGCGGCCGCCGGTGCAGGAACCGATGTAGCCCTGATTCAGTTTTACAGGGCCTTCCGCTACAACGCTGCTGAGGGTGTGCACATTTTCTACGCTGTTGGGACAGGACAATTCCGGTTCCAGCTTGCTGACGTCGATGACGTAGCTTTCGCTGTATTCGTAGCCGGGATCCGTATACTGCACTTCGTAAGGACGGACAGCCCGTTTTGCTACATAGTCCAGTACATCCTGGTTCGGCTGCATGTAGGCGGTCTTGGCGCCCATTTCCACGGCCATGTTGCAGATAGTCATGCGGCCTGCTACGTTCAGGTTTTCTACGTAGCTGCCGGTAAAGTCGATGGCTTTGTATACGGCACCATCGGCGCGGATCTTGCCCAGGACAGCCAGGATTACATCTTTGGGATATACGCCTTTCGGAGCTTCCCCTTCCAGCCGGACTTCGATGATTTCCGGAATCCGGAACCACAGTTGGCCGGTCATGAGGATCGTAGCCATGTCCGTAGCACCGCAGCCGGTACCTACAGCACCGAAAGCACCGTGTGTAGTCGTGTGGCTGTCGGTAGCCACTACGATCATGCCCGGATAGATGACGCCGGCTTCCGGCATAACCTGATGGCATACGCCGCAGTTCGTATCGAAGTGAAAACGCAGGTTGTTCTTCTGAGCGAACTCCCGCATTTCTTTATGGTTTGCAGCACTCTTGATGGTAGGGCACGGAGCGTAATGGTCAAATACGAAAGCGCACCGTTCGTTGTCCCAAACCTTTTCGCCGCCCATTTCGTAGAAGGAATATACCGTCTGCAGATACAGGTCGTTGATTTCTGCAAAGTCCACATTAGCCATGACGATTTCGCCGGTTTCCACCTTATCCTTGCCCGCATTTTTCGCAAAGATCTTTTCAATAGCATGCATAATATTTTCTCCTCCCAGTTTTCCAATTGCCGAGTTGAATTTCGTATTTCGTGTATCGTATATCGTATACGATATTTCTTTGATGGTTAAACTATACTCCACTCCTACTTTAAATGCAAGAGCGTTTTCAAATTATCTGTAATTTAACTACAATTGTATATCGTATACGATATTTGATACTAGATATCCTTGAATTATTCTCTAAAACAATTTAGAATTAAATTATCAATATTTTAGTAGGTGAGCATTATGGCAATCCAATCTTTGAAAATGGTCCCCACCCGGGTGCGGATCACATCCATCCTAAAACAAGCAATCTATAGTGGCGAATATAAAAGCGGCCAGGAATTGAGCCTGACCGGTATTGCAGAACAGCTGGGCGTCAGCCGCACCCCTGTCCGGGAAGCTTTCCAAACTCTGGAGGCTGAAGGGCTGATTACCCTGCGCATGAGCAAGGGTGCAATCGTCAATGCTATAGATGAAAAGTTCATTAAAGATACCTTCGAGATGCGGATTTTGTTAGAATCCACAGCGGCCTACAAAGCGGCAGAAAACGGCTTAGCCGATGTGGACAAGCTCATAGCCCGGTTAAAGGTCCTGCAGGTAACCAGCAGCATTGACCGGAGCGAATACGAGGAATTGAACCAAAAAATCCATACATCCATTTGGGACGCAGCGAATAATCAGAAGCTGACGAACTACCTTATGGAACTATGGAACGGTCCCAGCACAGGCCACTCCATTCCGGAAGAACAGAAGCACTACCATCTGTCCACGGAGGAGCATCTGCAGATTCTCGGAGCCATCAGGGATCATAAGCCGGAAGAGGCAAAAAAAGCTATGGCTGCCCATCTGGCCAGAAGTGAACAAAATGTGCTGGCTTATATTGCGGAGAAAAATAAATAAGGCACACAAAAGGAGCTGTGAAAATTCACTTTCACAGCTCCAATCTTTTAATTTAAAATAAGTATTTGACTCTAACTCGGATCCGTAGGGGTTCATCGTGAGATGAACCCACCAGGAATCCTTAATCAAGGAATTCTCAGTGGGCGCATCTCACGATGCGCCCCTACGGGTTGGTGCAAACAGTAAGTTATTTGCAAATTCCAATTTTATATTATTTTTTATATT
>OMUE01000038.1 GCA_900314165.1 uncultured Acidaminococcus sp.
CAGAGCGTGGTATTCCTGCAGGTTTTCAAAGGCCAGATCCTCGAAATTAATCGTTATAATATGGGACGAATCAATGCCCTGGGCTAGCAGGTGCTGGCGGAATAATTGCAACAAGGTGGATTTGCCGCAGCGGCGGACGCCGGAAACTACTTTGATGATCTGCTTGTCCTGATGGCGGATTAGAAAATCCATATAGGTTTTTCGGGGAATCAATTGCATGAGGGCACCTCCTATAATTAGGATTATAATCCTAATTTATAAGAAAATAAATATATTTTAGGAATTAAATCCTAAAATATAAGAAAATGACTGCAAGTTTGGGAATAAAATCTTAGTACATAGAAAAGACTGCGTATTCCGGAATGATTCCGGGATACGCAGTCTTTTTTTATATTCAGCTAGAGAATCTGTATTTGACGGGAAAAGTTTTATTGGTTGTACAGATCTACATCTAATTGGTTCAGGGATTTGGCGACAATCAATGTGCCGGCCATATCACCGGATACATTGGCTGTAGTGTGGCAGATATCGATGATGGGCCATACAGCGGCCAGGATGGGTACCAGGGTCAGGGGCATACCTACGGTCTGCAGCAGTACGGAGGACATGACGATACCGGCCCCTTTAACACCGGCAGCCCCTACGGACAGGACCAGGCCCAGGAAGACGAATTCCAGGCAGGCACCAAGAGTAATGGGGGCACCGAACAGGTTGGATGCAAAGATGGAGATGACGCCAATGGCTACAGCCATACCGTTCATATTACAGGTATTGCCCAGAGGCAGGCAGAAACCGTAGATGCTTTCGGGAATACCTAATTTATCTTTGGCAACTTTCAATTCCAGAGGCAGGGTAGCTGCAGAAGACGTGGTGGAAGCAGCAACGACCATGACAGGGGACATATGCTTAAGGAATTTGGAAGGGGAAAGACCAGCCAATACTTTGACGAGCAGGGGCTGGATGATGAAGATGACAATCAGGCAGGCAGCCCAGTCCGTTACGATGAAGTTCAGTACCTGGGTCAACATCCTGCCACTGATGGTGGTCATCATATCAGCAACCAAGGCGAAGATACCAATAGGAGAGTATTTCATAACTACGTCCGTCAGCTTCAGCATGACGCCGGCGGCCTGATCCACCAATTTGATCAGGGGCGCATATTCGTCGCCCAGCATCAGCAGGACGATACCGGTCATAATGGCGAATACGATGATCTGAAGGGTATCACCTTTTGTCAGGGCTTCAAAGATATTCGTAGGAATCCATTTTACCATATTAGCCAGAAAGTCATATTCTACAGTTTTTCCTGCCTGGCTGCCCAAGAGGTCTGTAACACCTTTACCAGGCTGGGTTACCAGGGCAAAGCTCATACCCAGAGCTGCGGACACGGCTGTCGTAATCAAGTAGAATCCTACAATCCGGATGCCCACCGTATATAGATGTTTGATATCACCCATTTTGCAGACACCGCTGATCAGCGTGAACAGGACTAACGGTGCAATGAGCATTTTCAACAGGCGCAGGAACACGTCGCCTAAAAATTTAATATGAGGTACAACTCCCGGTGCATAAATACCGACTGCAGCCCCGGCAATAATACCAACAAGAATCTGCTGCCACAAAGGGCGGGCCAATAATTTTTTCATTTCAATTTCCTCCTCATTCCCTCATAAAAAAATAAAACACATCATCCATTCACTGCATTTGAATATTATTTCGCGAAAATAATAAATCATTAGCTGTTTGATTTACGTTTATTATAAAAGGTGTCAGAAAATATGAATAATACGTATCCACGTATAAGCCATAAGTAAAAACGTATGAGATACCTATAATATAAGCTAGTAGGAATAGAAAGGTCTATGAACAGGCCCCATCGTTTGGATTCTTGAATGCGGGCTTACCGCCGCTTTGCTCTGGCAAGCCCCTACGGATGGAATGGTTCCCCGCCCCTTCTGGTCGGACTGGCAGGAAGTCGGCTACGCAGGCCTGAATGGAATCGGTGGTGGGGGTGTGTCCTATTTGCAATTTCAGACCTATAAGTAAAACCATATAGCGCGATACGAGATTTCGGATTGGATTCTGTATCCAATTTTTCATATAATGAGCACGTAAAGAAAATTCGACAACGGCGGAAACGCAAAAACAAGGAGGATTATCATGGATAGATTATTTGAAAAGTTTCAACGGCTGGGCATCGACAACGCACCGGGACAAGAAACCCGTCAGAAAGAAGAAGTACTGGACATCCGCGGGGAAGCTATTCCCGGACCGGCTGTAAACTTCTCCCATGGTGACGTAGATGCTCACATTCCCACCCCCGGCAGCCTGGAAATCTTTAATGAAGGCTTCAAAAAAGGCGGCTGCGTAGCCTATACGGAATACCGCGGCGGCGATGACATCCGCAAAGATGTAGCGGCCAAACTGGCTGCTTTCACCGGTGCTCCCGTAGATCCTGAAAACGAACTGATTCTAACCCCCGGTACTCAGGGAGCTCTGTTCCTGGCTCTGGGCTGCCTGGTAGGCCGCGGTGATAAAGTGGCCATCGTAGAACCGGATTATTTCGATAACCGCAAGCTGGTAGAATTCTTCGAAGGGGAACTGGTTCCTGTCAAACTGGATTACCTGGGCCAGGACACCTGCGCAGGCGTGAACCTGACCGCACTGGAAGAAACCTTCAAACAGGGCGTAAAGCTGTTCCTGTTCTCCAACCCCAACAACCCCACGGGCGTGATCTATTCTCAGCATGAAATTGAAACCATCGCCAGACTGGCTAAGAAATACAACGTCATCCTGCTGGTTGACCAGCTGTATTCCCGCCAGATCTTTGAAAACCACCCCTACACCCACCTGCGGGCTCTGAAGGAAAAACCGGACAACATGCTGACCATTATGGGACCCTCCAAGACCGAATCTCTCAGCGGTTTCCGTCTGGGCACGGCTTTCGGTACCAGCTGGATCATCGAACGTATGGAAAAACTGCAAGCTATTGTAACCCTGCGCTGCCCCGGCTACTGCCAATACGTGTTCAAATGCTGGTTCAACGAACCGGAAGGCTGGCTGGCTGACCGGATTGCCCAACACCAGGCTATCCGTGATGACCTGATCGCTCTGGTACGGAGCCATGAAGGCTGCAGCGTCCGCAAGACTGAAGGCGGCAGCTACATCTTCCCGACTCTGCCTCCTATGGATGTAAGCATCAGCGACTTTGCCAAGATCGTTCGGAAACTGACCGGCGTTGTCATCACCCCGGGCACGGAATTCGGGCCTCAGTTTACTCATAGCTTCCGGGTCAACTTCTCCCAGGATAGAAAGAATTCCGCCAACGCCATCGACCGCGTTCTGCAAGTGATGGAACGGTACAGAAGCAGATAATTTGTAAAAATAAGAAATCGTGGATGATTCCGTAGGGGCGCCCCAAACGTAGGGCGGTGCGCCCGTCAAGTGAATAAAAAGGAGACTATATAACATGGAAAAAGGTTTTGTGTTTGATCCCGCTCTGCAAAAAGAAATCAAAGATAGATTCTGCTATATGGACGAGGACATGTTCGGCAAAAAGAGACTGTTCTTCGAAAACTCCGGCGGTTCCCTGCGTCTGAAAGCCTGCGTGGAAGCGAAAGCCAGACAGGAACAGATCCCTGACTGCCCTCTGCGGTATCATGATGTGTCCATGACCCTGCACGAAGTAAAAGATAAAGGCATTAAGGACGTAAAGGATGTCATCTTCGGCGCTGCTCCTGATGAAGGCGCCCTGGTTACGGAACTGACTCCTTCCCAGTGCACGTTCCGGATCCTCCGTGCCATCATCGAAAACGTTCCCGGCACCAACGTGGTGACCACGGCAATCGAACACCCCTCTGCTTACGATGCTGCCAAGATCTACGCAGAAAAGACCGGTAAGGAATTCCGTGTTGCCCAGGCTAACCCCAAGACCGGCGGCGTGGATGTGGACGAAATCATCAAACTGGTGGACAAAGATACCTGCGTACTGAGCGTTATGAGCGCTTCCAATATTTCCGGCGTGGTATTCCCCATGAAGGAAATCGTTGAAAAAGCTCGCGCTATCAAACCGGATCTGTACATCTTCTCCGATGCTGTACAGCATATGCCCCATGCGGCTCTGTACGCCCATGACCTGAAGGTGGACGGCATGGTTATCGCTCCTTACAAAGGCATGAGCATCCGTGGCTGCGGCTTCGGCTACGTGTCCGACCGTGCTTCCGTGCTGTTCCATGACAAACTGGAAGCAAAAGATCCTAACGAATGGGAACTGGGGACCTATCCTCATGGCAACTATGCCGCTATGAGCGCTATGGTAGATTACATCTGCTGGATCGGTCAACATTTCACCAAGTCCGAAAGCCGCAGAGAACAATATGTAGTGGGCTTTGAACATGCCCATGCTCATGAAGGCAGCCTGCTGGTCCGTATGCTGGAAGGCACGGAAGCTGTTCCCGGCCTGCGTCACATCCCCGGCGTAGAAGTGTACTTCGATGGTCCTATCGATGAAAACCGTGACCTGGTTGTAGCCATGGGCATGAAAGGCATGGACTACACCGCTCTGCGGGAAGAATATGGCAAGCGGGGCGTACTGGTCTTCGAACGCATCAACACCAGCCTGTACTCCAAGAGAATCGTGGAATCTCTGGGCCAAACGGGCCTGGTACGGGTATCTCCTCTGCACTGCCATGACTTCGGCGATATCGACCAATTCCTGAAAGTAACCGCTGAAATCGCTAAAGAATTTGCCAAATAAGGAGGCTCTTTATGAAGAATCCTGTTCCTCAGGGAAAATACGTACCGGCTACCCGTTTCGGGTTCCTGGTTATGACGGCGGGCATGACGAACCGCAAGGACGGCGTGCTGCAGATGGCCGGCAAGGTGAAGGCTGACGAACCGCTGGAAACCTATAAGGACGCTGTAGTCCTGGCTACTCAAAATGCTCTGACCGCTGCCCGCAATAAGCTGGAAGAGGGCGAAGAAATCGCTCAGGTCATGCGCATGGAAGTGCTCATCAACGCCGAAGAAGGCTTTGGCAGCCATGCGAAACTGGCAGACTTCGCTTCTGAGTACCTGGTAGCTGAACTGGGTCAGGCCGGTGCCTGCGCCCGGGCTGCCATCGGCATGGGCACTCTGCCGAAAGAAGCTCCCGTAGAAGTTATGCTGACCGTTGCAGTACAAAAGAAAGCTTAATATAATTAGAAAAGGCGTTGAGAAATGAACTTTCACAGCGCCTTTTTTGCTGCCTTGAAAGGGCTAGCCGTGCCTGATGCGTTAAAAAATTCTAAGCTGCCGGAAAATCCCATGAAAAGGAATGCTCGGAATAGGAGATAGGCTGGTATAATAAAGAGTGAATTTTAAGCGCAAAGACGAAAGGGGCAAGATGGAATGATGACGTTAGATGAACTCCAGCCCGGTGAAGCGGCCTTTATCAAAGTCGTTCAGGGGTCTGGGGCACTTCGGCACCACCTGCTGGATATGGGCCTGACACCGCGAACCCACGTGGAGTTGGTGAAACGGGCACCCATGGGTGACCCGATCCAAGTCAAGGTGCGGGGATATGAATTGACGCTGCGGCTTAGTGAAGCCCAGCTTTTGATATTGGAAGGCCTCCACGATGAGGAAGAAAAGAAGATTCCGGTCTCAAAATGGCATTTTTCTATTCCTCATCCGGGCGTAGGGGAATTTGACAGAGCACCCAGCTATCACCATCATGACAAAGCTACGGAAATTCCTGAGGGAGCTCCCATATCCTTTGCCCTGGTAGGCAACCAGAACTGCGGCAAGACGACCCTGTTTAACCAGCTCACCGGTGCAAACCAGCATGTGGGCAATTTCCCGGGCGTTACCGTGGATCGGAAAGACGGGCAGATGAAGCTGCATCCGGAAGCCCGGGTTACGGACCTGCCGGGAATCTATTCCCTGTCTCCCTATTCCAATGAAGAAATCGTCACGAGGGACTTCCTGCTGGATACCCATCCGGACGGCATCATCAACATCGTGGATGCTACGAACCTGGAACGGAACCTGTATCTGACCATGCAGATCATGGAACTGGGGATTCCCATGGTGCTGGCCCTGAACATGATGGATGAAGTCCGGGCTAACGGAGGTGCCGTCCATATCAACGAACTGGAAGCGGCCCTGGGCATCCCAGTCATCCCTATTTCTGCTGCTAAGAACGAAGGTATCGCGGAACTGGTGGACCATGCTATCCATGTGGCCCGCAACCATGAAAAACCTATGCGCATCGACTTCTGCGCAGACAGCGATGATCCCGAGGATCCGGTGGCGGCTGTCCACAGGGGCATCCATGCTATGGCCCACCTTATAGAGCCGCTGGCTCAAAAGGCGAATCTGCCCCTTCGTTTTGCAGCTACGAAGCTGATAGAACACGATCCCCTTGTGGAGGCGAAACTCCAGATTCCGACCGAACAGAAACCCATCTACGACCAGATTTCCACCGTCATGGAAAAAGAAAGCGGCCTGGATGCAGAAGCAGCTCTGGCCAACATGCGCTTTACCTTTATTACGAACCTGTGCAAAGAAACCGTGGTGCGGCCTCATGAAAGCAAGGAACATCACCGCAGCATGGAGATGGACCGGTATCTGACGGGGAAGTACACCGCTATCCCCATCTTCATTGCCATCATGGGCTTTATCTTCGTCATGACCTTCAATGGCATTGGTGCAGCGCTGACGTCCGTCATGGAGCTGATTGTAGGTGCCATTACCGATGCTATAGATGCAGGGCTGACCGCTGCGGATGTAAACCCTGTTATGCATTCTCTCATCATAGATGGGATTGTCCAGGGCGTGGGTACCGTCATCAGCTTCCTGCCCATCATTGTGACCTTATACCTGTTCCTGTCCATTCTGGAGGATACAGGCTATATGGCCCGGGTAGCCTTTGTCATGGACCGGCTGTTGCGGCGCATCGGTCTGTCCGGGCGCAGCATCGTGCCTCTGTTGATTGGCTTCGGCTGCTCTGTGCCGGCTATTATGGCAACCCGGACCCTGTCCTCTGACCGGGATCGCAAAATGACCATCCTGCTGACCCCGTTCATGAGCTGCAGCGCCAAGCTGCCGATCTACACGCTGATTATCGGTGCGTTCTTCCCACCCCGGTATCAGGCCCTTGTGATGATCTCTCTCTATGTCCTGGGCATCATTTGCGGCATCCTGTATGCCCTGGTGCTGGCGCATACGGTCTTTAAGGGGGAACCTGTGCCCTTTGTGATGGAACTGCCCAACTACCGGATGCCTTCGGCTAAGAGCGTCGTCCGTCTGGTGTGGGACAAGTCCAAAGGCTTCGTCATGAAAGCCTTTACGATTATCTTTATGGCCTCCATCATCATCTGGTTCCTGCAGATGTTTGACGGGCAGCTGAACCCGGCTGACACGCCGGACGAAAGCCTGCTGGCCGGCATCGGCCGTGTAGTGGCGCCTATCTTTGCTCCTCTGGGCTTTGGGGACTGGCGGGTGGCTACGGCTATCCTGACAGGCTTTACGGCTAAGGAAACGTTGGTGTCCACGCTGACCGTGCTGGTAGGCGAAGACATCCCTGCGCTGCAGGCCCTATTCACGCCGTTTACGGCTATCGTATTCCTGACGTTTACGTTGCTGTACACGCCCTGTGTGGCCGCTATTGCCACCGTCAAGCGGGAATCCGGCTGGAAGAATGCCGTGTACACCGTTGTGACCCAGTGCACCATTGCCTGGCTCATAGCCTTCGTCGTGCGTCTCCTGGGCTCCGCTCTGGGCTTGAAGTGACGGTTAATCCCTAATCCCTAACCCCTAATAACTTTTCACCTACCATTCATATTCCTGTGCTACAATATAATCGATTAAGTGTGCACATGGGGGTGTATTCACGTGAAGTGCAGTAAGAAATTGACGGGGGCCGTGCTGCTGGGTCTGTGCCTGGGCTTTGCGCAGGGCGTTTTCGCAGCGGATCACCTGGCTATCGTGGAAAAAGATAAAAAGCAGGGCGCTATTGATGAGGCCGGTCGTGTTGTCCTGCCTCTGGAATTCAAGAAAGTCGCTATCGAGGACAAAGAGTCCGTGCCTGTCATCCTGGCTCAGAAAAAGGGTAAATACGGGCTGTACGATAGGGCAGGCAAAGAACTCATTGCTCCGACTCTCAGCAAGGTGACGGATGTCAGCGAGGGCATCATGGGCGGCCAGGTCAAGAGCAAATGGTCCTTTTATACCATTGAGGGCAAGAAACTGCCGGGAACCTACGACCAGGTAGGCCAGTTCCACGATGGCCTGGCGCCTGTGAAAATCAAGGGCAAATGGGGCTATGTGGACAAGGAAGGCAAGCTGGCCATTCCGGCCCAATATAAAGAAGCCCGGAACTTCAGCGAAGGCCTGGCAGCTGTAAAGCTGGAAAAACAATGGTCCTATGTGAAGGCGGACGGCACGCCAGTTATTGCCGGACGGGTGAAGAAGCCCGGGGATTTCCATCAGGGCGTAGCTGTAGTGGACGACGGCTGGCTTATGGACAAGGACGGCCGGAAATATGCGAAACTGAAGAAATATGCCTATGTAGGTGATTTTGATGAAAATGACCTGGCTCTCGTAGGCGTCCGCCGAGCCAGCCGTAGCTTCCTGGACTACATCTCCATCGGCTGGGGCTGGGGTCACGGCTGGGACGGCTGGGGCATCGGCTTCCCGGGCTGGGGTTGGGGCTATCCCGGCTGGGGCTGGGGCTACGGCGGCTATGGCTACCACCATCATCATCATCACCACAGCGGTTGGGGCTGGGGTGGCGGTATCGGCATCCCTCTGGGCGCTGCTGTGCCTGCGAATATGTATCGGGGTTACATCAATAAGAAAGGCCAGGAAGTGGTGTCTCCGGAATATCACTATGTGTCCCAGTTCTACGGAGATTACGCCCTGTTTGCAGAAGAAGGCCATTGGGGCATGGTGGACAAGAGCGGGCAGGTCGTGATTCCTGCGGCCTATGACCAGCTGTGGCCTTTTACAAACAATCTGGCAGCCTTCAGCTTCGACAAGAAGTGGGGATTTATCGATAAAGACAACAAAATCGTCATTCCCAACCACTTCGACCAGGTAGCTTCGTTTATGGAAGACCGGACTACGGCCGTGGAAAAGGACAAGGGTGGCATCATCGACCTGACGGGCCAGCCCGTAGCACCGTTCCGGGAACAACTGAAGGAAATCAAGCCCTTGACGGCCCACCGGGCTGCCTTCAAGGACCCCGACAAGAAGAAATGGGGCTACGTGGACGAAAATGCCCAGATAGTCATCCAACCGGAGTATGACGAGGCGGGAATCTTCGACTGATTTTCAAGGACGGGTTGCTGAAGCATTAGCAAAAATTCCCTTGACAGATATTTTGTATCATGTATAATGTAAACCATAACCTTTCAAACATACACAGGCTATGAACGGAAGCGTGTCCGGAGGAACCTTCAGAGAGCTGATGGGTGGTGCGAATCAGCAGGGGAAACGGATGCTACTGGCCCGGGAGCCGCTGCTATGAACCAAGAGTAGTTGCAGCCGTCCACGTACGTTACACGGAATGAGACCAAACTTAGGGTGGTACCGCGATCCTTCGCCCCTATCTGCCAGACCGGCAGGTAGGGGCTTTTTGTATTTCACAGCGGAGAAAAAGGAGGAAGACATCATGGGCATGACAAGAACCCAGAAAATCCTGGCCAAACATGCAGGACGGCCGGAAGTGGAAGTAGGAGAATTACTCGTATCTCAGGTAGATCTGACCCTGGCAAACGATATTACAGGGCCCCCTGCTATTGACGAATTCGACAAGATCGGCAAACCTGTATTTAATAAGGACAAGATTGCCCTGGTACCGGACCATTTCTCTCCCCCCAAGGACATCAAATCTGCAACCCTGTGCAAGCACATGCGGGATTTTGCCCACAAGCACAACATCAAGAATTACTTTGAAGTAGGGCGCATGGGCATCGAGCATGCTCTGGTTCCCGACAGCGGCCTGGCCGCTCCCGGTGAACTCATCATTGGCGCTGACTCCCACACCTGCACCTACGGTGCTGTGAACGCATTCTCCACCGGCGTGGGCCAGACGGACTTGGGCGCAGCTATGGCTAGCGGCAATACCTGGTTCAAGGTGCCCGCCGCTATCAAAGTCATCCTGACGGGGAAAAAGCCTTCTTATATTTCAGGTAAGGATGTAATCCTGACCCTCATCGGTATGATCGGTGTGGATGGAGCTCTGTACCAATCCATAGAATACTTTGGAGACGGTGTGGCCGAACTGTCCATGGCGGACCGCTTCACCATCTGCAATATGGCTATTGAAGCCGGCGGTAAGAACGGCATCTTCCCTGTGGACGATAAGACCCGGGAATACCTGAAAGAACGGGGTGTTACCCGTCCTTGGGAGGCTGTAGAGGCTGACGAGGACGCCGAATACGTGCGGACTATTACCATCGAACTGGATAAATTAGTACCCGTGGTTGCTTATCCGCACCTGCCGGAAAACACTCACCCCGCAGCAGAAGGCAAGGACATCAAGATTGACCAGGTGGTCATCGGTTCCTGCACCAACGGCCGGTATGAAGACCTGGCTGCTGCGGCAACCATCCTGAAAGACCATAAAGTCAACGACTACGTGCGCTGCATCATCATCCCGGCTACCCAGGAAATCTACAAACGGGCTATGGACGACGGCCTGCTGGACATCTTCATCAATGCCGGCGCCGCTGTGTCCACCCCTACCTGCGGACCCTGCCTGGGCGGCTACATGGGTATCCTGGCAGCCGGCGAACGGTGCGTATCCACTACGAACCGGAACTTCCGGGGCCGTATGGGTCACGTGGACAGTGAAATCTATCTGGCCAGCCCCCTGACGGCGGCAGCCAGTGCAGTGATGGGACGGATCACCGATCCCCGGGAGGTGCTGAAATGAGTAAAGTATGGCGTTACGGAGACCATGTGGATACGGATGTAATCATTCCGGCCCGGTATTTAAATATTTCTGATTTCAAAGAACTGAGCGAACATGCTATGGAAGACATCGACACCACGTTTGCTCCCAATGTGCAGCCCGGCGATATCATGGTGGCCGGCCGGAACTTTGGCTGCGGTTCCTCCCGGGAACACGCACCCATCGTTATCCAGCAGAAAGGCATCAAATGCATCATCGCGGAAAGCTTTGCCCGGATTTTCTATCGCAATGCCATCAACATCGGCCTGCCCGTATTGGAAATCGGCGACGAAGCGAAAAAGATTGAAGCAGGGGACACGGTGGACGTGGACCTGGACAAGGGAGAGATTCATGTGGTGAATAAGAACATCACCATCAAGACCCATCCGCTGCCTGCCTTCGTCCAGAAGATTGCCCAGGCCGGAGGACTCATCAACTACGTAAAGAGAGAAGGTTCCTTATGAGAATCACCGTGTTAAAGGGGGACGGCATCGGCCCCGAGATTGTGGGAGAAGCCATCCGCGTTATGAAGAAGGCGGCAGAAGTCTTCCATCTGGATATAGACTATGATTATAAACTCATGGGCGGCTGCGCCTATGACAAGTTCGGCACGCCGCTGCCGGAGGAAACTATCGAGAGTGCCAAGGCTTCCGATGCCGTGCTGCTGGGGGCTGTGGGCGGTCCTAAATGGGACAAGATTCCCGATGTGACGAAGCGGCCGGAAAAGGGCCTGCTGGGCATCCGCAAGGCTCTGGGCCTGTACTGCAACCTGCGGCCTGTGACCGTGCGGCCTTACATGGCTCACCTGTCTCCCCTGAAGACGGAACGGGCGGAAGGAGCGGACCTGGTCATTGTCCGGGAGCTTACCGGCGGCATCTATTTTGGCGAGCACCAGGAAGCAACGAACATCGACGGAGTGGATACAGCCTGGGACGTGGAAAAATATACCCGTCCAGAAATCGAACGGATCGCCATCAAGGCTTTTGAAGCAGCCCGCCTGCGCCGGGGCAAGGTCACCAGCGTGGATAAGGCTAACGTATTAGGGTCTTCCCGTATGTGGCGGCAGATTGTGACAGAGCTCCACGATACGAAGTATCCCGACGTGGAACTGAACCACTATTATGTGGACAACTGCGCTATGCAGCTTGTGCTGAATCCCAAACAATTCGATGTCATCCTGACGAACAATATCTTCGGGGACATCCTGTCCGACGAAGGCTCCACCATTGCCGGCAGCATTGGCCTGCTGCCTTCTGCCAGCTTAGGCGATGGCACGGGCATGTACGAACCTATCCACGGCAGTGCGCCGGATATTGCCGGCAAGGACATTGCGAACCCCTTGGGTACGATTTTGTCCGCGGCTATGCTGCTGCGCTACTCCCTGCATCAGGAAGCAGCTGCCAGAGCCATCGAAAAAGCGGTGGACGATGTGATGCTGGCCGGCTACCGGACACCGGACCTGGCCGGCGAAGGCCTGACCACCGTAGGTACCCGGAAAATGGGTGAACTGGTGGCGGAAGCGGTGAAGGCGTAAAAGAAAGCGAAGAGCGAAGAGTAAAGAGCGAAGAGGCGCCTGCGGCGGGCGTGGTAAAGATGACAGATGATAGATGATAGATGATAGAACCTGTTGTCGGAGGTTAGAGGTTTGCTTTCGGAGGATTGCTCTGATTTTCCCTTAAAAAGAACAGACAAAAAAGCAGGATTGCCTACAGATTGTAAGCAATCCTGCTTTTTTTTGTAGCACGTATTACGCTTTCTCGTATTCACGTATGCACGTATGTACGTATTCACGTATCCATGTCCGTCCAGTGGACCCTGACGTCTGACGTCTTACTCAAGCCCTTCATTATACTGTTCCACCAGCTCTTTAAACGCATTGATGAATACGCTGGCGTCCAGATTATAGGCGATGCTGTCGAAGCCGGCTTTGGACCATTTCAGGGCGTCCTTCATATTGCCGGCGAAGATGTAGGATTCCTTGCCGTATTTCTGGCAGGCAGCCAGGATCTTCATGACGGCGTCATACAGGATGGGGCTGTCAAACTGCAGGGGGATACCCAGATCGATGGACAGGTCGCAGGGCCCTACGAAGATACCGTCCACGCCGTCCAGGGCGCAGATCTCTTCGATGTGTTCCAAGGCTTCCTTCGTTTCGCATTGGGGAATGACCTTTACCCGTTTGTTGCATTCCTCCATATACGTGAAGACATCTTTAGACCAATCGGCGCTGCCCCAGCCGGTAGTCCGGTTCGGACAGAAGCCCCGGTTGCCGATGGGAGGGAATTTGGCAGCGCTGACGATGTCCTTTACCTGGTCCAGAGTCCGGATATTAGGGATGATGAGCCCACGAGCCCCGATATCCAGCATGCGCAGCACGTAGGGACGACGGCTGTCCCCAATTCGCACGATGGGCGTCAGGCCGCCATTTTCGGCGGCGACAATATAGTCCGCTGTGGATTCTTCAGAGAAACAGCCATGCTCCGTATCGATGATGACGTAGTCCAGTCCCGTATGGGTCAGGGCTTCCATGGCGCCCCGGCCCCCTAATTCAAAAAATGTACCAAAGGTCTTTTTCATAGTACTCCTCCTACTGTAAAGTCGCCTTGATGGCTTCCAGATTCAGTTCCGCTACGGAAAACAGAGCCGCAGGCCCTGCCAGGAAAACCTTATTCCCTTTCCGACGACAGTACAGGGTGCCGCCCCGTTTGGAGGCCTGATAAGCTATCAAGGTATCCTTTTTCAGAGTGTCCGCCCAATAGGGGATGATGTGGCAATGACCGGAACCGCACACAGGGTCTTCTGTGACGGCCAGCTTCGGAGCAAAGCTGCGGGACACGCAGTCCGTGTCCGTGCCTTTTGCTGTAACGTGAAGCAGCAGGCCGGGCAGTTCTTTCACTTTGTCCAGGTCAGGCACCATGTTCCGGACAAGGGATTCATCGTCCATGACACAGAGCAGGTCGCGGCCCATGTAGGCAGCTGCAGGTTTGGTCCCCAGGGCTTCCGTCATAGCCTCAGTGACCGGCACTTCTTTCAGCTCATAAGCCGGAAATTCCATTTCCAGCAGATCCCCTTTTCTGGAAACAACCAGATCCCCACTCAGGGTAGTGAAGGTCACCTGGTCCTGGTCCGGCTCATAATAGTTTAGCAGCACAAAGCCCGTAGCCAGGGTGGCGTGGCCACACAGGTCGATTTCACCGCCGGGTGTGAACCAGCGCAGATGGTATTTATCCCCTTCCTTCACGGTAAAGGCCGTTTCGGAAAAGTTGTTTTCCTTTGTAATATTCATCATGAGCTGTTCTGGCAGCCATTCTTCCAGCACGCAGACCGCAGCCTGGTTGCCATGGAAGACCTGCCTTGTAAAGGCATCTACTATATATTGCTTCATGGACAGCACCCCCTCATTTTCCTATAATGCTACATCTACTTTCCTAAATATGCAATGACTTCTACTTCACACAGGATTCCTAAGGGGAGCTTTTTTACGGCAACACAGCTGCGGGCTGGTTTGAAAGTGAAATATTTTTCATACACGCTGTTGAAGGCTTTGAAATCGTCCATATCGGCCAGGAAGCAGGTGGACTTTACCGCGCTGGAAAAATCCGTCCCGGCAGCCTTAAAGATAGCTTTCAGGTTCTTCATGACCTGTTCAGCCTGTTCTTCCACCGTAGTACCTACAATAGATCCATCCTTCGGATCCAGGCCGCCCTGACCGGAGGTGAACAGGAAATCACCAGCAATGTAACCCTGAGAATAAGGACCGATAGCAGCCGGAGCATCGGCTGTATGAATCAATTTAATACCCATTTTAATTTTCCTCCTATATATTATTATTTAAAAGAAACAGTCAGCGGCGGGAAGCCGTCAACTCCGAGACAGAAATTATCTCCCGCTATAGCCGGAATGGCGGCCATGAAGGCACCGGACAGGACGATATCCCCTTTATGCAGGCCATCCCCAAACTGGGCCAGCTTGTTGACGAGCCAGACCATGGAATTTAAAGGTGTTCCCATGACTTCGGCTCCGGCAGCGCTGCCTGTAAACTGGCCATTCTTTTCCATGACCATACCGATATAGCGTAGATTTACATCCTGAATCCGTTTTGGGGAGCCTCCGAGAACGAACTTGCAGGCCCCGGCATTGTCACTGATGGTATCTCGTACGGTCACGACCCAGTTGGGATACCGACCGTCACAGATTTCAAAACACGGTATGACCCAAGCTGTGGCGTTCATAATGTCAGCCGTTGTTACTGCCGGTCCGGTCAGATCCTCTCCCATGATAAAAGCGATTTCTCCTTCTACAATAGGGATGTTCATCTCCTTGCGGCTGCAGGCGGTTCCTTCCGGTACCAGCATGGTATCCAGCAGATACCCGAAATCCGGCGAATCACAATGCAATTTTTCCATCATACCCCGGCTCGTAATGCCGATTTTGCGGCCTACAACGCGGCTGCCTTCGGCTAAACGAAGCTTAAGCCCTTCCTGTTGGATATGGTAGGCATCCTCTTCCGTCATAGCCGGATATTGCGGCGTCAGCGTGGGAATAGGCTTTACCGTCTTTTCGGCTTCGTACAGAGCCTTTGCAATGGAGGTTTGCTTTTCCTGTGTGAAAAACATAATGTTCACTCCTTTCTTGTGCTTATTCTAACACTGTGTTATAATTCAAACAATCAAAACGTTTTGAGCAATACGTTAAAAAAAATTGAACAATTGCGCAACGATAAGGAGCCGTAACATCATGGATATTAACTATTTGAAAACCCTGAAGGTCATCACCGAATCAGGCAGCTTTGCGGAAGCGGCTGATAAGCTCCAATATACAAGGTCCACTGTGACGTTTCAGGTCCAGCAGCTGGAAAAGGAATTCGGTATTGTGCTGTTTGAAAAAATCGGCAAGCACATGTATCTGACGGATGCAGGAAAACACATTATGCCCTACGTGGATTCCATCCTGGCCAGCTATGAACAGATCTTAATCTGCAGCAGGACAGAAGTGACCCGCCTCCGCATCGGCGTTCCCGATAGCCTGCTGACCTACCGTTTCCAGCCTGTCATCAGCGCTTTCCGCAAAAAGCTGCCTCAGGTGGAACTGCAGATCCAAACCCAGTCCTGCTATAACATGAACCGGCTGCTTCTGGGTAACGTCATCGACGTGGCTATCCACTATGATGTGCAGCAGCGGGATCCTAATATTGTCAGTAAACCGCTTTCCCAACATAAATTGGTGTTCTTTGGCTCTTCCCAGCTGACACCTGCGGAGAGGGATTTTACAACGCCGCACCAGACGAAAGCCTTTGGCTTTATCGACATTGAAGTGGAAGGCCTCTACCGTCATTCTCTTGACAAATTATTGAAGGAAAATGATATTACGCTATCCCATGATATGGTGCTGGGAAGTATAGATTCCATCATCCAATGTACAAAGATGGGGCTTGGCATCTCTGTGCTTCCGAAATTTGCTGTAGAAAAAGCTATGGCCAGGGGGGATATCGTTGCACTGGAGGGGAAGCTTTCTCCGGATAAAGTCTCCGTTATGTGCAGCTGCCACCGCCATAAAAAATTCTCTCCTGCTTTGCAGTATTTCCTGGAACTTGCTGCTGAAATTTTATAATGAGAAAGATTTTGAAGGGTTGTGCAATCGCTACCCTCTTATTTTTTGCCTTAAAATTACCTTATCAGCAACTTTAAATTGCATATACAAAATATTAGTTGCTTTTGAGTTGCTCAGTTCTCTTATATAGTATTACCAGACATTATAGTACGGATACAACAACATACCGAATCTGGAAAAAGGAGAGGGAAAATGAGCAAAGTAGATTATCTGATCACCGGTGGCAGGGTGATCGATCCCTACAATCATGTGGATGAAGTCAGGGATGTAGCGGTAAAAGACGGTATTATCGTCGAAGCGGATCATGTGGAAGCCGCACAAACCATTGATGCCACGGGCTGCATCGTGACGCCGGGACTCATCGATTTCCATTGCCACCTGGGGCGGGAAATCACGAATCTGGGCATCGGCGCAGGGCCGGAAGCCATGTGCTTTCCTACCGGGGTTACGACGGCTGTGGATGCGGGGACCAGCGGCGTCTCCAACTACGAGGCCTTCCGGGCTTTCACCATGGCCAGCCATGTGCGGGTAAAGGCCTTCCTGAATGTGTGCCCTGCAGGCCTGTCCACCACGGCCTATCATGAAAACCTGAATCCGAAATACTTCCAAAAGGTGAAGCTGCTGCACTGCCTGAAGAAGTATCGTGACCAGCTGCTGGGCCTGAAGATCCGCCAGAGCACAGAACTGGTGGATGGCCTGGGCCTGGAACCTATGAAAGCTATGCTGGACATTGCCAAAGAGGCCTGGTGCCCGGTGGTGGTCCATACCACGAACCCGCCTGCCAAGGTGGAAGAACTGGCCCGGCTGCTGCGGCCCGGCGATGTGTACGCCCATGTGTACCAGGGCAAAGGGGAAACCGTAGTCCGGGATGGACAGGTGGTCTCCGAAATGCCGGAACATCAGAAACGGGGCGTCATCTTCGATGCGGCTAACGGCGTCAACCACTTCAGCTTCAGGGTGGCTAAGCAGTGCCTGAAAGAAGGTTTCCTGCCGGATGTGATCAGCACGGACCTCAGCGTAAAATCCGCGTACTCTCCCGGCAAGGTCTTCTCCCTGCCTTACGTCATTTCCAAATATATTGCGTTAGGGCTCACGCTTCCTGAAATCTTTGAACGGGCCATCCTGAATCCGGCCCGGCTCATTGGCGAAGAACGAGAACTGGGAAGTCTGAGCGTCGGCACCTGCGGGGATGTTACAATCCACCAGCTGGTGCCGAAACACGTGGTGTTCCAGGACACCTTCGGGGAATCTGCCGAAGGGGACACCTTGCTGAAAACCCAGCTTACCATGCGGGAAGGCACCGTCGTCTTCCGCCAAATTGATTTCTAAGGAGTGCTCATCATGACAGAAGAAAAAACGGCAAAACCGGAGAAAAAATTTAAGTTTCCCCACATTCATGAATACCTCGTCGTCATCGCCATGCTGCTGCTGGCCTGCATCTTCACCTATGTGATCCCCGCCGGGGAATATTCCAAGATGGTGAACGCTGTGGGCAAGAAGGTGGTAGACCCTAACGGCTTCCATTTCATCAAGAATACCCCTGTAAATCCCATCTACATGCTGAACATGATCTATCAGGGTTTCGTCAAACAGGCTAAACTGATCTTCACCATGTTCTTTATCGCCGGCGGCGTCCAGATGATCATCGATACGGAAGCCATCCACGCCCTGATGCGGGTGCTGGCTACGAAATACAGCAAGACGCCGAGGATGACCATCGTGGTCATGATGATCGCCTTCGGCATCATGAGCGTGCCCATCCAGATGAACTACTTCATCCCCTTCAGCGCAGTAGTGCTCATGCTGTGCCTCATGATGGGCTATGACTCCGTAACAGCAGCTGCCGTCATTGTAACGGCTTCGTCCTTCGGTTCCAGCTGCGGTATGCTGAACATCTCTACCACCGCTATTGCCAACGAAATGGCCGGCCTGCCCCTGTATCACGGCATGGCATTCCGCTGGATCGGCTTTGTAGCTATGATTATCATTACCACTTGGTTCATCTGCCGCTATGCAGAAGGCGTCCGGAAGGATCCCACCAAGAGCTATTCCTATGGCATTCCCAACGTCATTGAACCCGGCGACCCGAAAAATCTGCCGGTTATGACCTCCAAACATACGGCCGTGTTGATCGTTCTTGCACTGGGCGTTGCCGCCCTGATCTATGGCTGTTCCTACCGGAAATGGAGCTATGAAGAGACCGCTGTGTGCTTCCTGTTTACCGGTATCGCTTCTTCCATCGTAGGCAAGAAGAATGCTAACCAGATGTGCACCAGCTTCGTAAAAGGTGCCAAGACCATTCTGGGTGCCTGCGTCATGATCGGTATCGCCCGGTCCGTAGCCATCGCTATGAGCGCCGGCAAGATCCTGGACACCGTCGTGTACTACATCGCCCAAATGCTGGGTTCCGTACCGCCCATTATCCAGGCTCCTATGATGTTCTGGGCTCATACGGTCATCAACTTCTTCGTCACCAGCGGCTCCGGCCAGGCCAATGTCACCATGCCTATCTTCCTGCCCGTAGCAGATTTGATCGGCATGAGCGCTGAAACGGCTATCCTGGCCCTGAACTACGGCGATGGCCTCAGCAACTACATCTATCCTCACTCTTCCTCCCTGATGGCTTTCCTGGCTGCCTGTGGCGTAGGCTACGGCACCTGGATGAAGTTCATGGGCAAGCTGTTCGGCATCTGGTTCCTGTTTGCCTCCCTGTTCATGATGCTGGCCGTTGTGGTTGGATATCAATAAGATTATAGATTCTTGATTCGCACAAAACCTTGCTGTAAATCTGTAGGGGTTCATCGTGAGATGAACCCACCAGGGATATTCTGCCGAGAAATTCTTGGTGGGCTTATCTTACGATAAGCCCCTACGGGAAATAGACTATATGGAAAATAACTATTTTTAATGTTTAGAAAGAAGGAGAACTCTCATGGAATTAGTTAAGAAAGTCAGAATTTGCGAAGTTGGTCTGCGGGACGGTCTGCAGAACGAAAAAGTCATCCCTACGACGGAACAAAAAATCGAACTGGTCAACGACCTGGTAGACGCCGGCTTCCCCGTCATCGAAGTGGGCAGCTTCGTAAGCCCCAAGGCTGTGCCTCAAATGGCTGACACCGACGCTGTGTTCAAAGCTATCACCCAAAAACCCGGCGTAGAATACAGAGCCCTCATTGCGAACCTGAAGGGCGTGGACCGCGCTATTGAATGTGGCTGCAAGAAGGTAAAACTGAACGTATCCGCTTCCGTCGCCCACAACCTGGCCAACCTGAACTGCACTCCGGCTGAATCCGTAGCCCGTTTCGGCGCCTGCGTGGAAAAAGCCCATGCAAACGGCATTGAAATCTCCGGCTCCATCTCCATGGCTTTCGGTTCTCCCTGGGATAAGGAAATCAAAGTCAGCACCGTAAAAGAAATCGTAGAAGCTTACATGAGCGTAGGCGTAACGGAAATCTCCCTGTCCGACGCCTCCGGCATGGCTTATCCTTCCCAGGTCTATGACATGGGCCTGGAAATGAAGAAGAGCTATCCGGAAGTGAACTGGTGGTTCCACTTCCATAACACCCGTGGCCTGGGCGTAGCTAACATCCTGGCCGGCATGGAAGCAGGCTTCACCCAATTCGATGCCAGCTTCGCCGGTGTGGGCGGCTGCCCCTTCGTTCCCGGTGCTGCCGGCAACGTAGCTACGGAAGACGTGATCCACATGCTGGACGAAATGCACGTAGAAACCGGCATCGACCTGGATAAAGCCATGGCCATCAGCCGCAAGATCGTCCAATTCGTAGGCCACAGCACGGACAGCTATCTGCTCCGGGCCGGCAAAGCCAGCGACCTGATTCTGGATGTGCCCAAGAGACAGGCTAAGAATCATACGCTGGAGAAGAAATAATAGCGAAAAGCGAAGAGTGAAGAGCGAAAAGGGTGCGCTGCACTGCCCCCTCGCCATCTACGATGGCCCTCTCCCCCTACGGGGGCGACAGCCCGCTGGGCGGAGCCCTGTCATCCCCGCAGACTAACTATGTAAAGTCAAGCACTTTTTTAAGATTCTTTGACTTTTTTTACTC
>OMUE01000180.1 GCA_900314165.1 uncultured Acidaminococcus sp.
AGGGGAGGGGAACCGTGCGTAAGCACGGTGGTGGGGCCGTCCGGCGGACAGAAAGTTTCTTATAGTTTTCTATACCAGGAGATCTAAATTATGTTCCAGCAAATCATCCAACTACTGAACGATATCTTTTATCCTCATACCTGTCCGGGCTGCGGGAATGCAGTACCGGGGAAGGCACTGCTGTGCGAACAGTGCAGGCAGGGCATCCTGAATCCCAGAAAGGAACAGCAGGATGCGGCCCTGTGGCCCCATTTAGAGGGTCTGTTCTACCTGTTCAACTACGAAGGGGGCATCCAGAAGGCACTGCAGCAGGTGAAATTCGAACATCGGGAGGACCTGTTAGCAGGCCTTGCCTGGGAGTGGGAACAAGGGTTGCTGGCACAGAACCTGTTCCAATGGAAATTTCCTCAGAACATACGGGTCAGCTTCGTGCCCATCCCAACGGATCCCAGGCGTGTCAGGCAGCGGGGCTATGAGGTGCCTGTAGAAATCTTCCGGCCCTGGTGCCTGAAGCAGGGGTACACCTGGGATGTGTTGCTGAAACGGGTGAAGGCCACGAAGCCCCAGTTTTCCCTGTCGCCAAAAGAACGGAAGGAGAATATCAAAGACTGTTTTGCCCTGAGCCGGAAAACCTCTTTGCCGGACATCGTGGTGCTCCTGGACGACATCGCTACGACCGGGGCCACGCTGGAAGAGGCTGCCAAAGTCCTCCGCAAGGCAGGCGTGAAGTACGTGTATGCGGCAGCGCTGGCAAGTGGGAGGAATCTATAGATAGCGAAGAGGGGGCCGTCCAGCAGACTATCCGTAGGGGCGCCTCGAAGAAGCGCCCGCTGCATGGCATGAGAAAAGGACTGTGAAATCGGTGGATTTCACAGTCCTTTCTTTTGGCAAATGACTAAAGACAAACGACTTAAGACCTATTTAAAGCTGTTCTTCCTGATCTCGTGTGTCAGGCAGTCCAGGCAATCCAGGGCGTCCTGGTATTCGTGGAGGCGGGCTACCAGCTGGCGGCGCTGCTGATGCAGCTGGGGCAGCATGGCGGCGGGACCGCCTTGCTCTGCCAGCGTCAGGCATTTTTGCGTTAGTCCTTCAGGGCATTTGGCTGCCTGCAGGCTGTCATAGAGTTTTTCCCGGGCTTTTTCCATAGCTTTATTTCAGATTCTTCTTAAAGAAGTCCACCAGTCTGGCAAAAGGTATCTTGTTCATATCGTCGTACAGGTCCGTATGGGTAGCGCCAGGGACAACGATTTCTTCTTTGTTAGAGGTGGTCAGGCGGGCGAAAGCGCGATCCGTGAAGTACTTGGAGTGGGCGGCAGTACCGGTGATCATCAGAACAGGGACCTTAATCTCTTCAATGTTTTGCATCATCTTGAAGTCGAAGAAACCGGTGGGCGTAGTGCCGTCCCAGGCAGAGGTGTTGGAGTTCATAGCACGGGGATGGTAGGCCCGTTTTACATAGTAGTCATAGAACCCTTGAATGACGGAATTCGTGCCGGCAGGCAGTTCATCCGGGAACATCTTATCATAGGTGGCTACTGTGCCATCAGGATTGACAGCCAGTTCGTGGGCGCCACGGATGGATTTGCCGGACTTAGCTTCTTCGTCCCGGACTTTGCCTATATGGGCTTTCACAATTTCCCGTTGTTCCGGAGTGAAGTAATCTCCATCATAATGGTCCCGGATGCTTTCGCTCATATCGTACATGACAGAGGTGGCTACGGCATGGATTCGGGTATCGTTGGAAGCAGCGGTCATAGCCATTCCACCCAGGCCGCAGATACCTAGGGCACCGACCCGGTTAGGGTTGACAAATTTCAGATTCGTGGCAAAGTCCACAGCAGCATGTATAAGAGAAAGTGTGATATAATACAAATACTTATAGATAATAGGAATGTATGCGTGTTAGTAATAGAAAAGCGAAGAGCGAAGAGTAAAGAGCGAAGAGGCGCCTGCGGCGGGCAAGGAAGAAATAGACGTTAGTGGTGCTCCGCACGGACACCCCCACCACCGCAAGCGATGGTCCCCCGCCCCCGCATGTGCGAGGGCGGACTGGTGTATCGTAGGGGCGCCTCGAAGAAGCGCCCGTTGGGCAAAGAACAAGGATGGTGATAGGATGGAAATCCGGGTGTTGAAATATTTTTTGATGGTGGCTAATGAAGGCAGCTTTACCAGGGCGGCGGAGCGGCTGCACCTGTCCCAGCCCACGTTATCCCGGCAATTAAGCGATATGGAAAAGCAATATGGGACTCAGTTATTTATCCGGGAGCCCCGCAATGCCCGGCTGACGGAAGAAGGGCTGCTGCTAAAGCGGAGGGCAGAAGAAATTTTGGCCCTGGTGGACGAAACGGAGCAGGAATTATATCGGCAGCAGGATGAAATTTCCGGAGACATCCATATCGGAGCAGGAGAATCCGTGTATTTCCTTTATGTGCTGGAAATCATTAAGGAGCTGCGCAGCGTTCATCCAGGCATCCACATCCATGTGGTGACAGGGGACGCGGAAACCTGCAAGTACGCTTTGGATAAAGGCCTTATAGATTTCACCTTTGCCTATGGGGACTGGGATCCATCCCACTATGAGACACTGCCTTTGCCTTATAAAGATCAATGGGGTGTCATTATGCGTAAAGAGGATGAATTGGCCAATAACCAAGAAATCAGGCCGGAACAGCTCTGGAATAGGGACCTGATCCTGTCCAGGCAGGTAGTGTCCGACAGTACCCATGGGGATGCCATCAAAGACTGGCTGCAAAAGCCTCTGGAAGACCTGAAGGTGGCAGGTACGTATACCATGGCTTACAACGGATCCCTCATGGTCCGGGCCGGCATGGGCGTCATGCTGACCTTTGAGCATCTGGTGAATCTGGAGGAGGCAGGCTTGTGCTGTAGGGATATGGTTCCTGCTGTTTTTGCAGAACCCAGGATGATTTGGAAGAAACGACAGATTTTTTCCAAGGCGTCTCAAGTATTTTTACAAAAGCTGCAGGAAAAATTTTGTTAAAAAATTTGCATAAAAGGAGATAAATATCCTACTAAACTTTAGGAAATTAGTGATTTTGTGAAAATTTCTTGACTTATTTTGAAAATCCTCTTAAGATAAGAAACAGTTAATCCATATAAAAAATCTAGGAATTCAATGTAAGGGGATGTTTTTATGAAGAGTAAGAAATGGGTTTTGGCATTGACAAGTATTTTGGCAGCGGCGATTCTGGCTGCAGGCTGCGGCAGTAGCGGCTCCGGGGATAAGAAGGCCGCCAGCGGTACCAGCAAGAAACCGATTACCATCGGTGCTACGGCTGGTCCTCACGCTGACGTGGTTCATGCAGTAGCCGACGAAGCCAAGAAGCAGGGCCTGGAAGTCAAAGTCGTGGAATTCTCCGACTATGTGACGCCGGATAAGGCTTTGGCAGAAGGGGATATTGACCTGAACAGTTATCAGCATGCACCGTTCCTGGCCAACTTTGCCAAACAGAATAACGCAAAACTGGTGCCTATCGGCAATACGATCCTCATGCGCATGGGCATTTACAGCAATAAGATCAGAGACCTGAAAAAGATTCCGGATGGGGCTGTTGTAGCCATTCCTAACGATCCTACCAATGGCGGCCGCGGCCTGGGCTTACTGCAGAAAGCAGGACTCATCAAATTGAAGGATGGGGTAGGCTTCAAGGCAACTCCTGCAGATGTAGTGGATAATCCGAAACACCTGAAATTCAAGGAACTGGAAGCGGCCCAGCTGCCCAGGTCCCTGGATGATGTGGATTTGGCCGTCATCACCATGAACTACGTCATGAGCTCCGGCATGGACGTGAAGAAACAGGGCCTGTTCTGGGAAAAGGATGACGAACCGCTGGCCGTCATGGTCCTGGCAGCCCGGGAAAAGGATAAGGATAAACCGGAATATAAGAAGATTGCCGAAATCTTCCATTCCGATGCTGTAAAGAAATTCATTGCGGACAAGTTCAAAGGGACTATTGTTCCGGCAAAATAATTTAGTGGTCTAGGGATGAACGAGGACGGGGCTGGGAAAAATCACAGCCCCTTTTAATATTGCCGCATCTGCGGACCCCCACCACCGGCTACGGTCCCCCGCCCCCAGAGGGGGCCGGATACAACAAAAAACGACTGTGAAGGAAACTTCACAGTCGTTTTCATTTTCAATTGGTGCCGAAGGCCGGACTCGAACCGGCACGCTTTTAGGGCGCTTGATTTTGAGTCAAGTGCGTCTGCCAATTCCGCCACTTCGGCAAGCGTGTGGATACCACAACAGCGTTATTCTATCATGAGCAATATGGAATTGTCAACTAGATTTCACACTGCTGGACATGCCCAAATGAAATAGGACCGCCGATACCAAGGCCTGTAAGAGTGTGATTGTTGTATTCAGCCCGGATGTCGATTGTGCCCCCCGGTTCATGGAGCGTTGCTTCAATGGAATGGTCCTGACGCTGGGCCATGGCTGCTGCTACAGCTGCAGAGCCGCTGCCACAGCTGTTTTCCCAATACAGTGTACCTGTATTGGTTACGTAAACCGCTGGAATCATCTGCAAAGAGCCGAGTTCCACCAGCATAAGGCCATAGGCGCTGGGCTCCGGTCCCCGGGAGATTTCCCGCTGCAGGGAATACAGGAATTGCTTCCTATCCAGGTTCTTCAGGTTCAGCGTAAAATACACGTAATGGTCTATGCCGGGCATAGAAATATAATGGCAGGTTACGCTATCTCTGTTATAAGAAATAGGAATGGTCTTCATGGCCAGAGGAAGGGGCAGGTTGACGCTGGCTGTGTAGCCTCCGTCACTTTTTTCTTCTGCGTGGACCTGCAGCACGTCCGTACAGCCGGAGCAGCGGACTTGAAAATCTCCAGACTTCTCACCAGAGAGGCTCAGCGCATAAGCGGCAGAAGAACGGGTAGCATTGCCACAAAACTCACCACCCATCATCTGGACAGTAGTCTGATTTCCGTTTATAGACAGGCATGCCACTTGTTCTGCATCCTTTTCTTTAGCTAGCAGGATTTCGTTAACCCGTTTCCGGTCTTCCGGTGCAATCTGGTTTAACACAAACAGAGTGATATTACCACTCGGATTGGCTTTTACATAATTAATTATCATTGAAAAAATTCCTCCAACTATATGTAAAATAATCAAACTATAGTATTACTGTATATATTATAACGATTTCTGCCTGTTCCCGCAATGCATTTGATTGAGTTTTTGCTGTTTTCTGGAAATAAGCCGAACTTTACTCCATGTGGTACAATAGACATTATAACTGTACCGATAGAATGAATGGTTGGAGGGGTCATTGTTGAAATTGAAAAGATACTGGTTCAGATTCCTGATGACCAGCCTCATGAGCGCCTTGCCTCTGTGGGGGGAAGCTGCCCGGGAGGACGCTGCCTGGGAATATGGTGTACCAGGTTATGAAGAAGCTAAAGTCAATATCACTCAGGACGGGCCTACGTTATTGTTTTCTGATAGCCCGGAAATGGTGAAGAATTGTGGCATCATGTACCGGGATACAGTGTCCGGCAGCGTGCGGCTGTTTTTCCATCACGTAAACGATATGGACGAAACCCGGAAATTATCTGTAATCCTGCGCAGGGCTACCCGTCGTCCCAGCCTGGTAACGCTGGGGAAACATGGGGTGTCTCGGGCCAATGAAGACTGGCTGGAAGCGGGCAAGGAAGCCCAGCAGCGCTATTATGGGTCCGTTCCGAATGGAAAAAAGATTACTGTCGTCAGCAGCAAGGATCTGCTGAATGAAGGACGGGGTATGCTGATCCGCCCACAAGAACTGATTACGGGCATTGTGGATCTGACCATAGACAAACCTGTGGAAGTATCCGTACTCATGACGCCTGTGGAGGCTGATTCCAAGATTTCCGCCCATCTGTATCCCATCCTGCCGCCTGATGAGGGTGGCCATGTGCTGCGTGGCACCTTTAAGGACGCAGACTGCCATGTGACGCTGGCCCAGCCCTTTGATGCGGATAAAGACCAGATCTGGGGTATTACCCTGGCAGATGATACAAAAAATCCTTATGTGCGTGGGGTAGATGCCACTACCGGCAAAGCTGTAGTCAATTATGGAAACTACGGGGTCATGTACGACGTGAATTTTAAGACTCAGGGCCGGCGCAATACTGTCCTGCGTCTCAATCCCTACGGAGGGCCTTTTGCCGGTGTAGGCGTCTTGGAAGTGGCGAACCGTCCTGCCAGACATATCCAGCTGCCGGATAAGGCTATGTCCTTTGGTTGGGAGCATGATGGGGAGACCATGAAGCTGGGCACGATTCCCGCAGGGCAAAGCGGGGCCTTCCATTTTTCGCCACCCGGTTCTTCCAATCTGCCTGTGCGCTTGTTCTGGCAGGGAGACAAAGGCAGCAGGCGGGTTGATAGAAAATCTGCTACGAAAAAATAATACAAATAAAACAAATGGAAAATAATTATTAATAACTCTTGACGATTTGAACAGTTTATATTATTATATAGTTGTAAATCATATAAGATTGATTAATAAATCAATAATTTTAGGAGGTTAAGACTATGCCAGAATTGAAAGGTACCCAAACTGAAAAGAATTTACAAACCGCTTTTGCTGGTGAATCCCAAGCCTACAACAAATATGGCTACTATGCCAGCGTTGCTAAGAAGGAAGGCTATGAAAGAGTAGCTCAAAACTTCCTGGAAACTTCCGGAAATGAAAAGGAACATGCGAAAGTATGGTTCAAATATCTGCATGGCGGTTCCATTCCTGATACCATTACGAACCTGAAGGATGCTGCTGACGGCGAAAACTATGAATGGACCGAAATGTACAAGGAATTCGCTGAAACCGCTGAAAAAGAAGGTTTCCCTGAATTGGCATACAAGTTTAAGGCTGTAGGCGCTATTGAAAAGCATCACGAAGAACGGTACAGAGCTCTGCTGAAGAAAGTAGAAGATGGCACCATGTTCACCCGCGAAGAAAAGACTGTATGGATCTGCGCTAACTGCGGCCATATCGTAGAAGCAAAAGTTGCTCCGAAAGTATGCCCTGTATGTGCTCATCCTCAATCCTTCTTCATGGTTAACTGCGAAGTATTCTAAGAGACAAAAAAATAACGGTCATCCTTGCGGATGACCGTTATTTTTTTGTCTCTTAGTTGCTTGCTTCGTCTTTGTTTTCGGTTTCGTAAGCAGCGATGCAGTCATTGATATCAGCAATCAGAGCTTCTACATCAATACCGTGGGCAGCAGCACCCTGGCCGATGGTTTCAAAGTTTGCAGCCATGCAGCCGATGCAGCCTAA
>OMUE01000175.1 GCA_900314165.1 uncultured Acidaminococcus sp.
TCCAGAGGTTCCGTCATGCGGCCCCGGAACAGGATATCCAGGGAGTCGCAGCTGGGACCGGCAAAGGTAGCGGGAATCTTCCTGCCCGTATGCTTGAAGCTGATGAGCTTGAAATCCCACTGGTCAAACAGGATGCCCGAGAAGGTACCATAAATGCCATCGTCCAGGAAGTACCAGGTCTGGCCATTCCGTTCGTTGATGCCGATGACCTTCGTGATCAGGTTGACAGCCGTGCCAGCCATGTAGCGGCCCGGTTCGGCCCAAATCTCCATGTCGGAGAAGTCTTCGTACAGACGGGCAGAAATCTGATCCAGGATGGCGGTCAGATTGTAGTGCATGCCGGTCTGAGGAATGGGGAAGCCGCCGCCGATGTCCAGGATGCGCATGTCCAGACCTGCAGCCCGGGCTTCCGTGACCAATTTCTTCGTCACATCCATGGCGTGGAAGTAAGGGTCAGCCATGGTCACCTGGCTGCCTACGTGGAATGCGATGCCGGCCATGTCCAGGCCTGCTGCCTTAGCTTTCAGCATCAGGTTCATAGCATTTTCCAGCGGGCAGCCGAACTTCTTGTTCAGGTCCACATGAGCTTTGGGATTATCGATGCGCAGCCGCAGCAGCACCGTAGCCCCGGGACAGTATTTGGCAATCTTGTAGATTTCTGCTTCGCTGTCGAAGGTCATATCTTTGACGCCGGCATCGGCACAGGCTCTGAAGCCTGCTTCAATCTTGATCGGGTTGGCGTAGATCATGCGGTCGCCGCTGACACCCAGCTGGGCCAGGGTACGGATTTCCCCGTCGCTGGCTACATCAAAGCAGGAGCCTTTATTTATCATTAATTCCAGGATCCGCAGATCCGGATTTGCTTTCATTGCATAATGAATCTTCAGTTGCGGAATATGGGTCCGCAGCAGGTCGTAGTTTTTCTCAACCTGTTCCAAAGAGAGCACCAGAAGAGGAGTTTCGTACCGTTCTGCCAGACTGGTTACTGCATCTTTTGACAATTGGAAAAAGCTCTGTTCGTTCATTATCCATCCCCCTTTTGGGCCGAAGGGCCTGTATTTTTTTCGTAGTTCATTATACTACAGTCCTTCGAAAGTGCAAGAGGAAAAAGGAGGAAAATAAAGGAGATTCGAGGAGTTTGAAGGAGTTTAAAGAAAAATATTCATAGTTCTTGATTCTTTCAAAAATCCACAAAAAATCCCAAGATCTTTTAAAAAGAGGCGTATAAGTCCGAATACTACAGTATGGACGCCAACCACTATGAAAAAACACCCGCCCTAAAAGGCGGGTGTTGCATATATATTCATTTGTGAATTATTGTCAGAATTTACTTGATAATATCGCAGCCCATGTACGGACGCAGCACTTCAGGCACCACTACGGAGCCGTCTGCCTGCTGGTAGTTTTCCAGGATGGCAGCTACGGTGCGGCCTACAGCCAGGCCGGAGCCGTTCAGGGTATGGACGTATTCCGGTTTGCTCTTGGGACCGCGGCGGAAGCGGATATTAGCCCGTCTGGCCTGGAAGTCTTCCGTGTTGGAACAGGAAGAAATTTCCCGGTATTTATTCTGTTCAGGGAACCAGACTTCCACGTCGTAGCACTTGGCTGCGGAGAAGCCCAGGTCGCCGGTGCACAGGCAGACCACGTGGTACGGCAGCTTCAGAGCCTTCAGGATGTCTTCAGCGTTGCCTACCAGTTTTTCCAGTTCGTCATAGCTGGTTTCCGGAGTGCAGAACTTCACCATTTCTACTTTGTGGAACTGGTGCTGACGGATCAGGCCTCTGGTATCCCGGCCTGCAGAACCGGCTTCTGCCCGGTAGCAGGGAGTCATAGCGGTCAGGTAGATGGGCAGTTGAGCACCGTCGATGATCTCGTCTCTGTAGTAGTTCGTCAGAGGCACTTCGGCGGTAGGGATCAGGTACATGTCCTGACCTTCCACTTTATACATATCTTCTGCGAACTTCGGCAGTTGGCCCGTACCGGTCATGGAAGCGGTGTTGACGATATAGGGAGGGATGACTTCTGTGTAGCCATCTTTCTGGGTGTGCTGGTCCAGCATGAAGTTGTAGACCGCACGTTCCAGCCGGGCACCCAGGCCTTTGTAGTAATAGAAACGGGCGCCGGAAACTTTCGTAGCCCGGGCAGCATCCAGGATGCCTAGGTTTTCGCCGATTTCCCAGTGGGCTTTCGGGGTGAAATCAAAATGGGTAGGTTCGCCCCATTTGCGGATTTCCGGGTTTTCCGTATCGTCCTTGCCTACGGGCACGTCGGCAGCAGGCATATTGGGAATGGTGAGCATAACGGCATGAAGACGGTCTTCCACGTCTTTCACCTTTTTGTCCAGTTCGGCAATCTTGTCACCCAGAGCACGCATAGCAGCGATCTTTTCGGATGCGTCTTCGCCGTTGCGTTTCATTTTGCTGATTTCACCGCTGACGGTATTGCGCTGGCTCTTATCAGCTTCTACTTCCTGCAACAGGGCACGACGTTCCTGATCCAGTTCCTTAAATTCTTTCAGATCCACTTTTGCGTGGCGGTTCACCAAAGCCTGGGCAACTTTTTCCGTGTTGTCCCGGACAAATTTCAAATCTAACA
>OMUE01000178.1 GCA_900314165.1 uncultured Acidaminococcus sp.
GGGTGGTGTACAGGATTTTCAGCCGTTTGCCCTTTTCCTGAGGAGGCTGGTTCATAGCCACAGCGTCCGTAATGACCTGGTTCAGGATGGACGTAGAAATGCGCATAGCGTTGGCTTCTGCCGCGTCCTTGATGAGTTCCGGCAGACGGGAAATCCGCTGCTGTGTCAGGGCGGACACGAATACTACGTTGGCGTAAGGCATGAAGATCAGCTCTTTATGAATCTCTTCCGTAAATTTCACGGTAGAATTGTTGTCTTTATTGTACAGATCCCATTTATTTACGACAATGACGACGCCTTTGCCTGCCTCGTGGGCATAGCCGGCAATCTTCTTATCCTGTTCCGTAATGCCTTCTACGGCGTTCAGCACCATGAGTACTACATCGGACCGATCCACAGCACGGAGAGTCCGGATGATGCTGTATTTTTCAATGGGTTCGTCAACTTTGCCTTTGCGGCGCATGCCGGCCGTATCGATGAACAGATAGGTCTGTCCGTCCTTTACTACGGGCACGTCGATGGCATCACGAGTAGTCCCTGCCACATCGCTGACGATGGAGCGGGACTGGCCTACAATATCGTTAAAGATGGAAGATTTGCCTACGTTAGGACGGCCGATGATGGCCACTTTGATTACGTCATCATCTTCATCGTCGTCATCATCTTCCGGCGGGAATTTTTCTACGACGGCGTCCAGCAGATCCCCCAGATTCAGTCTGTTAGAAGCAGAAATCAGGAAGGGTTCCCCGATGCCCAGATTATAGAATTCATAGGCTTCAGCTTCCTGTTTCGGCGTATCCGCTTTGTTGACAGCCAGGACTACTGGCTTTCTGGACTGGCGCAACAATTTGGCCACATCCAGATCATCGTTAGTAATGCCGGAACGGGCATCGCAGACGAACATAATGACGTCCGCTTCCTTAATGGCGATTTCGGCCTGCTGCCGGATGGACACGGCGATGGAGTCCGTATTCTGCATTTCGATACCGCCCGTATCCACCATGGTGAACCGGCGGTCCAGCCATTCGGCTTCTGCGTACAGACGGTCCCGGGTAACCCCCGGCGTGTCTTCCACAATGGAGATACGGCTATCGGCAAATATATTAAATAGTGTGGACTTGCCGACGTTTGGTCTGCCGACAATGGCAACTATGGGTTTGCTCATTTAAGTTTCCTCTTTCGTATTCTATTTTTTATACGCGAAAAAACGGTAGGCGTCCGCCATCTCACCAGTGAAATAATAGCGGACCTGCCGTAATTCTTGTACCTTCTTGCACCCGGTCAGGGCGTAAAAATCCTTTAGGGACTCCAGGCACTGCCGGATCCACCGGACAGTTCCTTCCACGCCTTCCTGCTGCAGGAGCTGGAGGATATTTCCTGCCATCCCTACGGCATTGGCTCCCAAAACCTGCGCCTTGAATACGTCCAGGGCAGTCCGGAGGCCACCGGATCCAATGATTCCCTGCTGCCAGCCTTTGACAGCACAGACTTCTAATAAAGCTAAGGCTGAAGGGATGCCCCATTGGGTCAGTTCCCTGTTAGCCTGTGGATTGCGGCAAAGCTCTATGGCCGGGAAATTCGTGCCACCTGCTCCGCCTGTATCCAAAATGGACACGCCGCATTCTATGAGCTGACGTGCCTGTTGCGCTGCTATACCGCAGCCTGTTTCTTTCACAATGACCGGCACGGATACTCCCTTACAGATCTGTTCAATCTGCCGGAGCCAGCCGGTAAAATCCCGATCCCCTTCTTCCATAGCCAGTTCCTGGGCTGCATTCACATGAACCTGCAGGGCCTGAGCCCCAATCATGTCCACAGCCCGCTGGGCTTCTTCCACAGAAGCCAGAGCACTGACATTGGCAAAGAGGATGCCCTCGGGATAGATTTTACGGACAGCAGAAAAGGTTTCTGCATACTGTCCCTTCCGCACAGCCCCATACTGGGACCCTACAGCCATGACGCAGTGGGTTTCCCGGGCCACTTCAGCCAGCTTTTCATTGATGGCCTGGACCTGGGGCGCTCCCCCTGTAATAGCATTAATGATGAGAGGATGCTCCAAGGCGCCGATGCCGGGCAGTGCTGTAGCCAGACTGACCGACCTGCGGTCCACCTGGGGCAGGCAGTTATGCAGCACCCGCATATCAGAAAAGCCGGTGGCGCAAGGACCATCCTCAAGGTGCAGCGCATACTTGATGTGATCTAATTTACGACTCTCCCGGCTTTTCATTTATGCAGTTCTCCTCTTACTTATCTCTTGTGAGCTTCAGCTTCTGCTTCAGCAATCTTTGCACCTAAGCCCTGGGACAGGGTGCCTTTTTTGCCCAGATATTGGCGCATTTCAGCTTTTTCAGCATCTTGTTTTGCTTTGGTGATGCTCAGAGCGATCTTCTTGTGTTCGTCGTCGATGCGCAGAACTTTTACTTTGACTTCCTGACCAATTTCCAGAACATCTTCAGGTTTTTCAATCCGTTGTTCAGCGATTTCGGAAATGTGGATCATGCCTTCGTTCTTGTCATTCAGTTTTACGATAGCGCCGAAAGGAAGGAAGCGCAGGACAGTACCGGTTACTACATCGCCCGGTTTCATAGCTTTAGCAGCGGTGACCCAGGGATCTTCCTGCAGAGCCTTGATGGACAGGCTGATACGGCCTTTTTCTTCATCCAGGCCTTTGATGTAAACTTCAACTTTGTCCCCTACTTTGTACAGGTCAGCAGGTTTCACGCTGCGGTCCCAGGACACTTCAGAAATGTGAACCAGACCTTGTACGAACGGAGCGATTTCTACGAACATACCGAAATCTACGATGCTCTTAATGGTACCTTCAACGGTTTCGCCTTCTTTGAACGTTGCAAAAGCCTTTTCCAGAGCTTCTTTGCGTTCTTCTTCCCGACGAGCACGTTCTTCTTTGTAAGCAGCATTCTTAGCAGCCCGTTCTTCTCTCAGAACGTTTCTGCGGCTGAATACCAGACGTTTCTTTTCAGGGTTGATTTCCAGCAGGGAAACTTCCAGTTCTTTGCCTTCATATTCCTTCACATCGTCCACATGTTTCAGATCCAGGTGGGATGCAGGGATGAAGCCGGTCAAGCCATTATAGTTAACGGTCAGGCCGCCTTTGACAGCGCGCAGACCTTTTACAGTCACAGTCTTTACAGCTTCCAGTTCAGCAGGCAGCTTCAGCCAAGCCTGATCAGCTTCGGCTTTGATTCTGCTCAGGACAACCAGGCCATCCTGGTTTTCGCTGGCCATAACCTTCAGGGTTACCTTATCGCCTTGTTTCACAGTAGGGGCTACGGTTTCTTTGGTCCCGTTCAAAGTCCATTGGTCGAAGGCTACAGAACCTTCAGACTGATAACCGAAGTCTACAACGACCTCTTCATCAGTTACATCTACCACTGTACCTTCTACAATCATGCCAATGTGCAATTTCATGCTTTCCTGTTCGCCCAACAAACTTTCCATCGTTTCCATAGTGACAATAGCCTCCTCAATAATTTCCTGCGGCGTAGATGCGCCAGCAGTAATGCCAATTTTTTCTGCTCCGGCCAGCATAGACGCGGTAATCTCGCTGGCATCCTGCAAAAGATAGGAACGGGAATTGACAGTTTTGGCCAAATCCCACAAATGCCTGGTATTGGCGCTGTTCTTGCCGCCAAATACGAAAAAGGCATCTGTTTTCTCAGCCAGCTGCTTAGCCGCAGCCTGTCGCTCTGCGGTAGCCGTGCAAATGGTACGCACCACTTTGTAGTCCCCAGGACATTGCTCCTGAGCCATGCGAAGCAGAAGGTTAAACTTCTCTGCCTCAAAAGTAGTCTGGCTGACTACCCCATACATATCTTTCACAGGAAGAGATTCCAGATCGCGGGGCGTTTCCACGATCCAAGAGTCCACACCTGCCCAAGCCTTGATACTTTGCACCTCGGGATGACGCTTCTCCCCAATGATAATGACGAAACGGCCTTCTTCTGCCAGTTCAGCAGCCGTTTTCTGTGCCTTCCGCACATGAGGACAAGTGGCATCAACAATCGTCAGTCCACGGGCTTCGGCTTCCTGATAAACCTCAGGTCCAACGCCGTGGGATCGGAATATAACCACATCACCGGCCTTGAATTCGGCCAGCTGTTCTTTACATTGTACACCCTGTTGCTCCAGCTTATTTACAACACGGGGATTATGAACCAATTCACCCAGAGTGGCAATACTATTATTATACCCTTTTGATTGCAGTTGTGCAATGTGTACAGCCCTTTTTACCCCATAACAAAATCCACAGGGGTCTGCTACATAGATCTTTGTCATAAATTTCCCTGCTGAGACGCGATCAATTTGCCGATTTCGTCCATCAGCTTCACGCTCAGTTCCTCGATTTCCAGTTTATTTCCCTGCTCATTCTGCAGGCTCATCGGTTTCCCAAACACGACCGTAATCTGGGGCCAGAAGCTTTTCCGGGCTTTCATATTGCTGCCCAGGATAGCGGCCGGTACCAGGGTGGCCTTGCCCTTGATGGCGATGGCCAGGGCACCGGGTTCTGCCTTCCCCAGCTTGCCTTCCGTCATCCGGTGGCCTTCCGGGAAGATCCCCAGCACTTCCTTATGCTTCAGGATGGTGAGCGCCGTGCGGATGGCCTTAGCATCCGCCGCTCCCCGGTGCACAGGGAAGGCGCCCAGGCTGGCGTATAACCAGCCCTGGATGGGATTTTCAAACAGTTCGGACTTGGCCATGAAGTTCACAGGCCGGGAAGAAGCAGTCCCTACCATGGGAGGGTCCAGATTGCTTACGTGGTTGCAGGCAATGACCAATGCCCCTTCTTTCGGGATATTCTCCCGTCCTACCACCTTCAGCCGGAACACGATCCGGAACAGGATGGAGAAAATAAATTGTACAAATCGATACCACATATTACAATACCTTCTTTGCCAAGTCAATGATTTTATCGGTTACCTGGTCGATGGTGAGAGTCGTAGAATCCAGGAACACGGCATCTTCGGCACATTTCAGAGGAGCAATCTTCCGGTTGGCGTCCAGCTTGTCCCGCTGGGCGATCTTCCGTTCCAGTTCCTCCATGGTCACATCCGTGCCCTTTTCCTTCAATTCCAGATACCGCCGCCGAGCCCGTTCTTCCACGCTGGCTGTCAGGAATACCTTCAACTGAGCCTTGGGGAACACCACGGTGCCGATATCCCGGCCATCCATAACCACGCCGCCTTTGGCACCGATGGCACGCTGGGCTGCGGTCATAGCCTCCCGGACGCCGCCGACAGCGGATACCTTGGACACGTTCTGGGACACGTCCAGGGTCCGAATGGCCTCCGTTACTTCCTGACCGTTGGCAAAGACCCGGTTTATCCCGTCCTGCCACTGGAAGTCGATGGTCAGGCCCTGGGCAAGGGCTGTTACGGTTTCTTCAGAAAATTCCCGACCGCTTTGCAAGAACGCCAGAGTCACAGTACGGTACATAGCTCCCGTATCGATATAGGCATAGCCCAAAGCGGCAGCCACCTTCTTGGCAATGGTGCTTTTGCCCGCTCCTGCAGGGCCGTCAATGGCAATGATGATTTTTCCCACGATTATTCCTCTTTTCCCTGGGCAGCATGGGTGCCGGCCGCATAACCGGACGAAAAAGCTGCCTGCAGATTATAGCCACCTGTGTACCCGTCCACGTCCATGACCTCTCCTGCAAAATACAGGTTCGGCACTAATTTGGAAGCAAAGGTGGTCGGATTGATTTCTTTCAGGCTTACGCCTCCGGCCGTTACAATAGCCTCTTCCAAAGGACGTGTACCATTTAAGGGTACCATAAAATGCTTCAATGTGTCTACCAGTCTTTGCCGTTCTTTCCGGGTAATCTGGTTCACATCCTGGTCCGCTTTCAGGCAGGCCCTGTCGATGACTATAGGGATCAGCTTCTGGGGCAGCAGGTCGTGAAGGCCTGCTTTCAGTTGCTTGCGGCTGTATTTCTGGAAATCCCGTTGGATCCGGGCATCCAGCTGCTGGTCCGTCAGGGCCGGCTTCAGATCGATGGACAGATCCAGCACGACTTTGGGATTCTTCTGCCACCGTTTGGAAGCCGCCCGGCTCAGCGTCAGGATAATGGGACCGCTGACTCCGAAATGGGTGAACAGCATTTCCCCGAATTCCTGGCCCAACACTTTGTCCCCTTCCAAAAGGGTGCCCTGGATGTTCTTCAGGGACAGGCCCTGGAGGGCCCGGATGTCCTCGTCGTCGCTTTCGAGAGGTACGAGGGCCGGCGTAGGCGGTACGATGGTGTGGCCGGCCTGCCGGGCCAGCTTGTAGCCATCACCGGTGGAACCAGTACCGGGATAGGAGGCACCGCCGGTCGTAATAATGACTGCGTCGGCGTGGAGCTGTTCCTCCCCGTTGATTTCCACACTATAGACCTGCTTATTTTTAATGTACAAGCCCGTGACCCGTTTGTGGGTCATGAGCTTTACGCCTTCCTGCCGGAGGATCTTCTCCAGGGTCTCCACCACATCCAGCGCTCTGTCGCTCTGAGGAAACACCCGTCCACCCCGCTCTACTTTCGTTGGCAGACCGTTCTGCTCCAGCAAATCAACAATATCGTCATTCGTAAACTGGTGGAAGGCACCGTACAGGAATTTACCGTTTCCCGGCAGCATGGCGATCATGTCCTGCATGCTGCAGGCATTTGTAATATTACACCGGCCTTTGCCCGTAATCATGAGCTTGCGGCCGGGACTCTTCATCTTTTCCAGCAGGATGACCTGGGCACCGGCCCGGGCCGCCGCAATGCTGGCTAAAAAGCCTGCAGCCCCTGCACCTATGATGACAACCTGTTTCATGCTATTTCACGCTTTCTAAGAGCTGTTCCAATTCCTGTTCCGTCAGGTCCCTGAATTTACCCTTGCCCAGACCTTCCAGGGTCAGGTTCGCCACCCGGATCCGCTTCAGGGCCTTCACCGGGAAACCGATGAAGTCGCACATGCGGCGGACCTGCCGGTTCCGTCCTTCATGAATCGTAATGGTGAACAGCGTAGTACCTTTTTCCGCATCCACCTTCTTCACATAGACCACAGCCGGCGAAGTCAGGCCGTCCTCCAGGGGAACGCCCAAACGCAGGATGTCCAGCTTTTCTTCCGGCACCCGCCCTTTGACGGTCACTTCGTAAGTCTTGTCCACATGATGGCTGGGGTGCATCATCTTCTGGGCCAGTTCCCCGTCGTTGGTCATGAGCAGCAGTCCTTCCGTCTGGTAGTCCAGACGGCCCACAGGGTACAGCCGCTCTTTCAGACCGTTCAGCATGTCCGCCACAGTCCGCCGGCCCTGGGGATCTTTCATGGTAGTCACTACGCCACGGGGTTTGTACAGCAATACGTAGCGCTTATGGGTAGGACGCAGTCCCTTGCCGTCCACGGTGATAAAGGCTTTAGGTCCGACTCGGGTGCCCAGTTCCGTGACGGTCTTGCCGTTTACCTGGACCCGCCCGGCCAGTATTAATTTTTCACATTCTCTGCGGGAGGCCACTCCCGCCGCTGCCATAACCTTCTGCAGCCGTTCTTGTTGTTGTTCCATTTCTTTATTCCTTATGTATTAGGACGGACGACATCCGACATACGACGGACGAAAGAGGAACCACGCTTCGCGTGGAATCTGTCCGCCCTCGCACCGTGCGGGGGCGGGGAACCATCGCTTGCGATGGTGGTGGGGGTGTCCGTCCAGCAGACCCTCTTCGCTCTTCACTCTTCACTCTTCGCTCTTCGCTTCATCCAAGTCCAGCAGCTCCTCCGGCAATTCCGGCAAATCGGCCAAAGTGTCCAGGCCGAAGGTAGTCAGGAATTTGTCCGTGGTACCGTACAGGATGGGACGGCCCAGGACTTCTTTGCGGCCTACTTCGGCAATGAGCTGCAGGTCCGTCAAGGTGCCCAGCACGCCGTCAATCTTCACGCCACGGATGGCTTCTACTTCGGCCTTCGTCACAGGCTGCTTGAAGGCAATGATGGTCAGGGTCTCCATAGCGGCGCTGGACAGGCGCAGCTCCTGCTGCTCCTGCAGGCTGCGGATGACCTCAATAGCTTCCGGCTTTGTCACCAGCTGCCAGCCTCCGGCTGCCTTGCGCAGGGTCAGGCCCCGGCTCTCATCCCGACAGGCCAGCTGCAACTCCTCCAAAAGAGTACCTGTTTCTTCCTGGGACAGCTGCAGGGCCTCTGCCAGCTTGTCCAGAGGCAGAGGGGAACCGGATGCAAATAACAGAGCTTCCAGCTCACCGGATTTCGTCAGTGCCATCACCATTCTCCTTTGTCAGTTCTATAGGTGGTTCTACATACATGGGCGCAAATGCCGCTTTTTGTTCTATGTGGATCTTCTTCAACCGCAGCAGCTCCAGCACGGCCAGAAACACGGCAATGACTTCTCCTGAACCGCCGTCCTCATGGGTCAGCAGCTTCCGGAAAGGCACAGGCTCCGTGCTTTGCTCCAGGACGCCCAAAATCTCATTCATCTTGTCCTGGACATTGAACTCCTGCCGGGCTACCACCGCTTCTTCCTCTTCTTCCGGCAGCAGGTTTGCCAGAGACCGCAGCAGATCTTCCAGAGAATACTGCTTCAGCTTCCGGATTCCCGGCAGTACGGGCATGGGAGGGCGGGCCCTGGACAAGCTGGCCTTAGCCAGGCACTCCCGGAGCAGCTGGGCTCGTTTTTTGAATTTCCGGTATTCCACCAGCATCTCCACCAGCATCTGACGGGGATCCGCTTCTTCTTCGGCAGCCGCCTTTTCCTTGGGCAGCAGCATGCGGGATTTGATCTGCAGCAGCAGCGCCGCCATCAAAAGGAATTCGCTGGCTGCGTCCAGATCGTATTCCTGCATGGCGTCGATGTAGGCGATGTATTGGTCCGTAATGGACACAATGGGAATATCGTAGATATCGATTTTATCTTTTTCTATCAAGTGGATCAGCAGGTCCAGAGGACCCTGGAAATCCGAGAGTTTTATGGTGTAAGACATAGTTATCTTTGGTTAGTGGGCTAGTGGGCTAGGGGGCTAAGACGGACGACGGAAGACAGACGACGTACGATAGAGGAGCAAACCGTCTTATGCCGGTTTGAATAAGTTCCACGCGTAGCGTGGTTCCTCTTTCGTCTGTCGTATGTCGTCAGTCGGTCGTCGTCATCATCCAATACGGAGCCCCTCTTCACTCTTCGCTCTTCGCTTTTACAGGAAAATCACGCCCAGCACAAGCCGGCACAGGCTCAGGTACAAGTTGGCAAGGGGCGAAATCACGCGGCCCACGATGCCCGTGAAGCAGATGACGATGAGGATCAGGGTGCTGTAACGACCTACCAGCTGTTCGTAACGGTAGGCTTTGTCATAGGGCAGCAGTTCTCCCAGGATCCGATACCCATCCATAGGCGGTACGGGCAGCAGATTGAAGAAGGCGAACCACACATTGTACAGCATGAGCCAGTCTAAAAAATAGATGACGCCATAGCTGGCGTGTAGGAAACGAGCGAACACCACCTGCAGCAGCATGGACAGGAAACACAGAAACAAGTTGATGCCGGGGCCTGCAAAAGCCACCTTCATCATGCCTGTATGAGGATTTTTATAATACCGGGAATCGACCCGCACAGGTTTGGCCCAGCCGAACCCTACCAATAGCAGCATCAGGGACCCGATTAGGTCCAGATGAGCCAGTGGGTTCATGGTCAGCCGTCCGTCCAGCTCCGGAGTAGGATCCCCCAGAGAGGAAGACATGGCGCCGTGGGCATATTCGTGCACCGTGATGGTCAGCAGCAATGCCGGCACCCGGTAAATCATGGAAGCATCGAGGCTTAACATTTGCTTGGACTCCTTTGATAAAGCGAAGAGCGAAAAGTGAAGAGCGAAGAGGGTGCTCCCGCACTACCCCACTAATCCCTAGGATTACACAAACGGGGTCAAGTGCCGTAGCATTGACCCCGTTTTATCTACGAATCTTTATTTCTTATGTTCCTTCAGGCCATCCCGCAGATATTCGTTCAGGATGCGCACATAGGTACCCTTCATGCCCAAAGATTCTGTTTCCAGGACCCCGGCACTTTCGAATTTCCGCAAAGCGTTGACGATGACGCTGCGGGTGATGCCGGCCTGGTCGGCAATCTTGCTGGCCACCAGCAGGCCTTCATCTCCGGGCAGAGCCTTCAGGATTTCAGAGATAGCTTCCAGTTCACTGTAGGACAGGTTGGAGAAGGCAATCTGCACCATAGCCTTCTTCCGGGAGGCTTCTTCGATGTGCAGGGCTTTGTCGTGCAACAGCTGCATGCCAATAACCGTCGCAGCGTATTCGCTGAGCAGCAGGTCCGCATCCACAAACTCCTTCTTGAATTTGCCCAAGATCAGGGTGCCCAGACGGACGCCGTTCCCGAAAATAGGTACAACCGTCGTGAATTTGCTTTCAAACAAGCAGCGGGTATCTTCGCTGAAAGCGCACATATTCTTTACCAGACGATAGTTAGAAGACGTTTCCCGAATCCCTTCCAGCCAGTTTACATAGCTTTCGGGGAATTTGCCCACGTCCAGAACCTTTTTGATCATCAGTTCACATTCAAAACCGTCCAAAATGGCGTAGCCCAGCAGATCACCGGTGCTGGATACGATATAGATGTTGGACTTGATCACATCCCTCAGGACTTCAGCCATCTTCTTGTAGCTGACGCTTTCCGTATTTTGCAGAAGCTTGTTGATCATACGGGTTTTTTCTAACAATGCTAACATAAATGTCCCCTCCTGTCAGGCTCTTGGATGATGTTTTTCATAGACTGCAGTCAGTCGCTCTGCAGTTACATGTGTATAAATCTGGGTTGTGGACAAACTTACATGACCCAGTAACTCCTGCACGGACCGCAAATCCGCTCCGTGGTCCAGCAGATGAGTAGCAAAGGTATGGCGGATGGTGTGAGGGCTCACATGTTTCTGCATGGCCGTCATCTCCACATACTTGTCCAGAATCCGCCGCACGCTGCGAGCCGTCAGGGAACCTCCCCGGCTGTTCACAAACACACTGGAATGAGGTGCTGCCTTGTACTTTGCCATGAGCTGCCTGCGGCTTTCCCGCAGGTAATGCTCCATAGCCTGCACACAGGGATGGCCCAGAGGCACCAGGCGCTCCTTATTCCCCTTGCCCAAAAGGAGTACATACCGGTTGCTCAGGTCCAACCTGTCCAGGGTGAGCCCTACGAGCTCGGACACCCGGCAGCCTGTAGAATACAGCATTTCCAGGATAGCTCTGTCCCGGCAGCCCAGTTCCGTCGTCACATCCGGCATCTTCAGCAGGAGATCGATCTCGAATTCCTCCAGGAAGACGGGAAGTTTCTTCTCCAGCTTCGGCGTCCGGACCTTCGTAAACGGGTTCATGGGTACTGCTCCCTCCCGCCGTAGATACCGGTAGAAGGAACGCAAGGAGGAAATCCTGCGGGCAATGGTCTTGCGGGCAAATTCCTGCTGGTGCATATACGCCAGATAGGAACGGATGTCCAGCACCTTCACAGCCTGCCAGTCCAAAGGTTTCCCTTTGGAAGCCAGGAAATCCGCAAAATGCCGGATGTCTGCCTCATAATTCGACACCGTCAAAGGAGAATCATTTTTCTCCACGGTCAGGTAGATCTTGAAATGATCCACCCACTGCTCATTCGTTAACCCCTTTTCCATGGCAGTCCTCAAAATATTTCAAATTACAGTTAATTCCAGACAATTCATACTACCATATCCAGAAACATTATACAAGAGACTTTTTGTAATTTTCCAGAAAATTTAAACTCCGTTTTGCAATAGCCCCATTTTTCTCTTTTTTGTTCCGGATTTTAGGGCCATCCCAGGGGGCAATGAGCCCAAAATTCACGTTCATGGGCTGGAAATGCTTCACATCCGGGTTGCTGATGTAGTGGGAAAGAGCCCCGATAGCCGTTTCCTTAGGAAATAGGTTAACCTGACGGCCTCTGAGAATCTGTCCTAAATACAAGCCAGCTAACAAACCGGAGCTGGCAGATTCCACATAGCCCTCTACCCCGGTCATCTGTCCGGCAAAATACATATGGGGATTGATCCTTAAGGAATAATCCGGATTCAACAGAAGAGGAGAATTCAGATAAGAATTTTTATGCATGACCCCATACCGGACAAATTCGGCGTTCTCCAGTCCGGGAATCATACGAAATACCCGCCGCTGTTCCGGCCAGCGCAAATGGGTCTGGAACCCGACGATATTGTATAATGTTCCAGCTCCATTGTCCTGCCGCAATTGGACCACCGCATAAGGTTCCTCCCCTGTCCGGGGATCCGGCAGGCCCACGGGCTTCAGGGGCCCGAAGCGCATGGTATCTTCGCCCCGCAGGGCCATTTCTTCTATAGGCATGCAGGCTTCGAACACGTTGCCGTGCTCGAAATCCTTTACGGGTGCCGTTTCCGCATGGCACAGCTCCGTCCAGAAGCGGATATATTCTTCTTTTGTGAAGGGGCAGTTGTAGTAGGCCGCTTCCCCTTTGTCATAGCGGGAAGCCTTGTACACCTTATCCATATCCAGGGAGTCTATGGTCACGATGGGCGCCGCCGCGTCAAAGAAATGGAAATAATCCTTCTGGACCAGTTTCCCGATGGCACTGGACAAAGGTTCTCCTGTCAAAGGCCCGGTAGCCGTAATGACGTAGTCCTCCGGAGCGAACCGGTCGTAATCCGTCACTTCCTCGTTGACCACAGTAATGAGAGGATTGCTCCGGACCAAGTCCGTCACGGCCTGGGCAAAGCCTTCCCGGTCCACGGCCAGGGCACCTCCGGCCGGTACCTGATGGGCGTCCGCCGCCTGCATGATGACGGAATCCAGCCGCCGCATTTCTTCCTTCAAAAGCCCTACGGCGTTCTCGATATTGCCGGCCCGGAAAGAATTGCTGCAAACCAGCTCGCTGAATAAGGCCGTATGGTGGGCCGGATCGGATTTAGCCGGCCGCATTTCATACAAGGTCACAGGGATTCCCTGTTTTGCCAGCTGCCAGGCTGCTTCACTGCCAGCCAGACCGGCACCGATTACATATACACTCATTCGTTACCCTCTTTTTCTACTGTTTCCGGACGGGAGCGCTTCAAGGTGCTGTTGGGACATTTCTCGTTGCTGCAGTGCAGGATCTTGTTGCCCCGCCGGTCTACATGCTCCACCATCATGCTGCCGCAGTCCGGACATACCTCATTCGTAGGCTTGTCCCAGGACGTAAAGCGGCAGGACGGATAGTTGGCACAGCCGTAAAACAGCCGTCCCGTCTTGCTGTGGCGCTCGATGAGCTCCCCACCGCACTTAGGGCACTTGACGCCCACCTTCACCAGGATGGGCTTCGTATTCCGGCATTCCGGGAAGCCCGGGCAGGCCAGGAATTTGCCATGGCGCCCTTCCTTCACCACCATGAAGCGGCCGCATTTTTCACATTTCACATCGCTGACGATGACGGGCTTTTCTACTACAGGGATGTTCTTATCCGCTACGGTGAGAGCCTGCTCGAAGGGCCCGTAGAACTCCTTCAGCACCGTGTCTTTATCCGTCTTATGTTCGCTGATATCGTCCAGTTCCTTTTCCATGTGGGCGCTGAACGGTACGTCGATGAAGTTGTGGAAGTACTGGGTCAGCATATCGATGGTCAGCTTGCCCAGTTCCGTGGGCATGAGCTTTTTGCCTTCCCGGGCCACGTAGCCCCGGCCCTGTATGGTCTGGATAATGGGCGCATACGTGCTGGGACGGCCGATGCCCTTTTCTTCCAGTTCTTTGACCAGGGTCGCTTCTGTAAAGTAAGGAGGCGGTTCCGTAAAATGCTGGACCGCTTCGTTCATGCGCACCAGGTCCAGCGCCGTCCCCTTCGGCAGGGCAGGCACCTTTTTATCTTTTTCTTCATCTTTCTTGTCGGCCAGCTTCAGGAACCCATCGAACTTCACTACGGAACCGGAGGCCCGCAGTTCGTAATTATCCCCGCTGATGGTAAGGGTGGTCAGCTGGCTGATGCTGCTCTGCATCTGGCAGGCCACGGCCCGCTTCCAGATCAGGGTGTACAGCTTCAGCTGGTCCTTATCCAGGTAGGGCGCCACAGATTCCGGGGTCCGTTCCACGCTGGTAGGACGGATGGCTTCGTGGGCTTCCTGGGCATTCTTCCGGCTGGAATACACCTGAGGAGCTTTCGGCAGATAGGCGTCCCCATAGTTGGCTGCAATATAATTCCGGATTTCCGCCACCGCCTGGTCGGCCAGGTGCACGGAGTCCGTACGCATGTACGTAATGAGACCTACGGAGCCTTTGCGGCCCAAGGTTACGCCTTCATACAGCTGCTGGGCCACCAGCATGGTCTTCCGGGTGGTAAAATTCAACTTCTTTACAGCTTCCTGCTGGAGGCTGGACGTGGTAAAGGGAGCTACAGGCCGGCGCACCCGATCCTTGACGGAGCAGTCCTCCACCTGGTACTTAGCCTTCTTCAGGTCCGCTGTCACCTGATCCGCTTCCTGTTTATTGTGGATGGTCAGCTTCTTGCCATCCTTCTTTGTGGCTTCTGCCGTCAGCTTTGGCGTCTTACCCTCTGGCGCCAGCACGACGGAACTGGTCCAGTATTCTTCCGGTTCAAAATCGTCGATTTCCTTCTGCCGGTCACAGAGGATCTTGACAGCTACGGACTGAACCCGTCCTGCGGACAGGCCTTTGCGGACCTTCCGCCACAAAAGGGGGCTCAGCTGGTACCCTACAATCCGGTCCAGAATCCGTCGGGTCTGCTGGGCATCCACCATATCCATATCGATGGCATGGGGCTTCTTCAGAGCATCCTTCACGGCCTGGGATGTGATTTCATGGAACGAAATCCGGCAGGGGCTCTCAGGATTCACACCCAGGATATGGCCCAGATGCCAGGCGATGGCTTCCCCTTCCCGGTCAGGGTCCGTTGCCAGATAGATTTTATCCGCTTTTTTGGCCAGGGTCCGCAGCTCTTTGATGAGCTCCCCTTTGCCACGGATATTGATGTATTTCGGTTCGAAATTATGTTCCACATCTACGCCGAACTGGCTTTTGGGCAGATCCCGCAGATGGCCCATGGAGGCGCGGACGGTGTAATTCCTGCCCAGGAATTTCTCTATGGTTTTGGATTTCGTAGGAGATTCTACGATAACCAGGTTCTTTGCCACAATGATTTCCTCCTATACTACATAATATCTGTCAGCAGGCCCCTTGCGGATCTTGCCTGCCAGTTCCAATTCCAGGGCGGCCATGTTCAATTGGGCCAGCGACTGGGGAAAATGTTCTGCTATGGATTCCAGAGAATGGGATTGGCCCTGCCGGCTGAGCCATTGGTACAACTCCTCCTGCAAGGGATCTGTTTTCACAGGATCCGGTGGAAACAAGCTTGCCCCGTCTTCTTCCGGTTCCTGACCTGTCAGCTGTCCCTGCAACAGGGCAGCCACCTGCTCCGGTGTGGTCACCAGGCGGGCTCCTTCCTGGATTAATTTATGAGTCCCTTTGCTGACCGGTGATGAGATAGGCCCGGGAATGGCATACACATCCCGGTTTTCGTCCGCCGCCAGATGAGCAGTGATCATGGCGCCGCTTTTCACGGCCGCTTCCACTACCAGGACTCCTTTGGACAGGCCCACAATGATCCGGTTGCGCAGGGGAAAATGCAGGGCCAGGCTTTCTGTCCAAGGGGTAAACTCTGTGATGAGAGCTCCCTGGCTGCAGATTTTATCGAACAGACGGACATGGTCCGAAGGATATAAATGTTCAAAACCACCGCCCAGAACAGCTACGGTTGTGCCGTGAGCTTTTAAGGCTCCTGTATGGGCTGCGGCATCTATGCCATAAGCTCCGCCGCTGATGATGGAAATGCCTCGTCCAGCCAGCTTGGCGGCAAAGTGCTCTGCATTGCCCAAACCGTAGGGTGTGGCTTTGCGGGAGCCTACGATGGCCAGGGCTCCTGAGGTATCCGTCAGCGTCCCCTTCACATACAACACAGGCGGTGGATCCGCAATGTGCCGCAAGAGTTCAGGATAGGAGTCGTCCAGCAGGGTGAGGATCGTGACCCCGTGGGTTTCGCAATAGGTGTACAGCCGTTCCGGCAGGTCCTCCCGCATCTGACTGTCCCAATTTCTCGCCTGTCCGGCCGTCAAGAGGCCTTGATGGGCCAATTCCTGGGGGCTGGCCTGTAAGGCCTGTTTGGCTGTGCCGAAATGAGAAAGAAAATACTTCATCTTTTGGGGCGCCTGGTAGCCTAATAAGGCCGCCAGCGCCGCCCAATAATATTGTTCCATATGGACTTCATCTCCTGGTTTGTCGTTGTTACTACTGTACCACGGATTCTCCGAAAGTACCTAATGTTGCGGTAAAAGGGTCGATTCTCTACGGATTTTGCTTCATTATTCATTGGCAGTTAATTCTGAAACGCGTTTATTATTGTAATAAACTAGTTGATAGTATACAGTCGTTATGCAGAAAAAATCAAGAGGATAGTAAGAATCCTCTGAAAAAGGATTGTGAAAAAGCTAACATTTATTACGTTTTTAATAAAATATTTCGTCCTAGTTGGAGTGAAAAGTGAAAAGCGAAAAGGCTGCTGCGCAGGGCAAGGTAGAAAAGTGAGACGTTAGAGGCTAGTAGCCTGCGGCAGCAAGGAAGAAATGAAGAAAGTGAAGAGCGAAGAGGAGGCCTCTGGCCTGCCCCCTCGCCATCTTTGTAAGGGGCTCCGCCCAGCCCCACCACCATCTGCCTTGAACTAACTTGTTTTTGCAGACGGTCCTCCTCCCCTACGGGGATGACAAAATCCCTACGGGGGCGACAAGTTGCCCTGAGGGCCGTCATCTCCGCAGGGGAGGGGAACCGTGCGAAGCACGGTGGTGGGGCCGTCCAGGGGACATAACGGTTCTCACTAACAACCTTAGTAAGCAGCACCAGCCTTTCTCCCCGCACTACCAAGCTGACGTCTGACTTCTGACGTCTGATTTCTTGTCCAAGTTATTATGCCATTTTATCATAAATTATGTTAAAATAAGTATATTGCTACTTAATTTGCCATCTTATTAATTCCAATTCTTCATAAGTGAGGTTATTATGGACAAAGAAGACATTCAGGCCTTCCAGGCCGTCGCCCGATATAAAAGCTACACAAAAGCTTCCTCCGCTTTATCAATAGGCCAGCCCACTCTGAGCAAAAAGATTGCCAAGCTGGAAAAAGAAGTAGGCGTCACCCTGCTAGCCCGGACAAAACGCAGCGTCAAACTGACCTATGCGGGACTGGTGTTCCAGCAAGGCAGCCAGTCCTTACTGGAACAGGAAATGGCTCTACTGGAAGCCGTCCGCATGGCCAGCAATAGTGCTCCTCCCGGCCTGCAGCTGGCCATTATGGGTACGGGGCTATCCCAACAGTTCCTGCCCATCCTCCGCCGGTTTAAGAGGGATCATTCCGATATCTCCCTGGAACTCTCCCTCATGGACTTCCCTCAGTTGCAGCAGTCTTTAGAGACGGAAACGGTGGACTGCGCCATCGCCGGAGACCTGGGCCTTTCGTTCCTGGCGCCTTTGAAAACCGTAGTCCTGTGCCCTGCCTACAACTGCCTTGTACTGCCCCAGGATCATCCCTGGCTGAAGGAAACTCGCAGGGACGGGAAAAGACTGTCCCACGAACCGTTCATCGTGTTTTCCGATACGGCTTCTGCCAAAAGCTATGAAAAAGTAAAGGAAATCTGTTCTGCCTGGGGCTTTACACCACGAATCAGCCGTCAATGCAGCACTGTGGAAGAAATCCTGTTCCACGTCCAGGCAGGCCTGGGCCTGGCCATCTTGCCGGATTTCGATTTACCTCCCGAGGGCAAGCTGCCACTGGCCTACGTACCCATAAAAAAAACGGCAGCTCCCTTCGCCACCGTTCTGGCCTGGAACGCCCGCCACAATAATCCCGCTGTCTCCCTATTCAAAGACTATCTGCTGGAGCATAGCAAGAATTCGTGATATACTACTCTTACTCTATGAATTTATTTCTAGTCCCTATCCCCTAGCCCACTAATCCCTAAGATCCGAGGTGCATCTATGATTTTTTCCGCCCTGAAAGCAGCCTTTCCTTATACCATCCCCATGATGGCCGGCTATTTCTTCCTGTCCACCGCCTATGGCGTCTATATGCACGCCGCCGGCTTCAGCTTCTGGTACCCTGCCATTACGGCTTTATTGGTATATGGCGGCTCCCTGGAGTTCCTGCTGGTTTCCCTGCTGCTGGCCCCCTTCAATCCCCTCCAGACTCTCATTATGAGCGTCCTGGTCCAGGCCCGGCACCTGTTCTACGGCCTGTCCATGCTGGACCGGTTCAAGAACCTGGGATTGAAAAAATATTATATGATCTATACCATGAGCGATGAGACCTTTTCCCTCTGCTACGCGGCCAAAGTGCCGGAGAGCGTGGACAAAGGCTGGTTCATGTTCTGGATCTCCTTCTTAGATCAGGCTTCCTGGGTAGCCGGTGCCACGGCCGGCGGCCTACTGGGCAGCTTCATTCCCTTTGACCTGAAAGGCATAGACTTTATGATGACCACCATGTTCGTCGTCATCTTCCTGGAGCAGTTGCTGAAGGAAAAGAAACACTATACTGCCATCATCGGCTTAGCTGCGGCTATTGTCTGCCGCCTGCTGTTCACGTCCAGCACGTTCCTGATTCCCACCATGCTGGTCATCCTGGTGCTGCTGACCGTGTTCCGCAAGCCCATTGCTGAGAAAGGAGGCTACGGGAAATGACGTTCGTAGAACAAGCCATCACCATCGCCATGGGCGTCCTGGGCACTCAGATTACCCGGTTCCTGCCGTTTTTGGTATTCTCCTCCAAAAAACCTACGCCGCCCTATATCCAATATTTGGGCAAGGCCCTGCCCAGTGCGGTCTTTGCCATGCTGGTGGTGTACTGCCTGAAGGATATCCCTCTCACAGGTCCCACCCATGCCTTTCCGGAGCTTCTGTCCGTAGTCCTCACCATCGCCACCCATCTCTGGAAGCGCAACATGTTCCTGTCCATGGCCGTCGGCACGGCAGTGTATATGGGAGTTATAAGACTTGTGTAGGGAAGAGAGAAGAGGAAAGAGGGAAGAGGAGCCCGCTGGGCGGCTTGAGGAAGATGATAGATGATAGATGATAGAACCTGTTGTCGGGGTTTAGAAGTCTTCTAATTTAAGTCCGCCCACGCAGTGCGGGGGCAAGTCTGATTAGAGCTCTCAGCATCCTCTCTGTCCGCCCTTTTCAAGGGCGGGGAACCGGCGAAGCCGGTGGTGGGTTCTCTCCGTAGGATGGTGATGGGGGTGTCCGTGCGGAGCACCCTGACGTCTGACTTCTGACATTTGATGTCTATTCTTCATCCGCCTTTCATCTTTCCTGTGCTATACTATATCCGATACAACAATTACTTAGGAGGAATCTTAACCATGAATAAAACGTTTCGTCGTCTGTCCCTGGCTACGGTGCTGTGCCTGAGCCTGGGAACTGCTGTAACAGGGTTCGCTGCCCCGAAGGAAACCATCCCCAGCCCCATCGTCAATTACGCTACAGTCCAGGAAGCCGCCAAGGCCGCCGGCTTTACGCCCCTGTACTTGCCGAAAATCTCCGGCTACCACGTCAGCGAAGCCATGGTCATCAGTAAAGACCTCATCGACCTGTTGTACACTCGTGACGGGAATGCCAATACCGTCCTGCGAATCCGCACTGCCAAAGCCAGCAAGACCCATCCTTCCGGGGATATCAGCGGCATCTACGGCGCTCAGTGGTCCATGCAGCAGCTGAAAGGCATTACTGTCTATACGGGAACCTATACAAATCCGGACAACAGCCTGGTCACCGGCCACGCCGCCCATTGGCAGGTCCATGACACCCTGTTCTCCGTCTCCGCCGATACCCTCTCCGCCCCTGAGTTCCAGCATGTCCTGGAAGACGGCCTGGTAGACCTGGCGGTGCAGTATTTCTGAGTGAAAGCGAAGAGCGAAGAGATAAGAGCGAAGAGGCCGCTCACGCGGATGGATTTCTTTCTTCCTTGTCCGCCGCAGGCGCCTCTTCGCTCTTTACTCTTCGCTCTTCGCTTTTTTCTTCCTTGCCCGCCGCAGGCGCCTTTTCGCTCTTTACTCTTCGCTCTTCACTTTCCTCAAGTATTCCCCCACTCTTCCTCTGGCCCTTGGAATGTCGCTGCTGTAGACTTCCAAGGGTTCTTTTACGTCTGCCTGAGTAGAGTTGCGGATGGATTGGATCGTGGCTGCCTGGCCGCTGCCGCCGTGGGTCACGATGGGAATCAGCAGCTTACCCTTCAGGTCGTGGGCCTCCAGAAAGCTGTTAACGGCCCGGGGCGTCGTGCTCCACCACACGGGATACACCAGTACGAGGACGTCGTAGTCTTCAGGCCGCACAGCCATGGACTTCAGCACCAGCCGATCCTCATTGTTTATTTCCGCCTTGCCGTCCTTTACCACTTCACTGTACTTCGGCGAATACTGTTTCTCCGTCCGGATGGCCGCTACATCGCCGCCTACAGCATCCTGGACCATCCAGGCCAGCACCTGGGAGTTGCCCATGAGGGTGCCGTCCGCCTGATTCCGCATCAGGGAGGCTCCTGACACAGCGTCTGCCGTATTCTCAAAAGGTGTATTGCCGATGCGCCCGAAATACACCGTCAGCACTTTCTTCGACGTGGTCAGCTTTTCCCCGCTGATTACGTCTTTTTTATTGACCACTACCGGATGGAACCAGCGGTCCGCATAGGGAATGCCTGCCACCGCCCCTGCGGTCAGCACCACTACGAGAGCCAGTGCTCCCTTCAGCTTCCAGCCTTGGAGGTACCGCCGGCCCTGGATGGCCCCATGGATCAACAGCAGCACGAAACAGGCAATAGATCCCCGTACATGGACCGAATGCCAGAACATGGGGCTGCTGCCAGCCTTTCTGGCCATGCCCATACCCACGCCGGACACCAGCACCGCTACCATAGCCAGCAGAAATAGGAACACCGTCACCGTATTGAGAATCCTTCTCCGGGGATAGGCCCCTTTGCCCAGAAAGACAAAGAAGTTCCGATTCAGCACGCAATGGAATACCATCAGCGCTCCCAGCACAAATCCCAGGATCCTGTGCACCGGAATAGGAATCACCTTGCCGCCCAGTTCGAGGATGAGCAAGAGTACCATGGCTATATCTATGCATTTCTTTACTCCAATCATAACGGTGCCTCCTTTCTTAGTGGGCTAGGGGTAAGACGGACGACGTACGACAGAAGACGTACGACAGGAGAACAAACCGTCTTACGTCGGTTTGAATAAATTCCACGCGTAGCGTGGTTCCTCTTTCGTCCGTCGTATGTCGGTCGTCGGTGGTCGTCATCCAGTGCAGCGCACCCTCTTCGCTCTTCACTCTTCGCTCTTCGCTTTAAAAATCGCTCCTCGCAAACCCGTTCTTCATGCCATTGCTGGCTACAAACAGCACCTTGCCCAGGGTTTTCTGGGTTTCTGCCCGGACCATGGCTGCCAGTTCCTCATTGGCGGCTTCCAGATCCTGGGGTTCCACCTTGCCAGGCTTGCCGTCGTACTTCTTCAGCAGCGCATAGGCCTTGGCCCCTACGGCGTTCTGGTACCGCTCGATGATATTGGCACATTTGGCATAATGAGCATCTGCTAACGCCCCGATGAGCCGGTTGGCCCAGTAGAATTCATCCGTATCCGGCAGTTCGCCCGTCTTAGCCAGATAGTCCGGTGTGGTCTCCACATTAGTATAGAAGGGCACGAAAGCATTGTACACGTTACAGCCCTCTGCAATCCATTCCACCGCCATCCGGTCCGCCGGCATATAGGGCCGCAGCTGGGTGCAGGCCAGGAAATTCGTCCGGTTGATGCCGATAGGCCGGTAATGGGTATGAGGAGTCTCTTGGCCAATGCGGCTGTAGGGATCGTACACTGTGCCCTGATAATGACTGCTCAGCAGGTACTTCACATCCTCCACCGTTACCTTCCGCTCCGGCTGGATGGACCAGGGCAGGTCGTCAGATTCCGGGGTATACTCCACATCCTGGCCTTCCCATTGATGGGTATAGGGCGCCAGACAGCGCAGCATGTACCAGGCTCTGGGCGTATTGTACGTATGGTCCGCGTCGTCGTGGCTGCCAAAGGCACTGCGGCAGTCAAAGGCCCGGTCCTGCTCCAGGGCCTCTGTCCGCTCTTCCGGCAGCGTCAGGTCCAAATGGTTGTCCCGGATAAAGTCCAGCAGATCTGCCGAACACAGGTGTTCTTTCTTATCCCCAAAGGCGTCCACCAGGTCGAAATAGTCGATGCCCTGCTGGTTGGGCATGACCACCACTTCATCATCCGGCACTTTTTTGGCAATCCAGTGATGGCCCCCGATAGTCTCCAGCCACCAGATCTCGTCCACATCCTGGAACCCGATACCGTTTTTCTCATAGGTACCGTACTGTTCCAGCAGGCTTCCCAGCCGCAGCACCCCTTCCCGGGCAGAATGAATGTAGGGCAGTACCAGAGTCAGGAAGTCCTCCTCCCCGATGCCTCCCGGTACCATGGGATCCGCTCCCAGCACCCGATAGTTGGACGTAATGGTCTCCGTCTCGCTCATGGCCACGTTGGCCTCGTTGATGCCCGCTTCGCCCCAGATGCCCTCAACAGGATCCGCGTTGGGCATAGCCGTATAGCGCATCGGGTTGTCCGGCAGCTCCACCACGCATTTGGAAATCACGGACTCATACCGTCTCGGCTGGTCCTCTGGTTTTACTACAATGAATTTCTTCGCTGTAAATTTTCCCGCCGGCGAATCTTCATTCCTCGCCATCAGCGTGGATCCATCATAACTTACGTTTTTTCCGACTAATAATGTAGTACAAGGCATTGTTTAGTTCCTCCTTATTAGGTGTTAGGGATTAGGGGGCTAAGACGGACGACGGAAGACAGACGACGTACGATAGAGGAACAAACCGTCTTTCGCCGGTTTGAATAAGTTCCACGCGTAGCGTGGTTCCTTTTTCGTCTGTCGTATGTCGGCGGTCGGCCGTCGTCATCATCCAGTGCAGCGCACCCTCTTCGCTCTTCACTTTTACTATGAAAATACTCTTCGACCGAAATTAAAACGCAAAAAGACACCCCAATTT